>CACWLP010000046.1 GCA_902761755.1 uncultured Eubacteriales bacterium | reverse complement strand
GCATACCTTGGGCAGCACCTCCAGGAAATGCTGACCGATCTTCGTCGGATCATAATCATTGGCGGCACAGATGAAACGGAGAGTGTCGGGCATCAGGATGCGGCCCTTTGCCTTCTCCTCCTTGTACTTCTGCCATTCTTCATATTCCTTGTTTGTAATCTGCTTCATTGACTGTCTCCTCATGAAACTGGAATTAGCCATGCTCGATGATTCTGCAATGTCGCGTCATATCTTCTTTTCCGTGGCATTGATCAGTGTATGCAGCCTGTGATAGCAGGCTATGATCAGGAAGACGCCTGCACCGACCCATGCTGCAATCTCCGCCAGATAAACGCCCCAGTATCCCAGCAGCGCAGGCAGCAGCAGAGCCGCTCCGATGCGGAGCACCAGTTCCAGAAAACCGGAAGCCATGGGCATCATGGTATCACCCAGGCCCTGCAGGGTGGTTCGATATATGAAAAGGAGGTACAGCATGGGCAGCCCGGCTGCCATCACCCGCAGAAAGTCGTATCCGATGGCCAGTACCTGTTCAGCCAGCGCCGCCTCATCCCGGATGAACAGCGAGAGAATGGGCTTCCCCAGCAGGATCATCAGTCCTCCAACAACAAGCGCAAGCAGAAAAGCGATCTGTGCTGAGCGCCACAGGCCCAGCTTAATACGGTCCATTCTCCCGGCGCCGAGATTCTGTCCGGTGAAGGTTCCCGCCGCGTTCCCCAGGGAAGAACCCGCGATTTCAACCAGTCCCTGCAGCCTGGAAGCTGCGTTGTATCCGGCCATAAAGACAAAACCGAATGCGTTGACCACACCCTGCAGCACGAGTCCGCCCAGCGAAATGATCAGGTGCTGGAAGACGATCGGGAATCCCAGCCTCGTCAGCTTGCGGATCACACGCCGATCCGGACGATAATCCGACCGCTGCGGGCGAAGCACCTGGATTTTTAGCACCGCGGCCAGGCAAATCGAGGCGGAAACAACCTGTGCGATCACGGTCGCGTACGCGCCGCCGTTGGTGCCAAGACCCAGCGAGCCGACAAACCACCAGTCCAGAGCAATGTTGACCGCCGTGGAGCAGGCCAGGGCCAGCAGCGGCGTCCTGCTGTTTCCCAGCGCGTGCAGAAAGCCGCTGAACACATTCAGGCACATCACCACCGGCAGGCCCGCATAAATGATCCGCAGATAGTTTTCTGTCAGGCCGATGGTCTCTGCCGGCGAGTTCATCCATGTCAGCACTGGGCGGAGCAGCATCTGGCTGGTCAACTCCAGCGCGACCGTCGCCGCCGCGGAGATCAGATAGCTTTGCGCAACGGTTCTTTTCAGCTCCGCGTACTGCTTTCCGCCGTAGCACTGGGACGCGTGAATGGAGTATCCCTGCGCCAGCCCCATTGGAACCGACAGCACGGCCCAATCCAGCCATCCGGACGCCGAAACCGCCGTCAGCGACCTGACGCCCAGCAGCTGTCCGATGATCAGGGAATCGACCAGGCTGTAAAGCTGCTGCAGCATATTCCCCGCCAGGACCGGCAATGCAAAAAGCAATATCAGCTTCACGGGATTTCCCGATGTCATATCCTTGATCCGTGCCACTTTTCCCTCCCGTTTTCATGATCTGGTTCGTGAGGCTTGCATCTGGAGGACTTTGTCCGTCACAGACTGCCTTTGCGATGCGGCCTGCTTCGATCGGAATCATCCCATGCCCTGAAAAACGCGGAATTCCGCCGGATCACGGGATCTTTCGCGATATTCTCTGCCAATCCCGATATGACGGCCTCTTCGATCAAACCCATTATAGGTTAAGCATGAGCTTACTATCAAGCCCACACCTGTTATTTCGCCGCAAACGGAAAAACTCCTGTCAATGCGACAGGAGAGATGGGGTAAGACTGGGCTGTCAGATCTCAATGCCGTTGCGGAAGGTGAAGCGGATGCTGCCGTCGGTGCAAACCGTTGCATGATCCAACAGTTTTCCCCAGGTCTCCGGGTTAGCCATCATACCGGGTGGCCAGTTCATCGTATCGCTTCTGGTATTCCTTCTGGTCGAGGGCGACGTGCGCGTTTTCGTTGATTGCTGCCTGCACCATCTCAGCCAGTACGCACATCTCACCCCATAGGTGTTTCTTCTCCGCTTCAAGCGCCGTCGTATCGTACAGGATTTCCGCGCCTTCCGTCAGCCCGGCAATGATGTCATCCCGTTTGGAGATGAGCTTGTTCAGGGCGGCAACAAATCCCTGCTTCAGCTGCTCCTCGGTCACATGCGGTGTGGCCCGCCGTACTTCTGATTGCAGCGGTAAATGACCCGGCGATACTTTGCCTGATTGGAATGCCAGATCTTGGAGCCGTAGTAAGCGCCACATTCACCGCAGACGATGCGGGAGGCAAAAATGTCCACTCCGCTGTAGCGGCCTCCCTTGGATTTCCTGCGCTCAAGCTCCAGCTGCACCAATTCAAAGGTCTCCGGCGGGATGATCGCCTCATGGTTGCCCTCCACGTAGTACTGCGGAAGGACACCCTTGTTGGGGATCTGCCGTTTGGTCAGAAAGTCCTCGGTGTAGAACTTCTGCATCAGGGCATCGCCTTTGTACTTTTCATTGCTCAGAATGCTTCTCACCGTGCCCTGATGCCACACCTCCTTGCCGCGAGGCGACGGAACACCGTTTTCCATCAGCCTGGCAGCAATGGCGTGTGGGGTCAGCCCTTCGAGGAACCAATCGTAGATGTCCCGGACGATTTTCGCCTGCTCCTCATCCACCAGAATCTCACCCTTGGGGCCGCGCTTGAAGCCCAGGGTGTGCTTGAAGGGAATGGCTACCTTGCCGTCGGCCATGCGCTTCCGCTGGCCCCAGGTGACGTTTTCGGAAATGCTCCGGCTTTCCTCCTGGGCCAGGCTGCTCATGATGGTGATCAGC
>CACWLP010000045.1 GCA_902761755.1 uncultured Eubacteriales bacterium | reverse complement strand
GATCGTGGCCCAAAACCCGGATCCGCTGATGGACATTCTGATGCTGATGCTGGCCGTGAAGCTGGGCAGGGAAGGCATGCGGTATCTGATGGTGATTTTCCTGGAAAAAGCATCCCAGAACGTGATGTTCAACCTGCGCCGCCGTCTGTTTGAAAAAATGCAGTACAGTGATATGTGCTTTTTCGACAGCCACCGCACCGGCGATCTGATGACCCGCATGAGCGCCGATCTGGACTGGTGCCGGCATTTTCTCGCCTACATTGATTACCGGATCATCGACGCCGCGTGCACCTTTCTGTTCGCGACGGTGTATCTGTCCATCGTGAACTGGAAGCTGACCTTGCTTTTGATCGTGATCACGCCGGTGCTGCTGCTGATCACCAAATTCTTTTCCAAGCACGTGCGGTCCCGGTTCGTATTCATGCGGGAAAAACTCAGCGAAATGAACACCGCTGCTCAGGAAAATATCGCGGGCAACCGGGTGGTAAAGGCCTTTGCCCGGGAGGAATACGAGAAGGAACGCTTTGAACAAAAGAACCGCGCCTTCATGGACAGCCATTTGCGCATCAATAAGCTGTGGCTCACCTTCTTCCCCATGATCGAATTGCTGGTGAACGCCATCCAGCTGGTGACGGTGTTCGTGGGCGGGCTCTTCATCATCCGGGGCGAATTGACCCCCGGCGAGCTGGCGATTTTTACGGGGCTGAGCTGGGCTGTTTCCAATCCCATGCGGGAGCTGGGCAACCTGATCAACGACCTGCAACGGTTTTCCACCTCTGCGGCCAAGGTGATGGAACTGCATTACGGCAAGCCCGAAATCGTGGACGCGCCGGACGCCATGGCCCACGAGCGCATGCAGGGCCAGATCGAATTCGACCACGTTTCATTTGGCATCGACAGCAAACCGATCCTTTCGGACGTGACCTTTTCCGTGCTGCCGGGGCAGACCGTGGCGGTCATGGGCCCCACCGGCAGCGGCAAAACCACCCTGATCCAATTGCTGGCCCGGTTCTATGACGTGACGGAAGGCCAGATCCGGGTGGACGGCTGCGACGTGAAGCAATGGAAGCTGAAGGAGCTGCGGGGCGACATCGGCACCGCCACCCAGGATGTGTTTTTGTTTTCCGATACGGTGGAAGGCAATATCGCTTTCGGGAATCAGGCGCTGACGCTGGATGAAGTGAAGGATTTTGCCCGCCGGGCCGACGCAGCGGAGTTCGCGGAAAAACTGCCCGAGGGATACGATACCATCATCGGCGAAAGAGGCGTGGGCCTCTCCGGGGGACAAAGGCAGCGCATCGCCCTGGCCCGGGCCCTGGCGGTTCGGCCCAGTATCCTGGTGATGGACGACACCACCTCCGCCGTGGATAGTGAAACGGAATTGTATATTCAAAATCAGCTTCGATCCCTTCCCTTCCCCTGCACCAAATTCATCATCGCCCAGCGCATTTCCTCCATGCGGGACGCCGATCTGATCCTGGTTTTGCAGGATGGCAAAATCACCGAGCAGGGCACCCACCGGGAGCTGCTGGAAAAGCGGGGCTATTACTGGCAGACCTACTGCCTGCAATACGGCATCTCCATGGAGGAGGCGGTGTAAGATGGCGCGGAATAAATTCGACGTGGACGAGCGCCTGGAATCTCCCTTTCAATGGAAGCATCTGAAACGGGCGGGCCGGTACATCGCCAAGCATAAATACAAGATGCTGCTGGCGCTTTTGCTCAGCGCTCTTTCCAGCGTAGCCACCCTGTATATCCCCAAGATTACCCAATGGGTGCTGGACGAAGCCGTGCCGGGCAAGGACGCCGCCATGATCGGCCGGATGGCCCTTCTGTTTGTGGGCGTGATTTCCCTGAGCATCGTGTTCACCGTCATTCGCTCCCGCATGATGGCCCACGTGAGCCAGCAGATCATTTACGACATTCGCGCCGATCTGTTCGCCCACCTGCAAAAGCTGCCGTTCAGCTATTACGACAGCAGGCCCGCCGGCAAAATTCTGGTGCGGGTGATCAACTACGTCAACTCCGTGTCAGATATCCTGTCCAACGGCATCATCAACATGATCATCGACGTGATCAGCTTAGCGTTCATCGTGGTGTTCATGTACACCACCGACGCCACTTTGGCTACGGTGATCGTATCGGGCCTGCCCATATTCGTGGCCATCATCATCCTCATCAAGCCCCGGCAGCGTAAAGCCTGGCAGAACCAGAGCAACAAAAACAGCAACTACAACGCCTATCTGGCTGAATCCATCGACGGCGTGCGGGTGAGCCAGCTTTTTGACCGGCAGGAGGTCAATATTTCCATCATGGAAAAGCTGGCCACTGCCTGCCGGGCGGCATGGCTGAAAGCCGTTTATATCAGCAACTGCGTATGGCTCAGTTTGGATGGGCGGCGGGAAAATGGTGTCCTTCGGCGTGATCCTGGCCATGGGCCAGTACGTGAGCCGCTTCTGGCAGCCCATCACCAACCTGGCGAACATCTACAATTCCTTCGTCAACAACATCGCCTATCTGGAACGCATTTTTGAAACCATGGACGAGCCCGTGATCGTGGACGACGCCCCGGACGCGGAAACCTTGCCCGACATCACCGGAGAAGCTGATTTTGAGGACGTGACCTTCGCCTACGAGGAAGGAACCAACGTGCTGGAGCACATGAACCTGCACGTCAAGGCCGGGGAAAGCATCGCCCTGGTGGGCCCCACCGGTGCGGGGAAAAGCACCGTCATCAATCTGCTGTGCCGGTTCTATAACCTGAACGGCGGCAGGATATTGCTCCACGACAAAGCGGGCATGACCCACGACATTAACAAGGTGACGCTTCATTCCCTGCGCTCCCAGTTGGGCATTATGCTCCAGGACAGCTTCATTTTTTCCGGTACACTCATGGACAACATCCGCTACGGACGACTGGACGCCACGGACAGCGAGGTGAAGGAAGCGGCCAGACGGGTGCAGGCGGACGAGCTGATCCGCAGATTACCCATGGGGTATCAGACTGAGATCAAAGAGCGGGGAAACAACCTGAGCCAGGGCGAAAAGCAGCTGATCGCCTTCGCCCGCACCCTGCTTTCCGATCCCGCCATCCTGATCCTGGACGAGGCCACCTCCTCCATCGACACCCAGACCGAGAAGCGATTGCAGGAGGGCATCCGGGAAATGCTCAAAGGACGCACCAGCATCATCGTGGCCCACCGGTTGTCTACCATCAAGAATTGTGATAGAATTCTGTATATCAGCAATAAGGGCATCGCCGAAGCGGGCAGCCATGAGGAATTGATGGCCAGGCGCGGCCTGTATTATCAGCTCTACACCGCTCAGGTACGGGAAGAAGCGGCATAAGAAAAGGATGAAGATTCAGGAGAAAATCTGCATTTCAGCAAACATATATATTCGATAAAGCGAAATGGCGCCGGTTTCATAACCCCGTCGGTGCCTTGCACAGAAAGGCGGTATAGAAACATGAAAAAAGTTGCCGTGGTATGGTCAAGTCCCAATGCGGACGGCCTGACAGATGCTTGACAAAAGAACCTAAATTGTTTCTTCTTCCGCAATACTTTTTTGACGGATTATGAGCAGAAAGCGAGAATGAACATGAAAACACTGTATTTGGAATGTACGATGGGCGCGGCGGGAGACATGCTGATGGCGGCGCTGTTGGAGCTGATCCCGGATAAACAGGCCTTTATCGATCAAATGAACGGGCTGGGGCTGCCCGGCGTCCATGTGACTGCCGAACCCGACGTTAAATGCGGCATCACAGGCACGCACATGCGGGTAATGGTAGACGGCGAGGAAGAAGAATCGGAGGACGTACACGAGCAGTATCATCACGAACACGAGCATGAGCATCATGACCACGAGCATGAACATCTCCATGAGCATGAACATCATCATCACGAGCATGACCATGAACACGAACACCACCATCACCATGCTTCCGTTGCGGACCTCGTAGCGGTGATTGACGGCCTGGCCGTATCCGATCAGGTCAAAAAAGACGCGAAAACGGTCTATGCCCTGATCGCGGAAGCGGAAAGCCAGGTGCACGGGCATCCTGTGAGTGAAATCCATTTCCACGAGGTGGGCGCCATGGACGCCGTGGCCGACGTGGTGGGCGTATGCCTGCTGATGGAGCAGATCGCGCCGGATCAGGTGATCGCGTCGCCTGTTCATGTGGGCAGCGGTCATGTCCGCTGTATGCACGGTATCCTGCCGGTTCCCGCTCCGGCAACGGCCCTGATTCTCAAGGACGTCCCGATTTACGGCGGGCAGATCCGGGGAGAACTCTGTACGCCGACCGGTGCGGCGCTGCTGAAGCATTTTGTTTCCGGCTTCGGAGACCGGCCCCTCATGAAAGCTCAGGCCATTGGTTATGGCATGGGCAAGAAAGACTTTGAACATGCCAACTGCGTCAGGGCATTCCTGGGTGAGAGTGAAGGAAAGCGGGAGGCTGTGACG
>CACWLP010000044.1 GCA_902761755.1 uncultured Eubacteriales bacterium | reverse complement strand
CTGCCCAGAAATGCCATTTTACAGAAAATTGATGTACCCATCGAAAGACTGCTTTAGCTGGCTTTCGATGGCAGGGTGTCGACTTTGTCGACACCCTGGATGTTGCAGATTGACTTTACGCAACATCCCCTTTCTGTTGATAAATCGAAAAAAGAACGCAGGGAGGCCGGCCGGACAACAGGCGCTTATCGGTCATTCCTCCGTTTTCAGGGCCGCCACCATGTCGATGTGCCGGTTTTTCCGGGCTACCATCAGGCCCACCAGGAGGGAAACGCCGAAGGTCAGGAAAACGCTGATGAACCAGGTGGCCGGGCCCAGCACCAGCTTCAATTCGTATTCGGAGGCCAGGGCCGTGAGCAGGTATTGCAGCACGCCCACGCCCATGGGCACGCCGATCAGAATGCCGATCACCGTGAGCCACAGGTTCTGGCTGATCAGCAGCCGCCCGATCTTGCCGTCCTTGAAGCCCACCACCTTGAGGGTGGCCATTTCCCGGTAGCGCTCGGTGTAGCTCATCACGCCCAGGTTGTAAAGCACCACGATGCCCAGGATCACCGCCGCCAGCACCAGCAGCCAGATCATCTTGTTCATCAGGTCCATGAAGGTATCGAAGGAATCCATGATGGATTGCTTGCTCTGCTTGTTCAGGATGCGGCTGTCCTCCGGGATGGCCGTTTCGTCGGTGAACACGGAGGAAACGGTATAGGCAATGCCCGTCTGATCGGCGAAGGCCGCCGTCATGAATACGCCCTCGGTCATGGAATCCAATACCCCCGCCACGGGCACGGCATAGTGCTCGTCGCTGTCATAGGGGGAGAAATGCAGCGTATCCCCGATTTTGAGGTGATGATCCCGGGCGATCCGGGTGCAGATGTAGGCGCCCTCGTCCGTCAGGGGCACAATGCGCATATCGGTATCGGCGAAGCGCACCTTATCGCGGGTGACGGAGTAGATTTCCAGCGAATACCCCTTGTCGCCGATCTGGATGGCGCGGGAGGCGGCCCAGTCGCCGTCCAGCTGCTCCGCCAGGGCTTTGCCCTCCGCCAGGGTCATGCTGTCGCCGTCCAGGTTGACCCGGGTGGTATAATTGATGGCCTTTTCATAGAACACGTCCAGGAAGGCGTTCATGGTATCCTGCATGCCCAGGCCGCCCACCAGCAGCACCATGCAGCCCACGATGCCGAACAGCGTCATCAGGCTGCGGGCTTTGTGGCGCACGCAGTCCCGCAGGTTCCATTTGGTGCCGAAGCCCAGGGCCTTGAACCGCTTCGTTTCTTCAAACCGCAGGTGTTTCATCCGTTTGGGCGTATAGGGCCGCAGGGCGTCCGCCGCCGTGCCGGAGAGCATCTTCCGGACGGACAGGAAGCCGATCAGCGTCAGGAACGCATTGATGCCGATGAGCACGAACCAGGTAAACCTTGGCGCGTGCAGGGCCCAGGAGGGCATGTCGATATACGTCGCCATGGCGCCGTCCGGGTTCATGATGAACCAGCCCAGCCAGTATCCGATGCCGACGCCCAGCAGGGTGCCCATGAGCCCGATGATCAGCGCGTAGGCGGAATAATGGATCAGGATGCGCCGGTCCTTGAAGCCCAAGGCCTTGAAGGTGCCGATCTGGGTTTTTTCGCTGGCGGTGATGCGGTGCATGGTGGTCACCATGGTCAGGATGGCGATGGCCAGGAACAGAACCGGCAGGATGGACGCCATGGTTTTGCCCTCGTTCACTTCGCCCATTGCTTCGGACCAGGACACGGTTTCGTCCTTGGACAGGATCAGCCGGGTGCTGCCCAGGGCGCTGTCCGCCTCCTCCACGAAAGCGGCCTTGTCCAGAGCGGATTTCACGTTGATCTGGTGATACAGGGAGCCGACCATCATTTTGTACAGGGACGGAACGGACTTTTCCAGCATCGCCGGGGAAATATACACGTAGCCGTAGGAGGAATAATCCGGCATCATCTGGGTGGTGTCCGGCAGGCAGATCAGATATTCGCTGGATTTCACCAGCCCCCGGACCGTGCCCTGGACCGTGATGTTCTGATAGGTCAGCGTCATCTGGTCGCCCAGGCCGATCCCGTTGGCCGCGGCGTAGGAATCCGAAAGCCACAAGCCGTCCGGGGAGGATGCGTCGTAGGGCTCGCCCTGCATCACCAGCACGCCGGATACCTTCATGTTTTCGCTCACCGTCAGGGCCAGGGTGTCCGTATCGTCCTTCACCGCCACGTTCAGGGAAAGAAAGCGGGTGGCGTCCTCCACGCCGGGGATGGCCTTCACGGCCTCCAGGTCCTTTTCCGTGAAGCCCTTGTCGTTATAGATGCGGAAATCGGCAAAGCCGGTGGCGTCGTAAATCTCTTTGGTGTTGACCTCCAGGGAATACCATTCCACGTTGAACCCCAGGAACACGCCCACCCCCAGGGCCACCATGATGACCATGGAAATGAACTGCGCTTTGTATTGCCACAGCGTCCGGAACAGTTTTTTCAGCAGCATCACCAGTCCACCTCTTCCGCAGACAGGGGATGATCCTGGTTTTCGCAGGACCGGATCTTCCCGTTTTTCACCCGGATCACGGTATCCGCCATTTTTGCGATATTCTGGTTATGGGTCACGATGATGATGGTTTTGCCCATGTCCCGGGCCATGGAAAGCAGGAGCTTGAGCACCATCACGCCGGTCTGGGAATCCAGGGCGCCGGTGGGCTCGTCGCACAAAAGGATGTGCGGGTTCTTCGCCAGCGCCCGGGCGATGGACACCCGCTGCTGCTCGCCGCCGGAAAGCTCGGAGGGGAATTGGTGGATGTGGTCGGCGAGCCCCACGGCTTTGAGCATGTCGTGGCTGCTCAGGGGATTCGGTGCGATCTCCTTCACCAGCGCCACGTTTTCGATCACGGTGAGCGTGGGGATCAGGTTATAGCTCTGGAATACGAAGCCCACGGACGCGGCCCGGTATTCCGCCAGTTCGTTGGGCGTCAGGGTGGAAATATCCTTTCCGTTCACCACGATGGTGCCCTCCGTGGGGCTGTCCAGCCCGCCCAGCAGGTTCAGCAGCGTGCTTTTTCCCGCGCCGCTGGGCCCCAGCACCACGATGAATTTGCCCTCCTCGAGGCTTAGGTTCACATGGTCCAGCGCCCGCTGCTCATGCTCGCCGTTCCGGTATACCCTGGATACATCCTTGAATTCCACGATCGCCATGATGTTTTCTCTCCTTTGTCTGGGTTGAAATCAATCTGTTCTGCCGCGCCGGGCGGCTGTTTACGGGGCTGCTTCGTCCGCGCAGCCGGATCCGCGGTTCCGTCGGTATTCGCTGGGGGTGCAGCCCTCCGTTTTCCGGAAGATGTGGGAAAAATGGGAGGAGGAAACGAACCCCGCCGCCTCGCCCACCTGGGATACGCTTAGATCGGTCTGCGCAAGCAGCGCCTTCGCCTTTGCGCAGCGGAGCCGATGATGATAATTCAGCGGCGTCATGCCCGTATACTGCTTAAAGGTGCGCAGCAGATAGCTCCCGTTCACATACAGCGCCTTCGCCATTTTCTCCAGGGAAAACTTCTCTTCGCTGTGGGCTTCCATATAAGCCTTCGCCGCCTCGGACAGGGCTTTGCCGCTGGCTTGCTTCTCTTTCAGGATAAGCCCTCCCTTCCCGCTGAAATGCGCGCCAGAGATTAGCTATCTCTAACCGCAAGGTCAATATTAGCATAAACTAACCGCTTTGTCACGCTTTTTTAAAAAATGTCAATATCAGGCAATTAGAAATATCGAACTGGTCAATATCAGGATAGCGGACGGCCGGGGCGGTGTGCTATCATAACAACCGGGTTAGCAATGGCTAACGCATTCCCGTTTCCTTCTGGGGAGAGGGAAAGAAAGGATGGCGCGGGATGAAGAAAGGAAGGCTCGCCGCGAAGCTGCTGTGCGGCCTGATGATCCTGCTGCTGGCGCTGCCCTGGGGCGCTTTGGCGGAGGACGACGCCTCCACCCGCTGGGCGGACGCGGCGGACAAGATCGACCAGTATCTGGACGCGGCCTTTGAAAGCTATCTGGACGGCGACGCGAAAGCGGCCTACGACAGCGTGAGCAACGCCTATTTCCGGGTGTATGAAACCACGGGCTTTGAGCGGCAGACCATGAGCTACGTTTCCGGCAACCGGAAAAACGCGGTGGAAATGCAGTTCTCCGCCTGCAAAGCGGCGGTGAAAAAGGAAAACGCCGATCAGGAAACCATCGTATCCGTCCGCAGCGCGCTGCAGAAGCTGAAGGCCATGATCCGGGAGGACGGCAACAAGCTGGCGGCGCTGCAGGGCGGCGTTCAGAGCGAAACCAAGTATTACAAGCGGGGCGAGCCGGTATCCGCCGATCCCTACCCCGAATACTCCGCCGATCCCGGCGCGGCGCAGAAGTACGCCAGCTGGTACGAGGCGGCGACGCTGGTGAAGGAGCTGCTGGATACCGCCTATATGGGCTATCTGGACAAGGACTTTGAAGCCGCCCTGGACAACCTGAATACCGCTTATTATTCCGTTTACGAGGAATCCGGCCTGAGCCATAAAATCTATACCGATCTGTCGCTGAAAGACCGGCAGAAAACGGACGGATATTTTTCCGATCTGCGCGGCCTGATCGCATCCGGATCCACGAAATATCAGAAAAACAAATACCGCACCACCACCGACGGGGCCAAGAACCTGATCCTGAAGCAGGCCAAGGCCCTGGACACCCAGGCGGCGGAAGCCAAAGCCGCCCTGGCCGCGGAAAACGGCATTGCGGAAGAGCAGGAGCAGGCGGCGCAGTCCGATCCCCGGCTGCTGACGTTCCTGGGGGCCTTCGGCATCATCGTGCGCGAAGGGCTGGAGGCCATCCTGGTGATCGCCGCCATCATTGCCTACCTCACCAAGAGCGGCAATGGAAAGAGCCTGAAAAACGTGTACATCGGCGCGGCCTGCGGCGTGTTGGCCAGCATTGTTGCCGCCGCGGTGCTGAGCGTGGCCAAGCAGGCGTTCGTGGGCGCGGGGCTGGCCCAGGAGGTCATCGAGGGCGTCACCGCCCTGATCGCCGTGTGCGTGCTGTTCTATGTGAGCAACTGGATGATCTCCAAGGCGGAGGCCGCTTCCTGGACCCGGTATATCGACGGCAAGGTGCATTCCTCCGTGGCCCGGGGCAGCGCCTTTACCCTGGCGTTCACCGCGTTCCTCTCCGTATTCCGGGAAGGCGCGGAGGTGGTGCTGTTTTACCAGCCGATGCTGTCGGAGGGCAATCCGGGCATGGTGCTGGCGGGCTTCGGCGTGGGCTGCGTGCTGCTGGTGTTCGTATATTTGGCCATCACGAAGCTGTCCATCCGGCTCCCCATCAAGGCCTTCTTCACCGCCACGTCCATCCTGATGGCCGTGATGTGCGTCTCCTTCCTGGGCAGCGGCATCAAGGAGCTGGCCGAGGGCAACGTATTCGACCTGGCGCTGCGGGTGCCCGGCGTGCCGGAAAATGACGTGATCCAGATTTTCGGCATCTATCCCTGGCTGGAGACGCTGCTGCCCCAGCTGATCCTTTCCATCGTCCTGCTGGTCACGTTCCTGATCGCCCATTACCGGGGCAAAATGGACGCTTTGAAAGCGCAGTATTCCAAATGACTTCGGTACCCCCGCGGCGCTGCCCCGCGCAGCCCGCGACGGAAATACAATGAAAACAATGTAGGAGGATATCAAAATGAAAAAGTTTCTTTCCCTGCTGCTGGCCGCTGTGATGCTGATGAGCCTGTCCGCTTTCGGCCTTGCCGAAGAAGAAGCGGGCTTCGATGAATACGAACTGGGCGTGGAAGGCGAGCAGGAAGTGGGCTTCATGACCATGTCGATGGTTTACTTCCAGCCCGTGGACATGGCGCCCGCCGAGAACGCCACCCCCAAGGAAGGCTCCGACCTGCACATCGAAGTGGACCTCACCGCCAACGAGAACCCCTACGGCTTCCCCGTGGACGGCTGGGTGCCC
>CACWLP010000043.1 GCA_902761755.1 uncultured Eubacteriales bacterium | reverse complement strand
ATTGCAAAGATCCTCATACGCTTGCCACCTCTTCCATATCATTTCCCAGATCCTGTCCAGCCATTGCTGATCGAGCGCTTCTGATAAACCTTCCAGGAGAATTGCGCGGTCATTCTCTGTCAAAGGATGCAAAGGAGGACGCCGATCCCGAGGGATCAACCGGAGATTCTCCCATGATGACCGTGAACCGACAAAGCATTGGACCGGCTTATCTGCCATAACGTCTTGCCTGAGCATAGCTTCGGTGCTTTCACACCGGCTGAGCAGCGACAGTCCGTGATCAAACAAAGGGGCCAGGCGGATGGTTTTCTTCCGCTGGTTCCGAAGGACTTCCATGTTTGCGCCATGCCTGTCACGATTGAGAATCAGATAATCGACGACCAGCATCTCATAGACTGTGCTTTCCCACCCGCAGCGGATGCAGAAATCCATGGGAGATTCATTCGACAGGCTCTCCGCCTGATAATATGCGTCCAGTGCGATTTTGCTTTCTCCGCGCTGCTTGAAATCCTTGGAAGCACAGAGCCAGGTTTCATATTCTTTCTGATCGATCAGGATCTTCGCATGGATCAGCTGATAGGGCAGGTGGCTGATACCCAGGATCGATAATAAGCGATCCACAATGATTTCATTAACGCATTCATGGCCGACGATCCCTTTCCAGGCATCATAATTTGACAGCTTGAAATAAGTCTTCCCATCGACTCCGTCTTCATACGCTTTCAGGAATGAACCTGCCGTACCGGACGAATTGCGCGTCTTTGCCCAGCTGAGATGCGTCATGTCCTGTAATTCATGAATGATTTGATTCAATGCCATTCACCTCCCACGGGCTCTATGTTAGCAAAATACTTGATAAATGTCAAGTATCAAAGCCGTAAGCTATCACTGAAGAGGCGGTAATCTGAGCCAAGGCGAAGACCAATGGTTTTTCTTTATTTTCTCCAGAAAATGCACTGAAATTGCAGTTGATGGTGAGAATAAGGCTCTTTTTATATTCCCAAATTTGTTGAAAGCTTGCAGGCCAACTTGCAACTAAGTTGCAAGTTGGTTGCAACATACAACAGTCACTCCAGAAAAAAAGAACTTGATCTGATCCGCTCAATGCTGAGCTTTTTTTCGGCGCGGCAGAAAGATGCAGACGGCCTATTGACCATCTGCATCTTTTGAAAACATAGCAGGTTGATTTCATTGCGGGATGCAATCAGTCGTCGTCAGAATTCACCACAACATAATCGAAGCTAATTTTCGAGAACTGCGTCATGAAGAAGAGATTCAACGCCGAAAAACTGAATACATTTCGAATGCAGCACCTCCCATTGAGCTTTTTTCAACTCAAATTGTTCTTTAGAGCAAAGCTGTAAAACAAAGGTTTTTTTGCGTTTTTTAACCTTTTCAGGTGGCCATCCTCGCTTCAAGTCCTGTTTCCCGCACACAACGAAAACCCTTGCAGCATAAGGCTTTGCAAGGGTTTTTGCTTGCCAAAAAACGGCTTTGAGTGCAATTTTGAGTGCAATTCGATTTTCATGCATGGAAAAACCCCTCCCGGCGGAGGGGCTTATGTCAGGCAAAGTTTCGTTTTTCGATGATCGCTTGCAGCGTATCGGCGGCAGCGCGTCTCATGTCCGGCGTCATGTCGGCGTATACCCTGAGGGTAAAGCCGGGGTCATAGTGTCCGAGCCATTTGGAAACGGTCTCAACATCCGTTCCGGCACGGAGCAGTTCGACGGCGAAGGTGTGGCGGAGGTCGTGAATCACGTGTCCTTTGAGGTTGTTCCTGTCGGCCATCCGCCGGAATTCGTGTTCGATGCTTTGGTGTGACAGGCTGTCCCCTATTTCATCCGTAAAGACAAGGTTGTCGGTATTCTGAAAAGCTGAGCCAGCGGCAAGTTTCCATTCGCTTTGGCGTTTGCGCTGAGCAGTCAGCAAGGCCAGCACGGAGCGCGGGGCTATAAATCTGAGATTAACATTGAGGCAACCGGGGTTCCATGTCATCCCTGTTTCTTTTCCCGGTATTCACCCGGCGTCATACCCGTTATTTCCTTGAATACCTTGGAAAAATGCGCCTGGCTGGAAAAGCCCAGAAACAGGGCGATGGAAGAGATGGATTTGTCCGTATAGCGGAGGAGACGTTTGGCTTCCTCCGTTTTTTCATTGCGGATATAGGCAGCCAGGGGGATTCCGGCTTCCTGTGTAAACCGGCGGGAAAGGTGCTGCCGGCTCATGAACAGATGGGCGGCGATCTGATCGGTGGTGATGGTTTCGGAAAGATGACGCTGAATGTAGAGCGCCACGTTCCGCACCAAATCCGTCGCGTAATGGCCGTGACGGATCGCCTGCACCCGCTGCGTGTAATACAGAACCATGTCGTAATTGAGCTTTGTGATCTGATGAATGTCCGTCATCATTTCACATTGCTGAATATACGCGTCGCTGGCCTGCAGGGCGTCCTCCACGTCCATGCCGCCCCGGATGGCGGACCGGCTGGCTTCGGTGACGGTGACGATGAAGGTGTTTTTGGCCTGGCGCAGCTGCTCCCGGGCCATGTTTCCGGGAATCACGGCGGGCGCGTCCTGGGCGAAGGCTTCCAGGGCGGCCACGTCCCCCTTGCGGATGATGTTCATCACCATCTGCTCAATGGCCAGGGTATTGTGAAGCGTTTCGGCGTCAGGCTCGGCCTGCCTGAACCGCTGCTCGGAGCGGCTTTGTTCCAGCCCGAAAAGGTTTTCTCCGCCTTCGATCAGGTCGTTCAGCCGCAGCTTTTCCCCGTTGACCACAAAATTGAGAAAGCACAGCATCTGGATCAGGCTTTCCAGGGGCAATCGGGTGATTTGCTTCATGCCGGAAAGAAACTCTGTCAGATCGTCCGGCGGCACGTCCAATTCAAACGCGATTTCCCGCAGCTCCTGATCCTGCGGCGGGGCCTGCCGGGTTGGCCCGATGACGATCCGGCGCTTCCCGCTGCTGACGACGCCGTACACATAGAACCGTTTGGAGATGTAAAACCCTACGTGCCGGTCAATGGCCGTGATCTCAGGCCGCACCAGCAGGATCGGATCCCGGGGAAGCAGCGTCATGCTGAAATGGGACAGCAGCCTGTCCCCCTCGTAGAGGCGGACGGGGAGGCCGGACAGATTGGCCGTCATGGCGCAGATATAAACCAGATCGTCCCTTTTCATTTCACAAGCCCTCTTCCGATTTATCAAGTTGAGACAATTATAAATGATACGCGACAAATATGCAATACAACGCCCGGATCATCCTGCTAAAATACAGCATGAAGGGAACCCGTTTGCCAATCAAGGACGAGGAGGGCTGATCCATGAAAAAGAACAACCGGTTTTCACGCATTGCCGTTGCCGTACTGCTGATCGCCGCGCTGGCAATCAGCGGAACCATGAACGCATTTGCGTCCGCATACGCGGAGGAAGCAGCGAGCCATGAGGTTCTCAGCGCGGACGACGCCGCGGCGCAGAGCCTGCAAATGGCGGAAGAGCTGGAAAGCGAAGGCATCGTGCTGCTGCGCAATGAAAACGGCGCGCTGCCCCTGGCCGCCGGAGCGAAGGTCAATCTCTTCGGCTACGCTTCCGTGGACCCGATCTACGGCGGCACCGGTTCCGGCGCGGGCGATACCACCGGCAACGTGGACGTGATCGCCGGCCTGAAGAATGCTGGGCTGGAGGTCAATGAACAGCTGGCGGATTTCTATCGCAATTCCGGGGTCAGCCGGATCAAGCAGAGCGGTTTCTCCGGCTCTGATTTCACCCCGGCGGAGGTGCCTGCTGCCAGCTATCCCGAAAGCCTCCTTGCCGATGCCAGGGCGTTTTCGGATACGGCGGTGATCGTGATTTCCCGCATCGGCGGCGAGGGCGGCGACCTGCCCATGGACATGCACGCCGCGGGCTATACCGCCGAGGACGACGGCCGCCACTACCTGGAGCTGACGCAGGATGAAGAGGACTTGCTGGCGCTGGTGAAGGGTCAGGGCTACGCGAAGGTGATCGTCCTGGTCAATGCCTCCAATGCCATGGAGCTGGGTTTCGCGGAAGACGTGGATGCCTGCCTGTGGATCGGCAGCCCCGGCACGGTGGGCTTCAATGCCGTGGGCAGGGTGCTCACCGGTGAAGTGAACCCCTCCGGACGGCTGACGGACACCTATGCCTATGACCTCACGTCCTCCCCCGCGTATTGGAACGCCGGCGATTTCTCTTACAGCAACCTGAAAGGGCGCAGCTATGTGGAGTACGCCGAGGGCATTTATGTGGGGTACCGCTATTATGAGACCGCCGCCGCCGACGGAGCCATCGACTATGCCGCCACGGTGCAGTATCCCTTCGGCTATGGCCTGAGCTATACGAACTTCGAGCAGAGCATCGAATCGTTTGCCGTGGAGGATGGCATCGTCACGATGCAGATCCAGGTCACAAATACCGGCAGCGCGGATGGCAAGGACGTGGTCCAGGTGTACTACACCGCGCCCTACACCCCCGGCGGCATCGAGAAAGCCCATGTGGTGCTGGCCGGCTTTGCCAAGACCGGGCTGCTCCGGCCCGGCGAAAGCGAAACATTGCCCGTCTCCTTCCCGGCCGAGGAAATGGCTTCCTTCGACAGCAAAGGAAACGGCTGCTATGTGCTGGAAGCGGGCGCATACGAAATCAAGCTGATGCGCAACGCCCACGACGTGATCGACAGCCGGGAATACATTGTCGAAAACACCGTGGTATATAACGCGGAGAACCCCCGTTCCTCCGACCAGGCCGCCGCCGTGACCCGGTTCTCCGACGTGGAATACGGCCAGATCGAAGCCTATGTTTCCCGTTCCAACTGGGCGGGCACGCTGCCCCAGACCCGTGTGGCGGGCAAGGAAGCGCCGGAAGCCGTGGTAGAAGCCTTCACCAATAAAGCACCTTACGCGGTCAACGAAAACGATCCGGAAATCGTGTTTGCGGTTAACGGCCTGACGCTCGGCGACATGACGGGCCTCGCCTGGGACGATCCTAAGTGGGATCTGCTCCTGCAGCAGCTCAGCGTGGAGGACATGTCCGAAATGATCCTCAAGGGCGGCTGGTCCACCCCCGCCATCGGGAGCGTCGGCAAGCCCGCCACCGCCGATATCGACGGCCCCGCGGGCCTCAATTCCCTCATCAGCTCCCTCCGGGGCGTTTCCTTCCCCAGCGAGGTGGTGATCGGCGCCACCTGGAATGCGGAGCTGGTGGAAGCGTTCGGCGGCGTGTTCGCCGAGGAAGCCAAGGCCAACGGCGTCGCGGGCCTGTACGCTCCCGGCATGAACATCCACCGCACTCCCTTCTCCGGCCGCAACTTCGAGTATTATTCCGAGGACGGCCTGCTTTCCGGCAAGCTGGGTGCTGCCCAGGTGCGGGGAGCGGCGTCTGAGGGCGTCTATCTCTACGCCAAGCACTTCGTCCTCAACGATCAGGACGAAAACCGCCTGCATCTCTCCGTCTGGGCCAACGAGCAGGCCATGCGCGAGGTGTATTTCCGCCCCTTTGAAATCACGGTGAAGGAAGGCAAAACCACGGCCGTCATGTCCAGTTACAGCTATCTGGGCACGACCTGGGCCGGTGCCTCCCGCCCGCTGATCACCGACGTGCTGCGGGGCGAATGGGGCTTCACCGGCATGGTGGTGACCGACTCCGCCATGGCGAACATCGACTGGATGGACCCCAACCTGGCGATCCGCTCCGGCAACGATATGATGCTCTGCCTCATGGGCGCGACGCTGGACACTTCCAGCAACACCGCGCAGACTGCTATGCGGCAAGCTTGCCACAACATCCTGTACACCCAGGCCAACAGCGCCGCCATGTGGGTGAATCCCGATCTGGCTTATCCCGTCAAGGAAGCCGCCCCAGCGGAGGGAACGGAAACGGCTGCCGCCGGCGGCATGGAGCTTTACGACCTGGCAGACGGCTGGCTGGGCTGCCACGTTTATCTGAAGGAAGACAATACTTTCTCTGTCGCTTTCGACTACGGCGGGGACAGCAACGGCATCGTTTCCATGACCGGCGCCTGGGAGCAGGTTTCCGATACCGCCATCGCCCTGCACCCCGAAAACGGCGAGGATATTTCCGTATCCATGACGGACGACGCGTGGGTCTGTGAAATGACCGAGCCCAACACCCACACGGTATGCCATCCGAAGGCCGAGGCTGCCGCGGAAGAAACCGCCGCTGCCATCAGTCCCGAAAACGGTATGGAGCTCTACGACCTGGCCGATTTCTGGCTGGGCTGCCATGTGGCCATCAACGCGGACGGCTCCTTTGCTGTGGCCTATGACTACAGCGCGGAGTACGCGGGCATCGTGGCCCAGACCGGCGCCTGGGAACGCGTCAGCGATACCGAGCTGTCCTTGCATCCCGAGGAAGGCGAAGACATCGCCGTGACCCTGGCGGACGGCGTCTGGAGCTGCGAGGTCAAGGATCCCAACACCCAGACGGTGTGTCATCCGAAACTGGAAGTCCCCGCTGCGGAATCCGCCGCACCGGCCATTACGCCGGAGACCGGCATGGAACTGTACGACCTGGCGGATTTCTGGCTGGGCTGCCATGTGGCCATCAACGCAGACGGCACATTTACCGTCGCCTATGACTAC
>CACWLP010000042.1 GCA_902761755.1 uncultured Eubacteriales bacterium | reverse complement strand
CCCATGTAGAAAATCCCTGGCAACTCATGTTGGTTGCCAGAGACTTCTTGTTCCAATATTGTTTTTTGTTTCACTGTCCTCTTGACGGGGGCCAGTTCAGAACGGCCGGGGCCGGGGTTGCATGGGATCAGAAGTCCGCGCTGCCGGTGGTGCGGGGGAAGGGCAGCACGTCGCGGATGTTGCTTACGCCCGTCAGGTACATGATCAGGCGTTCGAAGCCCAGGCCGAAGCCGGCGTGGGGCGTGGTGCCGTATTTGCGCAGCTCCAGATACCACCAGTAGGAATCCATATCCAGGCCCAGCTCCCGGATGCGGGCCTCCAGCACGTCCAATCGCTCCTCGCGCTGGCTGCCGCCGATGAGCTCGCCGATGCCGGGCACCAGGATATCCACGGCGGCCACGGTTTTCCCGTCGTCGTTCTGGCGCATGTAGAAGGCCTTGATGTCCTTGGGATAATCGTACACGCACACGGGGGAGCCGAAATGCTCTTCGGCCAGGTAGCGCTCATGCTCGGTCTGGATATCCATGCCCCAATGGACGGGATAATCGAACTTCCTGTCGGCTTTGAGGAGGATATCGATGGCGTCGGTATAGGAAACCCGGGCAAAGCGGCTGTTTACCACGTGCTGCAGCCGATCGATCAGGCCTTTGTCCACGAAGCTGTTGAGGAATTCCATTTCCTCGGGGGCTTTCGCCAGCACGTCGGCAATGACGTACTTGAGCATTTCCTCGGCCAGGGCCATATCGTCCTGCAGGTCGGCGAAAGCGATTTCCGGCTCGATCATCCAGAACTCCGCGGCGTGGCGGGGGGTATAGGATTTTTCCGCCCGGAAGGTGGGGCCGAAGGTGTAGACGTTGCGGAAAGCCTGGGCGAAGCACTCCACGTTCAGCTGGCCGGAAACGGTGAGGTTGGCGGGCTTGCCGAAGAAATCCTCTTTGTCCAGCACCTTGCCGTTTTCGTCCTTGGGCAGGTTGTTGAGATCCAGGGTGGTGACCCGGAACATTTCGCCCGCGCCCTCGCAGTCGGAAGCGGTGATCAGAGGGGTATGCACGTAAACGAAGGAGCGCTCCGCAAAGAAGGCGTGGATGGCCTGGGCCGCCAGGGACCGGATGCGGAACACGGCGCTGAACAGGTTGGTGCGGGGCCGCAGATGGGCCTGGGTGCGCAGGTATTCCACGGTGTGGCGCTTCTTCTGCATAGGGTAGCTGGGATCGCAGGCGCCGATCACGGTGACCTTTTCCGCCTTGATCTCAAAGGGCTGCTGGGCTTCCGGGGTCAGCACCAGGGTGCCGGTGACCTCGATGGCGCTGCCCAGGGTGATTTTGACTACGTCCTGGAAGTTCTCCAGGTTCTGCTCGCACACGATCTGCACGTTTTTGAAGAAGGTGCCGTCGTTGAGGGCGATAAAAGCAAAAGCCTTGCTGTCGCGCACGGTGCGCACCCAGCCGGATACGGTGACGGCCGTCTGATCCGCGGGAGTTTCGCGGAACAGCTGGCGAACGGAACAGTTCATGGGAATCCCTCCAAATTCATTCGTTTCAAATCAATGGGGTTTTACCGCTTGCCCAGCATGGCGGCGCCGATGATGCCGGCCTCGTTGCCGAGCTGCGCCAATTCCACCTTGGGAATGGGCAGGGCCTTGAAGATCTGATACCGGGGAAGCAGCGCCCGGACGGCGTCCAGCAGGAAAGCGCCGGCATGGCTGACGCCGCCGCCCAGGACGATCATTTCCGGGTCCAGGGACGCGGTGAGGTTATTGATGGTCAGCGCCAGATAATACACGAAGGAATTGAATGCCCGGAGGGCGGGCGCATCACCTTCCTTCGCAGCGTCGATGACGGTTTTGGCGCTGATTTTTTCCGGATCGCCGCCCGCTTTTTTCAGCATCAGGCTGTCCGGGAAAGCGCGGCATTCCTGCCGGCCAATGCGGATGAGGGCGGTGGCGGAGCAGTAGCGCTCCACGCAGCCGTTGTTGCCGCAGGTGCAGGGCACGCCGTCGGGCACCAGGGTCATATGGCCGATCTCGCCGCCCCGGCCGTGGGCCCCGTTCCAGGGACGGCCGTCCAGCACGATGCCGCCGCCGACGCCCGTGCCCAGGGTGATCATGACGCTGCTGCGGCAGCCCTTGGCCGCCCCCACGTGGCATTCCGCCAGCGCGGCCACGTTGGCGTCGTTGCCGATATAAACGGGCAGATCGAAGTATTTGTGCATTTCGTCAGCCAGGGGCTCGTTGAACCAGCCCAGGTTGGTGCAGTTGAGCACCGTGCCGCTTTCATCCGCGATGCCGGGGATGCCGATGCCGATGCCGGCAAATTCCCTGCCCGGCAGCGCGTCCATCACCCGGCGGACGCAGCCGGCCATATCCCGGACGATTTCGGTAAAGGGGCGCTGGGCCAGGGTCTTGGCGGACGCCTGGGCCAGGATCCTGCCTTCCTCGTCCACGGCGCCCACGGCGATATTGGTGCCTCCCAGGTCAATGCCGATCAGGATCATGGGGGAAACCTCCTTTTTTCGCGGAGCGTTATTTCCGCGCGTTCATCATTTCGTTCAGCCGCCGATCCAGCTCCTGGGCGGCGGAATAGCCAAGCTGCTTGAGGGAGAAATTCCGGGCGGCCACCTCGATGACCACGGCCAGATTGCGCCCCGGGCGCACGGGCAGCACCACGTGGGGCACCCGCACGTCCATGATGGTGGTGAAATCCTCGGCCAGGCCCAGGCGGTCGTAAGCCTTTTTTTCCTTCCAGTTTTCCAGGTGGATCACCAGGTCGATGGATTTGCTCATCAGCACGGCGCTGATGCCGTACATGGCCTTGATGTCGATGATGCCGATGCCGCGAATCTCCATGAAGTGCCGCACGGTTTCCGGGGATTCGCCGATCAGGCGGCTGGGGGTGATGCGGCAGATATCCACCACGTCGTCCGCCACCAGCTGATGCCCGCGCTTGACCAGCTCCAGGGCGGCCTCGCTTTTGCCTACGCCGCTTTCGCCGGTGATCAGCACGCCCACGCCGTACACGTCCACCAGCACGCCGTGGAGGGTGGACCGGGGGGCGATGGCGCGGTTCAGATAATTCATGGCGTTCACCACCAGGCTGGTGGTGACCGATTCGGTGCGCAGCACGCATACGTCGTGGGCCTTCGCCAGCTCCAGGATATCGTCCTGGGGCATCATGCCGCGGCAGAGGATCATGCAGGGGATGGGATAGGAAAACAGGGCGTCCAGCCGGGCGTGGCGCTCCTCGTCGCTGAGCTGCTCCAGGTAGCTCATTTCCGTCAGGCCCACCACCTGGGGCCGGTCATAGGCGAAATGCTCGTAATACCCCACGAACTGCAGCCCGGGCCGGTTCAGCTCCGCGCTGTGGATATCCCATTCCGTGCGGCTGCTGGGGGACAGGATCTGCAATTGCAGGGCGTCGATGAATTGCCTGGCGTTGATCAGCATAGGCTTACCCTCCCGGCGGATGAGCGTTTCATATCATTATACATTGGAAGATGCGATTTTGCAAGCTCAGCGGTCCGCAGGGGCGGGCACGAAGGGCTGCAGGGCGCCCACGCCTTCCACGTAGGGCCGCACCTTCAATCCGTAGGGCTGGGCGTCCCGCTGCAGGGCCTGGATGACCCGCTCGGCGTCCTGGCCGGAAACGGGATGGGGCTGGTAATCGTTGTACCCCGTATGGCCGGACATGTGGCAGGGGATCACGTTGAGCTGGTGGCCCAGGTATTTCCCGTTTTCATCGAAGGAGAAGGTGAACTGGGCGATCATGGTGCTGATGACGGATTCGCCGGCGTGGTTCACGCGGATCTCCGGATTGCCGCCGAAAACGAAATTGCCCAGGCTCCACAATGTGGTGCGGCCGTTCTCCACGCGGATGCCCTGGAGGGTGTGGGGATGATGGCAGATCACCACGTCCGCGCCCCGCCGGATAAAGCCGTTGGCCGTGCGCTCCATGGCTTCGTCGTGCAGGGTATCGTATTCCACGCCGCCGTGGATGCAGCCCACGATCAGATTGCAGCCCGCGGCGTTCAATTCGTCGAAGCACTTCGTCACCAGCTTGCCCTCGGTGCGGAAATAATCGCTGATGTAGGTGGACACAAAGCCGATCTTCACGCCGTCTTTTTCAAAAATATAGGTGGAGCAGGCCGTTTCCGACGCGCCGAACCAGGGGATATTCACTTTTTCCAGCGCTTCCAGCGTGGAAAGGAACCCCTTGGCGCTGTAATCCATGGTGTGGTTGTTGGCGAAGGACACCGCGTCCACGCCCCCCAGCGGCAGCATTTCGGCGTAGGACTGGGGCGCGCGGAAATTATAGGTTTTGTCCGCCCGGCAGCTGTCGTCGTCCTGGAACACGCTTTCCAGGTTGATCACGGTGAGATCGTCGTTTTCAAAGATCTCCCGGACCTCCGCGAAAGGATACGCCATCCCCTCGCGCGCAACATAGCCCTCGAAGCTGGTGCGGGGATTCATACGCTGGTCCGGGGTGCAGCCCAGGGTGCAGTCCCCGGTGAAGGAAACCACGATCTGGACGGGGGCCTCCCGGTACGGAACAGGGCCCTCCTCAGCCCGGCATACGGGCGCGGCCAAAGCGAAAATCAATGCCAGAAAAAGCAAACGGCGCATGGGGGTCTCCTTTCTGCTTCCGGGGATGATTTATCATACCGCGGCGGGGCCTTTTCTGTCAATGATTCCCTGGGGAACGCAAGAAATTTACAAACTACTTATTACGAAACTATTGCAATTTTGGAATTAATTCGTTACAATAAAACATGAAAATTTCTTATTCCTGGAAAAGCCCGGAAAGGATGAGCAGCATTGACGGATTTTTTGAACAGCCTGGCCGCAAACGCCGCTGATTTTGCCATATATCTGGCTATTGCTTTGGTGGCGCTGATCGGGATCTTCAAGTGCGTGCTGCCGGTGCGCCGGGGGGCGCGGCGGCTGCGCCGGGGCATCCGGATGCTGGAGGGGAATCTCGGGGAGGGCCGGCCGGTGTGGCAGGACGCCATGTTCCTGGGCAGGGAGCTGGAAGGGCCGTGGCGGCGGTTCCTGGTGAACGCAGAGCAGCTGGACGCCCGGGGATTGAACTGCAACGTGGAGGATTACATCAACGACGATTCGGTGATCTATTCCGCGGGGCACGAGCAGCTGGCCCAGGTGGTGCCCAGCCTGCTCACCAGCCTGGGCATCCTGGGCACCTTCATCGGCCTCATGCGGGGCCTGGGCGGGCTGGACGTGAGCGACGCCGCGAAAACCATGGAAAGCATCCCCCAGATGATCGGGGGCATGACCTTCGCGTTTATGACCTCCATCGCCGGCATCGCCTGCTCGCTGGTGTTCAATATGCTCAGCCGCATGGCCCACGGCAGCGCTACCCGGGCTATCGACGAATTCCACGACGCGTTTTCCAGCCTGGTGATGCAAAAGCCCCTGGAGGACAACGTGCAGATCATCCTCCAGCAGGAGGACCGCAGCGCCCTGCTGCGGCGGCTGTCGTCGGATCTGAGCGCCCGGGTCAGCGAAGGGATCGTCAGCGGGGTGGAGCGTTCGCTTTCTCCCGTGGTGCAGAATATGAATCATTTCGTTCTGGGCCAGACCCAGGCGCAGATCGACGGCGTGCGGAACATCGCCAATCAGTTTATCGCCCAGATGAACGCCGCCCTGGGCGGGCAGTTCACCCAGCTGGGGCAGACGCTGTCCCAGGTGAACCAGGCCCAGGCGATTTCCTACGAGTCCCTGGAGCGCACCATGGCCGCCGCCGGGGAGATCCTGGACGGAATGCGGCAGGTGCAGGCCACCACGGAGCGGGTGATGGGGCGGTTCGAAAGCTATATCGGCACCATCAGCCAGGGCCAGCAGACGGCGGACGCCTTCGTGACCCACGGCTCCCAGGTGCTCTCCGGCATGATCACCGCGGGCCGGGAGCAGACGGCGCTGCTGCAGCAGCTCAAGAATGCCCAGGGCGAAATGGAAAGCGCTATGCGGGAATACGCCGAATGGAGCGGACGGGTGCTGACGGCGGTGAAGGAGCAGGCCGACGGCGCGCTGAATGCGGCGGGGAACGTGTCTGCCGGCATGGACGAAAGCAGCAGGAAGCTGGCGGATACCTACGCCAGATTCGTGGACGATCTGTCCGCTGCGTTCAGCCGGGGGCTGGGGATGTTTGACGAGAACATCACCAGCATGATCAAGGCGCTGCAGGAACAGCTGGAGGAGATGAAGACCCTTTCCGGCGGCGCCGGGGCTGCGGCGCGGCTGGAAAAGGAAGCCCAGGGCTGCGTCAGCGCCATTTCCCAGCTGCAGCGGGCGGTGACGGGCCTGTCCGCCGCCATGGAACAGAAGCCTGCGGAGGCCGCGTCATGACGGTAATATCGAAAAGAAGGAGCAGCCGCGGCCCCCGGGGCGGGGACAACGGCGCCCATTGGATCTCCTATTCGGATATGATGGCGTCGCTGCTGCTGGTGTTCGTGCTGGCGGTGGTGTACAGCGTATACCAGTATTACAGCATGCTGGCGCTCAAGCAGAAGCAGCTGGACGAGCAGCAATCCGAGCTGGACCGGGCCATGATCGTGCTGGCTCAGCGGGAAGAGGAAGTGGAGACGCTGAACGTGACCCTCATGGGCAAGCAGGAGGAACTGGCCGCCATCCAGGTGCAGCTGGACCAGCAGGAAAACGACCTGCACGCCGCCCAGAGCGCCCTGAAAACCAAGGAAGAGGAGCAGGCGCTTTTGCAGCTGCAGCTGGCGGAGCAGGCGGACAGGCTGGCCGCCATGCAGACGGTGCTGGAAAACCAGAAGGCGGAAATGCTGGCGTATCAGCAGCGCATCG
>CACWLP010000041.1 GCA_902761755.1 uncultured Eubacteriales bacterium | reverse complement strand
CCTGCTGCAGATTTTTGATCTTCACATACAGCAGCGCCTGCTCTTCTTCATAGTACCTGTATCCTGTCCATTCATCGACCTTTGCCGGCGTCAGCAGGCCGATACGGTCATAGTACCGCAGCGTCTGTGTGTTGCATCCGCAGAGCTTTGCGAATCCCTGGATCGTGATCATATCCCAACCTCCTCACGGAGATGGTATCATTGCAGTTAAGTGTAAGGTCAAGATTATTTGGGAAAAAACCTAAGACAGGAGAATCAAAAGATAATCCGCCGAAGACAAATCACGATTTGTTGATTCAATGGAAGTATATCACATCAACGCATGTCCAGCAACCTACACGCAATTTTTTCATTGGCTGCCGCAAATGGCAGTCAGCTTACTATATGTAAATCGTCTTAAATCACCCGTTGCAGCACGCATCATATAATAAAACCAAGATCCGGGAAAAACCGAAAACCGCCCTGCGGTTCCGCAAAGGAGAAAATGCGAATGAAAAAGATGCTTGCCTGTCTGCTGTGCGCCCTGCTGCTCCTGCCCCCGTTCGCCCAGGCTGAAGCGCCGGAAATATTTTACAGCGAAGATTTTCAATATCAATACATCCTGCTGGAGGACGGCACGGCGGAAATCACCGGGTATTCAGGATTCGCAGAAAGCCTGACCGTCCCGGCGGAAATCGACGGGCACAGCGTGACCGGCATCGGGGATCGGGCGTTTTCCGGCTGCGGCAGCCTGACCCTCACCGTGTCCCGGGACAGTGAGGCGGAGCAGTGCTGCAAGGAAAACGACCTGGCATACACCTATGCCGACAGCCTGAACTGACTGAAAACGACGGCGAGGCGCCGGAATCGCTTTGGGGGAACCGCACTTCGGCATCAAGGGGCGGCTCCCCTTTTTGCTTTCCGCCCCGGCCTATTTTCCCCGACTGCTTGACAAATCCCGGGGAAACGGCGATAATGAAGCGAAATCTTTTTGGAAGGTGCGTGGAAGTCATGGGCGAACTGACGATGGACAAGCTGGTGGCCCTGTGCAAGGTGCGGGGCTTTATTTTCCCGGGCAGCGAGATTTACGGCGGCCTGGCCAATAGCTGGGATTACGGCCCCATGGGCGTGGAATTCAAGAACAACGTGAAAAAGGCGTGGCTCAAAAAGTTCGTGCAGGAGAGCAAAACCAACGTGGGGCTGGACAGCGCCATCCTGATGAACCGGATGGTGTGGGTGGCCACCGGCCACGTGGCCACCTTCAACGATCCCCTCATGGACTGCCGGGCCTGCAAATCCCGCTTCCGGGCGGACAAGCTGATCGAGGACTGGGGAAAGGCGAACGGCCAGGACATCCAGGCCGACGGCTGGACCAACGAGCAGTACGAATCCTTCATCGCGGAGAAGGGCATCACCTGCCCCACCTGCGGCAAAAAGGATTTCACCGGCATCCGCAAATTCAACCTGATGTTCAAAACCCATCAGGGCGTCACAGAGGATTCCTCCAACGAAATCTACCTGCGCCCCGAAACGGCCCAGGGCATTTTCGTGAACTTCAAAAACATCGTCCGGGCCACCCGGCGCAAGCTGCCCATGGGCGTGGCCCAGGTGGGCAAGGCCTTCCGCAACGAGATCACCCCCGGCAACTTCATCTTCCGCATCCGGGAATTCGAACAGATGGAGCTGGAATTCTTCTGTAAGCCCGGCACGGATCTGGAATGGTTTGAATACTGGCGTTCCTTCTGCCGGGATTGGCTGCTGAAACTGGGCATCCGGGAAGAAAGCCTGCGCCTGCGGGACCACAGCAAGGAAGAGCTGGCCTTCTATTCCAAGGCCACCACGGACTTTGAATACCTCTTCCCCTTCGGGTGGGGCGAATTGTGGGGCATCGCGGACCGCACGGATTACGATCTGACCCGGCACCAGGAAACCAGCGGCGAATCCATGGAATACATGGACCCCGTCACCAACGAGCGCTTCGTTCCCTACGTGATCGAGCCCTCCCTGGGCGCGGACCGGGCGGCCCTGGCCTTCCTGTGCAACGCCTACGACGAGGAAGAATTGGAGGGCGGCGACGTGCGCACGGTGCTGCACCTGCATCCCGCCCTGGCGCCCTTCAAGGCCGCCGTGCTGCCCCTGCAGAAGAACAAGCTGGGCGGCCTGGCCACCCAGATCCACGAGGAGCTGAGCCGGTATTTCATGGTGGATTACGACGAGACCGGCTCCATCGGCAAGCGCTACCGCCGCCAGGACGAGATCGGCACCCCCGTGTGCGTCACCGTGGACTTTGAAACCGAGGAAAGCGGCACCATCACCGTCCGCGACCGGGACACCATGGAGCAGAAGCGCATTCCCGTCAGTGCGCTCAAGCAGTACATCGAAGACATGCAGCAATTCTGAAAAAACACGGAGGGCCGTTCCCCGAAGCCGGAGAACGGCCCCCCCCCGCAGCCTCCTCCGGGAAAGCCGTCCCGGAGGCTTTTTATTTCAGTCCAGATGCAGCCGATAGTATAGGGCGTCGAAGGTTTCGCTGCCGTCGAATTTGCTGTATTGGCCGGAATGATCCGGCCGGAAGCCGCATTTTTCCAGCACGCGCCCGGAAGCCGTGTTTGCCACCGCCCGGCTGGCCGAAAAATCCCGGGCGCCCTTGCATTCGTACGCCCACCGGATCATGGCCCGGGCGGCCTCGGTGGCGTAGCCCCGGCCCCAGTAATCATAGTTCAGGTTATAGCCCAGATGATACAGCCCGTCCTTTTCCTCCAGGCCCACGCTGCCGGTGCCGATCACCTTGCCGGTGCTTTTGAGCTGGAAAGCAAATTCGTCGCTGTCCTCCCCCTGGGAAGCGATCCACCGGTGCGCCTGCTCTATGCCGGTATACAGCGCGTAGGGCATGAAGCGGTTCACCCGCGGGTCGCCGGCAAATTCGTATACGTCCCGGGCGTCCCCCGGCTGCAGGGGCCGCAGGATCAGCCGTTCCGTTTCGATGCGCCTTTCCATGCAGATCACCGCGTCCTTTTTTTCATCGGCAGCGTCACCGCGTAGCACGCCGCTGCGCACAGCACCACCGCCGCGCCCACGCCCGTGCCCAGGTGGTAGGCGGCCACCAGGCCCGCCACGCCGGAAAACAGGCCGATGAGCACGCTGAACGCCGCGTGCTGCCGGGCCGTGCGGGAAATGTTCCTCGCCGCCGCCGCGGGCAGGATCAGCAGCGCGTTGATCAGAAGCACCCCCACCCAGCGGATGGACAGCATCACCGCCACCGCCACCAGCGCCACGAAGGCGTACTCCACCCACTTCGTATTGATCCCCCGGCTTTGGGCCAGGGCGGGGTTCACCGCGGTGAGCAGCAGCTTATTGTACAGCGCCACCCAGGTCCCCACCCCCAGGGGCAGGGCGAGCAGCAGCCCCAGCAGGTTCTCAGGCTTCACGGCCAGCACATCCCCGGCCAGCAGATAGGAATATTTGGCGAAGGTGCCGTTTCCGCTTAAGATCAGCAGGCCCACGGCGATGCCCGTGGAGGAGAACACGCTGATGATGGTGTCGGCGCTCTCGCCTCCGGTGCGGTTGATGTGGGAGATCGCCAGGGCCCAGAGGATGCCGAACACGATCATGCTGATCAATTCGTTCTGCACCCCCAGCAGCATCCCCAGGCCCACCCCCGCCAGGGCGGAATGCCCCAGGGCATCGGAAAAGAAGGCCATGCGGCGGTTCACGGCCATGGTGCCCAGCAGCGCCAGCAGGGGCGTGAGCAGCAGGATCGCCAGCAGGGCGGATTTCATCCGCTCCAGCTGGAAGCACTCAAAGGGCAGGATCGCATCCATCACGGAATAAATCGCAGACAAGGGAAAAATCCTCGCTTTCCCGGCCTCCCGGCCGTCGGCAGTCAGTGATCGGCTGCAGGCGCAGCCTTCACCGACATTTCCACCCAGGCAGGGGCGAAGCCGCATTTCAAGGCGTTGCGCACCGAGGGCAGATTGGACCAGGCGGCGCAGTAGAAGGGCACCTTGCCCCGGTCAAGGATCTCCAGGGCCAGGCGGCCGGTGAGCGCCGCGGCCACGCCCCGGCGGCGGTAGGCAGGCAGCACGTCGATGCCGATCTGCCACATTTCCTCCGCGTCCGCGCTGCACCCGGCCAGGGCGATCAGCCTGTCCCCGTCGTACGCCCCCACGCCCAGCACGTCCAGCTCCTTCCGCTCCTCGCACAGGGCGTTATGCCATTCCGGCTGATACAGATCCGCAAAGCCTGCTTTTTCGATCACCCGCAGGGGATAGGGACATTCCGGCGCCCGCAGCCGGTCCAGCCGGGGCAGGAAATACTCCGCCTGGAAAAACGTCTGGCAGTGCCGGGGATCCAGCCGGCGGTAAAGCTCCAGCATCCGGGTGGCCTCAAAGCAGCGGTAAAAATCGCCGCCGTTCACGTATTCCGTCACCGCTTCCCGGCATTCCTCCCGGACGGACGCCACCGCGTTCATGCCGTAGGAAACCAGCAGGCAGGATACGGGCTTGGTATAGTATCGCTTGGCGTCGGGGCCCAGCCCGCCGGAAACGACCACCGGCTCCGGCCGCAAAAAATCCTCCGGGCGGCAGTTCAGATCCCGGGCGGACTGCTCCATGGCGACGCGCAGGATGTCATGCTCTGAATACACGGGAAAATCAAGCTCCTTATTCTTCAGCGGATTTCCAGACGCCAGGCCCGCACCTCGGAGCTGTCTGCATCCCTGATCAGCAGCGTGCAGCCGGCGTTCCATTCCATGCAGGTGAGCCTGTCGGTTTTTATAAGGACTCTTTTCGTCAGGGACTCGGGGGCGCTCACCTCCGCGGTCTGCATGGAGGCGGGATCCAGCAGCACGAAACTGACCTGCCTGTTCTCTTTATTCTGCAGGTTCAGCAGCAGATACCGGCCGTCCGGGGAAGGGCAGCCACAGCCGAGATACTGCCCGGAAAGCACTTCCTTGGCGCTGCCGTTTTCCTCCGTTCGCACCAGGGCGCACTTCCCGGGGTCTTTCCGGTTGTATTCCAGCAGAGAGATCCCGGGAACGGACGCATGCAGATACAATGCCGAAATTACGGACGGCACGATCGTCAGCGCCGAATCCGCCCGCCATTTTCCGCTTTCATCCGGATGGGCGAAACAAACCTGGATATCAGACCAGCCCCCGCAAGCGAGCGTCCATCCGCCGTCCGCCGTTTCAAACAGGCCGTGAACCGGGTCTTTCGGCAGCTCGCAAAGCAACTCCGTTGTTCCGGTGTCCATCGCGTACCGGGCCAGAAAAACTTTGTAGGGGGGTAATTTCGCCACCACATAATATACATATCCGCCGGTACGGTCAAAAGCCGCTATCTTGACGTCCCCGTACTGCTCGCCAGATTCGAAGGCGTAAGCGGTGCCCCGGAACGCTTCGCCGTTTTCCGCATCCAGGAGCACCACATCCATATTTATCCGCAGGATATCCCCCGCTTGCAGGATGGACAGGACGGCGTAGCGTCCGTCCGGCGACCAGGAAACGTCGGGAGTCAGGAACTTCATGTTCAGGCTGAAAAACAGCTTGTCCAGCTTGCCGTCGGGGTCCCCCGCGCCCCGTTCCGGCGCAGGCTTGACCGCCAGCGCCCGGCCGCCGCGGAGCATGTACATCTGCCCGTCCTCCGCCTGCCACAGCCACGTTTCCCCGTCCGGGGCCAGGCTGACGGGCATCCCGCCCAGGGCGACGCCCTCCGCGGGCAGCTCCGCCTGCACCAGTTCAAAGGCTTTTCCTTCCTCATAAGCCGTCTGCAGCGGGCTTTTCTCCGGCGCGGCGGCCGGGGTGTCCTGGGCCGGGGCGGCGGCGTCCTTCGTTTCCTGGGAACCGCAGCCGCACAGCAGGCACAGCATCAGGAGCAGCAGGGTGACAAGCAGCTTTTTCACGGCGATCCTTCCTTTCCGGAATGACAGTGGAAAAATGCGTGCGTCAGCGCACGGTGAGCCGGAAAGCTCCCGGCAGATCGGTATTGCTGTCATAGATCAGCAGCGTTCCGTCCCCGTTCCACACCATGCCGGGCGGGAACTTGGCCGTCAGCGGAGTATTGAAAGCCAGGGTGGCCAGGCCTTCCGGCGCGTCCACCGGGCGGATTTCCAGGGTTTCCACGTCCACCAGGAAGAAGCGGCAAAGCTCCCGGCTGCTGCCCACGTTGATCAGCGCGTACCGCCCGTCGGGGGACAGGCAGCCGCAGGTGGAGCGGGGCTGCGGCGCGTTCAGCAGCTCCTCGCCGTACGCCTGCAGCGCCTCCTTCTCTTCTTCCGTATACTCGCCGCGGTTCGCCATCCGGCTCAGGATGGAGATAATCCCCTCGTCCACAGGCTCCAGCCGCACGTTTTTCATTTCGCCCCCGTCGTCCGCAAAGCGCCAGTAATGCTCCGTGTCCGGCCCGTCCGGGGTGATCCTGCCGATGTTCATAGCCTCCAAAACGGCGATGATCCGCATGCTATCGCGGCTCACGGCAGCCCCCTCCATCGCCGCCACATCTGCCGTCGTTGCCGTGGGGCCGCCGATCACGAGCCCATAGCCGGTCCGGGTGGAATAGAGCATCGATCCCGTGCTCCACGTGCCCAGCTTGAAAGCGCGGACGGAAGGCTGCGCCGCGCCGCCGTCCCCGCATGCGTATACCGCTTCACGGTCCCCGTATTCCGGCCCCGTCGCGCCCAGCACCAGGCAGCCGCCGTCGGGGGTTTCATACAGGCCGGGGGCCCCGGTCAGGCCCGGAATCCCGCAAATGCGCTGCGTTTCGTACGTGTCCATATCGCAGCGATACAGGCCGATCTCCCCTTGGGAAAGGCTGTTGACAACGCCCGTGAAATACACGTACCGGCCGGTGCGGTCAAACTTGGCTTCGTACAGGCGTCCGCCTTCCGCCGTCACAATGTTCTTGGACAGCGCCAGCGCGTGG
>CACWLP010000040.1 GCA_902761755.1 uncultured Eubacteriales bacterium | reverse complement strand
TTCGCTCCCGAAAGGCCCACGATCCTCAAGTAAAACTCATTTCAGAATTAACTGTCGTTTTTCCTCTTACTCTGTATCGTTTTCAAGGTTCCCGCGCCCTCTCGCTTCGGCCCCTTCCGGAACCCCCGCTTCGCGAGCGCCTGATTAGATTACCACATCAGGATGCCCCTTGTCAACAGTTTTTTTCAGAAAAATCAAGGTTTTTTCAGTTTTTTTCAGAACCCCGAACCTTCTGAAAACAGCACGGAGAAAACGTTCGGCAAAAGCCTTACGATCCACTTCTTTCATATTATTAATATTCGTCTCCTAATCTTTTCCCGGCATGGGTTTTCAAACGAAGGGCACAATAGAGCCGGGTGAAGAGAAATGACGGGGCTGAAAAAAATGATCGGCCTGCCGGTGATGCTGAACGGAAAGACGGGGGGCACGGTGGTGCGCGGGGTGCTGACGGCGGACGGCCGCAGCCTGAAAGGGATCGTGATACGTGGCGGCCTGCAGGGACCCCGATGGCTGGGGCGGGACCAGATCACGCTGATCGGGCGGCTGTCGGTGATCGCCACGGGGAAGCCCGGGCGGCTGCCCCGGGACGCGGACTACCGCCTGTTCCGGGTCAGCGATCCGGAGGGCACCCGGCTGGGGATCGTGACCGACGCACTGATGAACGAGGAAACGCTGCGGGTGGCCGCCCTGGAAATTTCCGGCGGGCCCCTGGACGACCTGACCGACGGGCGCTGGTACGCCACCGCTTATCAGGTGCGGCCCGGCGCCGGCGGGGGACACGTGACCGTCCTTTCTCCCCGGAAGGAGGTGGATTCGCGGTGAGCAAACTGCTCTGGGCCGGTATGGCGGGCTTTCTGTGCGGGATGAAATACAAGGAAATGAAGAAAGCGCTCTGCTGGAAACGGCTGAAACGCCAGGCCGTACAATGGCGGAGGCGGATCGGATAAAGGAGGCCGGAGCCATGGATGCGCTGCCTGCGATGCGGGGACTGAGCCGCGGGGGAAAATGGGCCGCCGGGATCGCCGCGGCAGTGCTGCTGGGCCTGTTCTTCCGGCCCCTGACCGCGCTGGCGGGGCAAGTGCTGCTTTCCCTGCTGGCAGCCGCGGCTGCCCTGCCGCTGTGCCGGCGGCTGGAAAAGCGCTTTCCGCCCCGCGGCGCGGCCCTCGGGGCGGTAGGCGCCCTGACTGCGGGGGTGCTGGGGCTGATCGCGCTTTTGACGCCCCCGCTGATCAGCCAGATCATGCTTTTGATCGACCAGGCCCCCCGGCTGCTGGACGAGGCGCGGCTGCTCTGGGCCAGGGTGCAGCGCTGGGAGTGGGCGCGGCTGCTGGGCTTCGGGGAAAACGGCCCGGACGAATGGATTTCCCGGGCGTCCCGATGGATCGGGGAGAGCATGCCGCTTCTGATGAACGCCGTGTCCGCCGGATTGCGGGGGCTGAGCCGCGCTTTCCTGACCCCGGTGCTGGCCTATTATCTGCTGCGGGACCGGGAAACGATCGCTTACCGGCTGTCGCTGTGGATCCCGCTGAAATACCGCAGACAGGCGCTGACCGCCCTGAAGGAGATGCGCCGGGAAGCGGGGGGCTACGCCCGGGGGCAGACGCTGGTAGCCCTGGCGGTGGGGGCGCTGACCGCCTTCGGCCTGCTGCTGACGGGGATCCCCGCCTGGCTGGCCCTGGGGCTGATCATGGGGCTGTGCGAATGGATCCCCTACGTGGGGCCGCTGATCGGCGGCATTCCCATCGTGCTTTTCGCCCTGCCCATGGGGCTGGGCACGGCGCTGTGGGCGGTGGGGATCACCGCGGCGGTGCAGCAGTTCGAGGGCTGCTTCCTCTCGCCCCGGCTGATGGGCGGGGCCACCGGGCTGCACCCCGCGGCGGTGCTGCTGCTTCTGACCTTCGGGGGTGTCGCCGGCGGGCTGGCGGGCATGATGGCGGCCATCCCGGCCTTCGTCTGCCTCCGGGGGGCGGCGCGGGTGCTCCGCAGCGCCGGGCGGCAGGAGGAATAAAAAGCGCAAAAATGAAGGATTTCCTCCGTTTCCATCGCTTTTTCGCCTTGCGGCCCGAATATTTATGGTGTATAATAATGGTTAAGGAAGGGGGGAGCGCGTTGACCGAACGATTTGAAACCATGAAAATGGCGCCCCTGCCGGAGGGCAGAGAAACGGCGTCCGATATCCTGGCCCATGTGTACCGTGCGCTCCAGGGAAAGGGCTATGATCCCATCACCCAGCTGGTGGGGTTCGTACTGACCGGAGATCCCACCTATATCACCAGCTTCCAGGGCGCCCGCAGCCTGATCTGCCGCCTGGAAAGGGACGAGATCCTGGAAGAGCTGGTGCGCTATTACGTGGAAAACAAGCTGAACGGATGAGCGGGCGCATACTGGCCCTGGACGTGGGGGACAAGCGCATCGGCGTCGCCGTCAGCGATCTGACCCGCCTGATCGCCACCCCGCACAGCGTATATACCCGGGTAGGGTATACGCCGGACGTGAAGCACGTGCAGCGGCTGTGCCAGGAAACGGAAGCGGACCTGGTGGTCTGCGGCCTGCCCCGGAACATGGACGGTAGCATCGGCTTTCAGGCTGAAAAGGTGCTTTCTTTTGCGGAAAAGCTGCGGGAAGCCGGGCTGGAAGTGGTATTCCAGGACGAGCGACTGTCCACGGTATCGGCCCATCAGGCGCTGATCGAAGGCGGCATGCGCCGGGACGGCCGCAAGGGCGTGGTGGACAAGGTGGCCGCCGCTGTGATCCTGCAGCAATATCTGGACAGCGCCCGCCGGGACGGCGCAGAATAACGACGGAGGAAAAAAATCATGACGGACGACATCAACGGCAACATCCCCGAGGAAGAACTGCCCGAAGGCATCATCGAGCTGACCGACGAGGACGGCGTTACCACCCAGTTTGAATACCTGACCACCATCGAATACCAGGAGGACCTGTACGTGGTGCTGATGGTGCTGGACGATGAGGAAACGGACGACGAGGAAGGCGAAGTGCTGATCCTGAAGATCGAAAAGGATCCGGAAACCGGCGAGGACATGTACGTCTCCGTGGATGACGACGAGGTTTCCCAGGCGGTTTTCGATCTGTTCATGGAGCAGATGGACGAAGAGGACGAGGAATAAACCCCGATCAAATGTTTCACGTGAAACAGCGCCGGTATTTCAGCCGGCGCTGTTTTATTGCGTTCACGGGAAAAACCATCCATGCCGGGCCCCAACGCATAATCCGCCGCATATCCGGGCACAATGGAAGCGAACAAGAAAAAGGAGGCATGAATCCTATGGTCGATAAACTTGCGCTGCTGCTCACCATCATCGGGGCGATTAACTGGGGTCTCATCGGGGTGTTCCAGTTCGATCTGGTGGCGTATATTTTCGGGGGCCAGGCCGCCCTCTTCAGCCGGATCATCTACACCCTGGTGGGCGCCGCCGGACTGTGGTGCATTTCCCTGCTCTTCCGGGAAAACGACGCCGTGAAGGAGTAAGGGACAAAAAATATCAAGGGGGAAAACCGCTTTGCGATACAGGCTGAACGGTTTTCCCCCTTTTTCTTTCCGGAAAAGACTTTTTATTTTCTTCCTTCTTTTATGCCGTCCCGGACGGTCAGCAGGGCGGGGAGCAGCGTCAGCACCAGGATCACGGACACCGTGGCCCCCCGGCTCAGCAGCATGCCGATGGACGAAATATAATACACCGTGCACAGCCGGCCGATCACATAGCCCGCCATGATCAGGATGATCCCGGAGGTGAGCACCGTGGGCAGCGCCCGGCTGTACGCCGCGGCCAGCGCCTGCCGCGTCTCGCCGCCTTTTTTCTTTTCCGTGCGGTACTGCTGGGTGAACAAAATGGCGTAGTCGATGGTGGCGCCCATCTGGATCGCCACCAGGATCAGATAGCACATGAAGAAGATGGGCTCGTTTTTCAGCCTGGACACCGCCATGCCGATCCAGATGGCCCCTTCGATCACAAACACCAGCACCGCCGCCAGCCCGACGCGCCGGAAGGAAAACGCCACGATCAGGAAGATCGCCGCCAGGGTGATCAGGTTCACCCGCAGCAGATCCCCCCGGAACGCATCGGCGATGTCGTACACGGACATGGGGATGCCGGTGAGGTACACATCGTTTCCGTAATGCGCCCGGCAGATCTCCACGATCCTCTCGATGGTTTCCGGCGCCTGCGGATCGCCCGAGGCAAAGTGCATGATCAGCAGCATCCGGGTGTAATTTCTGCCCATGAATACGGTCCGGGCCACATCCAATGCCCGGCCCAGCTGCCGGATCTGCGCATTGTCGGGCATCAGCTTTTCCGCGTCGCGCAGCAGCCTGTCCCCCCGCACCGCATCCCCGTACCCGTTCAGCAGGTAAAAGCCCCGGATCGCCAGCGTGCTTTGCCCGGTCAGCGCCGCCGCTTCTTCGGCGGTGTAATATTTCAGCGCGTCCGCGCCGGTGGTGACCATGGCGGAAATGCTGTCCAGGGCCGGCTGCCCGTCCACCGTCAGCTTTTCCAGTTCGTCCGTCAGCGCCCGCTGCCGGTCAAAATCCGCGTCGCTGTCCCCGCCCGGCACCATCAGCACCAGCGGATCCACCGAGCCGAAGAGGGAAACCACCCGGTCCGTTTCCGTCACCGTGCTGTATTTATGCTCCGTAAACGTATAGGTATTGGCGTTCTGCAGGAAGAACGCCGCTACCGCCGCCACTGTCAGCACCGCCGCAACGGGCCGCCGGAACCGGTAGATCCCCCGGGCCAGCCGCGCGCCGCCCAGCCGCAGGGGCTTATGGGCCGTGCGCCGAAGCCCCTTGCGGCAGAACAGCGTCAGCGCCGGCATCAGCAGGAACACCCCCAGCATGCTGATCAGGATGCCCTTGCTGAGCACCAGGCCGATATCGAACCCGATGGTGAAGCTCATGAACAGCAGCGACAGGAGCCCCGCCGCCGTAGTCATGGCGCTGGACGCGATGGGCATGAAGGACGCCGCCAGGGCGTCCACCATGGCGCTTTCCGCGTCCTGCCCCGCGGTCACCCGGTCGTTCCAGGCGTGGAGCAGCATGATGGCGTAGTCGATGGACAAGGCCAGCTGCAATATGGCGCACACCGCGAAGGTGATAAAGGAAACGTCGGGGAAAATCAGGTTGGTGCCCATATTGATCAGGATGGACAGCACCAGCACCGCCATGATCACCGCCGGCTCCAGCCAGGCCCGGGAGGTGAGCAGCAGCACCGCGATCACCACCGCCACCGCCAGCAGCAGCGCCAGGGGGATTTCCCGCCCCAGGCTTTTCTGCACGTCCAGCTGCGCCGCCACGGACCCGCCCACCGCGTAGTCCTCCTCCGGGAACATGCCGCGCAGCTCCTCCACCAGCGCCGCGGCGTCGCACTCGTTCAGCGTCAGCGTCACCTGCTGATAGATCACCCCGTCCCGCTCCCGCACGTCCTCCCCGGGATCGTGCACCGCCAGCTGCACCTGGGGAAGCGATTGCATCCGTTCGGTATATTCTGCCAGCCTGCCGGCGTCCAGATCGTGAAACATCACCCGCAGCTGCTCCGTGGTGCCGAATTCCTCCTGCATCACCGTCAGCGCCCGGCGCGTCATGGTATCCTTGCTCAAATAACGGGTCAAATCATAATTCACCCGGGTGCGGGCGATCAGCGGCGCGCAGACCGCCGCCAGGATCACCGCCGCAATAAAAATCACGACCCGCCGCCGGACGATCACGCCCGCGATTTTTTCCTTCATTTGCTCTCCCTCCGTACAGCGAAAGCCCCTCGGCATCATTATACCGGATTTTTCCGCCCAGCACAACAGGAAATGTTTCACGTGAAACAGGCGCCGCCGCCGCCGCGGTTGACATTCCGGCCCGGTTGTGGCAAACTGGAGAAAGAAAAAAGAAAGGGGGCGGGCCCATGCGCATTACCGGGCTCCGGCTGCGGGATTTCCGCGGCTATCGGCAGCTGCTGCTCTCTCCGCCCCCCGGCGTCACCGTGCTGGTGGGGGAAAACGGCGCGGGTAAAACCAACCTGCTGGAAGCGGTGCATCTGTGCTGCCTGGGCCGCAGCCACCGCACCGCCAACGATAAGGAAATGATCCGCCAGGGGCAGGAGACCGCCGCCGTGCAGCTCACCGTCAGCCGCACCGACGGCACCCACGACGTGGGCGTGCGCCTGTTTGAAAACGCCAAACGGCGCAAGATTGTCTACGTCAACGGCAAGATCGCCCCGCGGATGGGCGAGCTGATGGGCCACGCCACCTGCGTCATCTTTTCCCCGGAGGACCTGGCCCTGGTGAAGGACGGGCCCCAGGCCCGCCGCCGGTTCCTGGATATGCTGCTTTCCCAGCAGCAGCGGGCGTATTTTTACGCCCTGCAAACGTATATGAGCGCCCTGAAGCAGCGCAACGCCCTGCTGAAAGGCGGGGATCTGCGCCAGCTGCCCGCCTGGGACGAGCAGCTCGCCGCCGCCGCCGCGCCCCTGGTGCGTCTGCGCCGGGATGTGTGCCAACGGCTGAACGAACGGGCGCAGGTGCATTACCTTTACATCGGCGGCCGGGAGGAGGAGCGCTTCGCCATGCGCTACCGCGGGGCCCTCGCCGAATCCGACGACCCCATGGAGGACATGCGCCGGGGGCTGGAAATCAGCCGGGACGAGGACCTGCGCAGGCAAAGCACCTGCTTCGGCCCCCATCGGGACGAGATCGAGCTGACCCTCTGCGGGCAGCTCATCCGCGCCTTCGGCTCCCAGGGCCAGATGCGCACCGCCGCCCTGTCCATGAAGCTGGCGGCCTTCGATCTCCTGGAGGACGCCCAGGGCGAGCCGCCGCTGCTGCTGCTGGACGACGTGCTCAGCGAACTGGACCCGGAGCGCCGCCGCCGCCTCATCGCCCGGATCGGCCGCGCCCAGGCGCTTTTGACCTGTACCGATCAGAACGATTTCATCGGCGCCCGCCCCGCCTGCGTGCTCCGGGTGCGCGGCGGCCAGGTGGAGGAAGCGTAAACCACATAAAATAGGGGGCCTTGCCGGCCCCTCAGGGTGTCGACAAAGTCGACACCCTGCCATCGAAAGCCAGCTGAAGCAGGCTTTCGATGGTTCGCCCCGCGCTTTCTCATGCGAGAAGCGCGGGTTTCGGACGGCAATCCAAGGATTGCTCGTCCTCAGTCCATCTTC
>CACWLP010000039.1 GCA_902761755.1 uncultured Eubacteriales bacterium | reverse complement strand
GTTGCTCCTCGGCGACGTACACGCCGCCGCCTGCGGATTATTGATGAAGGGGCTGTGGCCCCTTCATACTTCCCCAGGATGCTTTGTCGACAGTCTGACACGGACGGAAGCGCTGTTTGCTTCCGCCCGTGTTTTTTTGCATTGCTTTATTTCCGCGTTCTTACCTGAAACAGGCCGTGGCGGTTGCAGTAGGCGTACAGGTTCCGGACGCAGCCGGTTTTGAACCGCGCTTCGGCGTTCCCCTCCGGATACAGCTTCACCAGCTGCAGCCGCTGATCGGACACCGCGGCGAGAAAAGAAATATAATGCTCCTTGGCCATGGGGTGATCCACGGTGACGTAGTATTCGTCCTCCACGGTTTCCACCCGGATGCCGTGGTCCGCGTCCGCCTGTTCCGCCTCCAGCGGGGGCAATGTCACGCCGCAGCAGCTGATGACCGCCTCGCCGCAGGCCCGGATCACGTTCCCGCACACCGGGCAGACGTACCATTTGCCCCGGTTCATGTTGGCGCTGCGGTTCCGGTTGCAGACGGCGCTTCCGTTCATCAGCTCGATCACCGACACCCCCAGCGCCACCGCCAGCGGCTCCAGCAGGGCGATGTCCGGCAGTCCCCTGCCCGTTTCCCATTTGCTCACCGCCTTGCCGCTGACGAAGATCCTTTCCGCCAGCGCCTCCTGGGTCATGCCTTTTTTCTCCCGCAATCTGCGGATCGTCTCGCCCGTCACATAGCTGTTCATGGACTTTCGCCTCCTTCCGGCGCAAGTGTAGCACGCCCGTCCCCGAAAAGCCACCTACGCGCCGTAGAGTCGGCCCGCGTTTTACCCTTTGATCCGGCTGATGATCCTGTCCGCCGCCTCGATGTGCATGATCCAATGCCGGGACAGGGGCATTTTGATCAGCCCCGCCACGTCCTTGCCGCACCAATAGCCGATCAGCCACTCCGCGCTTTCCTCCCGGCTGACCGTGCCCAGCCGGCGAAGCCGCTCCTGGTCCTCCTGGGAAAAGCGCCGTTTCAGGTCCTCGTACCGCAGGGTGCGCAGCCACCGGTCCGTGCTTTCCCGCACGGCCTCGGCATAGGCCTGCAGCCCGTCCACGTCCAGCGCCCGGGAAAAGGCGGCGATCTCCTCCCCCGCCAGCTCGTTGCCGGTGGTGATGATGGCCGATCCTGTCTTTTCCAGAAATCCACCGGAAAACAGCACTTCTTCCTCCTCCAGGATCAGGGAATGCACCACGATGTCCTCGATCCTGATGATGTGCCAGATGGAATAGGCCACCGTTTTGCTGTGATACCCTTTCGCGCCCGGAAACGGCTGGGCGCTGTAATCCGCGTCCTGCAGCGTTTCCCGCCAGCGCCGCATTTCCGCCGCCAGCTCCTCCCGCAGGGAAAGGAGCGCATCGATGCCCTGGGGGAAGGTCGCCTTTTTCAAAAGGGCCTGCATCTCCTTGTTCTGTTCAGCCCATGCCCGGTTCATACCGCACCTCTTTTCCGCGTCCTGCCAATTTTTGGTTTCTCCGATGGCTTCATTATAGCCCGCGCCCCGCCCGCCGTCAACCGTCAAAAACAAAACGGGGGCAGAAAACCCCCGCTTCGGGATGATTCAGTTTTTCACTTCCGCGTCCGGCGGATTTTCCGTCAGCGCCTCCAGCAGGAGCTGCAGCTTCACATAGCCGGCCTTTCCGTTGACATTCAGCTTCACCCATCCGTCCCCGACCTCCAGGATCTCCACCCGGACGGCGGCGTTCTGCTGTTTCTGCCTGTCGCCGGCCCGGGCTTCCTGCTGCATGCCGGGCTTGCCGCGGCTGCCGGCGCCGTCGGCGCCGCGCCGGGCCTTTTCCTGCCTGCCCGTCCCGGGAGCCGCGGGCGCTTCCCCTTCCGGCAGAGCCGGGGACGTTTCACCTTCCGTCGGGGCCGCGGGCGCTTCGCCCTCCGGGTTCGCTACGTCCGGCTGCTCCGCGCCTGGGGCGTCGGGGGTCTGCGCCGGCTTTGCCGTCCTGCCGCGCCCGCCGTTTCCTTTCCGGGCGGTCTGGGCCTCCGTCTGCCGGGTGGCGCTGCTCACGGCGTCCGTTTCCGTGACGGCTTCGGCGGACGCGCCCAGCGCAAGGCCCAGGCACAGCGCCGCGATCAGGAGCATGCTGATCCATTTTTTCATGTTTCATCTTCCTTTCTTTCCAATTGTTTCGGCTGTTTCTTTCCGTTTTCCTTCGGGGTTTCCCCCTCCGGCAATTTCCATGATACCCATGAACCTTTATGAATCCTTAAACCGGAGAAAAAAACTTTTGGTCCCGAAGCGGTTGACAATAAGCGCCCCTTCCGCTATAATATTTTTTGCTGTTTGCGGCATGCGGTCGTGGCGGAATCGGCATACGCGCACGTTTGAGGGGCGTGTTCTGAAAGGAGTACGGGTTCAAGTCCCGTCGACCGCACCAGAAAAGCCCGGAGGATACCGTCCTCCGGGCTTTTTCACGCTCATTTTTTGTCTTTTTCGCAAAACCATGAAAATTCAGGTGCATTTCTATCCGGATTGTGCTATACTGGGTGCGAATCCAGAAAACTGGAATAACTGGTCGTTTCCCATAAACCATCATTCAGGAAAGAACGTCTCCCCGAACGACAAAACTCCATAGCGCGTTTCACTTCTTCCCCCGACAGTCAAAGAAAGGATGGATGATGCACTCATGAAACGAACGTCTCTCCGCCTGGCCGCGCTGCTGACAGCGCTGCTGATGCTCCTGTCTACGGCCCCCGCAGCCCTGGCCGTCGACAACGACAGCACCAGGAACCTGCCCGGCTGTACCAACGAAGACGCCGTTATCCGCAACAACGGCAATCACTTCTGCTTTGCCGAAGTGAGCGATCCCACCTGCGTGGAGAGCGGCACCGTCTGGTGGTACTGCGTCTACTGCGATGAGATGGTGCTGGAGGAAACCCTTCCCGCCCTGGGCCATGACTGGAGCGGCGAAAAGGTGCTTCAGGAGCCCACGTGCACCACGGACGGCCAGGCCTACCGCATCTGCAACCGCTGCGGCCTGGAGGATTACAGGACCATCCCCGCCCTGGGCCACGACTGGCAGCCCGCAGGCAACGACAGCGCCACCTGCACGGAAGGCGGCCTGCAGTCCTACTACTGCCGCCGGTGCCAGGCCGTGAAGGAAGAAAACACCCCCGCCCTGGGCCACCTGTGGGACGGCGGCACCGTCACCAAGCAGCCTACCGTGGACGAAGAGGGCGTGCTGACCTACACCTGCCAGCGCGACCCCAGCCATACAAAAACCGAATCCATCCCCAAGCTGAATCCCCAGCCGCCCACCAATCCCCCGCCTACCAATCCTCCGCCCGTCACCAACCCGCCCACCCATGAGCACCAGTGGGGCGATTGGTTCGTGGAGGAAAAGGGCAACTGCGTGAAAAAGGCGCTGCTGCGCCGCGTCTGCTCCTGCGGCGCGGAGGAATACAAATACGGCGATTACGGCGATCATGACTGGGGCGAATGGCAGCGGGTGAAGGAGCCCGGCCCCGGCGTGGAAGGCCTGGAGCGCCGCATCTGCAAGATCGAAAGCAGCCACGTGGAGGAGAAGACCATCCCCGCCACCGGCCCTGCCGAGCCCCCGAATCCCAGCCTCTCCCTCGTCCTGCAGATCACGCCGGGCGAGGAGCAGGCCGTTTACCACGACAACGACAATATCTACCTGCAGACCATCATCACCAACACCGGCAACGTGCCGCTGTATTACCCGAATTACTTCTCCCTGCCCTCTGGCTCCTTGATCGGCATGTATACGGCCGTGCTGGCCCCCGGCGAATCCGCCACGGCAAACCATATCCATACCGTGTACGATAACAACGGGGGCAGCTGGGCCGGCGGCCGCGTCGCCGTGGCGTTTACCGATCCCAACGACGCCGGGCAATACGATTCCATCAGCGCCGCCCAGAGCCGCGCCTCCGCCGTCACCTCCAACGAGGACTGGGTAACCGTCGTCCTCACCCCGGACGTGGCAGAGGATGGCCACGGGCTGCTGATGGAATGCCTCAACGGGCCGGAAAGCGGCATCGGCAAGCGGGTCGAAGGCGCCGTGCTGCCCCTGCAGCTCCGCTTCACCAATAACGGCTCCGTTCCCGTCCGGCTGCCGCTGCCGCCCATCGTCTATAACGTCAATGCGCCCTCCGGCATGGAGGACGGCGCCTATCGGCTGGAACCCGGCCAGAGCCTGACCTGTACCACGGATTGGATCGTCGGGGCGTCGGAGGTCACCCAAGGATACGCCACCGATCCCTCCTATCTGAGCGTGGGCTACGGTTATCTGTCTGCCGGCGGCGAATGGCTTACCGACGGTACGGGCACCACCGTTCAGATCCCCCTGACTTACCCGGACGGCACCGTTCCGGAGGAAGCGCATCCCCAGCTGACGCTGATCTACGAAGGCGACAGCGACGTTAATTACAATCCCGTCACCAAGGAAGTGCTGGACTTTGACGATTGCGTGTGGGCGGACTACACCTGCATCAACTCCGGCAACGTGCCCCTGAAGCTGTCCCTTCGCGTCAATTCCGGCGGGAGTGTCGAATGGTATGACAAGGAGAAGGTGTATTATCCCAGCGAAAGCCTGGGCGTCCTGGGCGTCGGTTACTCCCCGGTGGGCAGTTACCTGAAAACCGGCACCGAGACCGCGGAGCTGGCGGGCACCGCCACCGTCTCCTTCTACTTCGTCGGCCTGGATCCGGTCACCGGGGCGGAATTATGCCAGTCCAACGAGATCAACCGCACCTGGAAGGTGGCCAAGCCCGGGCCCGAGCCCTGGCCCATCCCCAACGAAAGCGCCATGACCATCACCCAGTTTGAAGACTCCTATTCCTCCGATCCCAACGGCTACGTGCTGGGCGAGCCCTACGAGGTCTGGGCCGTGGTGGAGAACGTGGGCTGCGAGCCCGTGGACGGCCACACCGTCTATTTCCCCCGGGAGGATAAGACCGATTCCTTCCCCGGCACCATGGAGCCCGCCGATATCCTGTGGTGGAACGTCGGATGCAGCACCGTCACCGAAGCGGACGTGGCGCTGGGCTACATTTACTTCCCGCCCCTCATCCTCACCTGGACCGACCCCATCAGCGGCAACGAGATCTCCGTCATGTCCGAGCCGGTGAAGCTGGACGTGATCGACGATCCCGGCCTGGTGCTGGTCAAGACCATCAAGAACCTGCCGGAGCGCGGCCACTTCATCGCGGGCGAAACCATCCAATGGCAGGTCAGCATCACCAACAACAGCAAGGAAACCTTCACCACCGTCACCGTTTACGACAAGGGCGAGCAGATCGGCTACTTCGAGGAGATCGCCCCCGGCGACACCAAGACCGTGGACGTGCCCGACTACCTGGTGGACGAGTACGACGAATCCATCGGCGAGGCCTGCAACACCGCCACTGCCTCCGCCTACGACGAGGACGCCGACTGGCACATGTATTTCAGCAATGAGAGCAAAGCGCCCTGCGGCCCCTGGTCGCCCATCCCGCCCGTGGTGCCTCCGGCCGATCCGGAGCCCAAACCCCACGAGGATCCCCTGGTTCCCGCGGTGGAAGAGCACGTAGGCGCCATGGTGATCAAGACCGAGCTGAGCTATCCCTCCCAGGGCGACTACTATGTGGCGGGCGATAAGATCCAGTACGAAATCCTGGTAAAGAACACCGGCTCCGTGGATCTGGACACCCTCACCATTTACGACAGCCTGGCCGGCCTTGCGCCCATCGCCACCGGCGGCGTGCTGCCCGCCGGGCAGGAAACCACCTTCAATTACGAATACACCGTCACCGTTCCCGACACGGTTTACGGCTGGGTGTACAATACCGCCGTGCTGGAATTCACCTTCGGCGGCATGAAGGGCACCCCCGTCACCAGCAACACCGTCCAGAGCAAGGTCAGCCCCGAGGCGCCCCACACCACCGGCGGCGGCACCATCGACAAGGATAAGCTGCCCGATCCTCCCGGCAAGACCGGCGAACCCGTCAAGATGCCCGACGGCACCCCCGTCACCACCCCCGACGGAACGCCCATCATCGCGCCTCCCGGCACCAAGCCGGTACTGGATCCCGACGGAAAGCTGGTCACCACCGACGAGGGCATCCCGGTGCTCAAGCTGCCCGACGGCTCCTACTGCATCCCCGACCCGGACGGCAATCTGATCAAGACCGATAAGGACGGCAATCCCATCTACACCGAGAAGGGCAGCTACATCTATGTGGAATACAGCGCCGGGCCCATCAGCTGCGAGGTACGCCTGAAGGCCCTGGGCGAAGCGGAAGGGCAGTATACGCTGCATGCCTGCGCCGCCCACGCGGCCACCGCCAAGGCCGCCGAGGACGCTGCCGCCGCCGGCACCGCCGATGGCTGGAAGCAGGCGGGCAACCTGTGGCGCGAAGAGATCGACAAGCTGTATCAGGCCCTGTACGACGCCGCGGACGGCGCTGCCAAGGCCGCCGTGGTCAACGACCGCTCCGTGTTCTACACCTACGTCAGCGAATATGAAACCATGATGTCCGTCGGCGATCCCGCCGCCGCCCAGAAGGCCGTCACCGAGCTGCTGCGCATGCACTGCGCCGAGCTGTGCGCCATGGTGCACACCGTGCCCAAGCCCCTGCCCGACAGCATGACCGGCAATTACCGCCGCCTGATGAACAGCCAGGCCGCCGACGCTAACAGGCGCACCCTGGGCGCGCTCAAGGGCAGCGACAGCGAGCTGACGGAAGCCTACGACGCCAACGGCGCCCGGGCGCTGAGCCAGGTGCAGTCCTTGCTGAGCAGCGCCAAGAGCTCCGCCGCCAAGGTAAACGCCTTCACCCAGGCGCAGCGTTCCTGGCAGACGGCGCTGGACCAGGTGGTCAACACCCGCTACCGCGCCGCGGACCGCGCGACCCGCAAGACCATCGCCGCCTGCCGCATCATGCTGGATCAGGTCTACGCCGCCCGCAAGGAGCTGGTGGAAGCCCTGTACGGCGACGCGCCCGAGGTGGGCGCCGAGGCGCTGAGCAACCTGTACAAGAACGCCCTGTTCAATATGAGCAAATAAACCGTTGGCAAAAACGCAACCGGGGACGGCGGATCATCCGCCGTCCCTCAGGGTGCCGGCAAAGCCGACACCCTGCGAAAAAAAGCGGAAAAAGGATTCCGCTTTTTTTCGATCCATCAATTTCTTGCAAAATGGCGTTTTCGCCAGCGAAAACGCTCATTTGATAGAGGAAGCAAATTACATTTGCTCCTCGGCGACGTACATGCCGCCGCCTGCGGATGAAAATCGAAGGGGCTGCGGCCCCTTCGATGCATCCCCTGGGTTTTTCGACAGACTGGGGATCAGCCAGGCAACCGCCCCATCCCTATCTATTTCCAAGCAAAAAACCGGGGCTGTCTGCCCCGGCTTTTCATCGGACGAATCAGAATTTCACCGTTTCCGGCGCGCCGCCGAAGGAGGAGAAGGTGGCCGTGGCGTCCTTCAGGTAAAACACCTCGGTGTTCCCGTCCCCGGCCTTGTACATGCCCTTGAGCATGGGATAGCTTTCCAGCATGTGCTCCTGGGCCTCGATCCGGTCGTCGGCGTAGGCGCTGGCGGCCACCCGCAGCCACGCGCCGTCCTTGAAAGCGCAGATCTCGATTTTGGGGTTTGCGTGGATCTGCCTGGACACGTCCTTGACCTTCCCGGTCTGGAAATACAGTTTGCCCTCGAACAGATCGATGGTGCCGAAGGGCCGCACCCGGGGCTGATCGCCCTCAGCGGTAGCCAGATAATACGTGCCCGCAGCCTTGAGAAAATCGTATACGCGGTTCATTTTCCTGCCTCCTTCGTTTTTCGTTGAAAAAATTATATCATCCGCCGGGCGAAAGCGCAAGAGCGTTGACATCCGCCCCGCCTTCCTGTATCATAAAGCGGCACGAAGCACAAAGGAGGCGCCCCATGAAAATCTCCAAGAAAGACGCCCTTTCCTGGTTTGAATTTTTTTCCGAGCTTCCGGAGGACGAGGAGATCTCTCCCCGGCAGACGGAAATCGCCCTGTCGGTTTTTTACCAGATCGAAAAAGCCGTCTCCGCCCGGCATGCGGAGCTAATGCGCCAGATCCCCCGCCTGAAAACCCTCCAGGACCGCACGTATTACGTGGGCGACGACGGGCGCTTCCCCGCGGGGTGCCGCAGCTGTCTGCTGGGCACGGGGCTTTCCGCCGTGCGCAAAACCAACCGCTGCGACGCCCGCTGCCCCTTCTGCTACGATTACGGCGCCCTGGACGCCCAGCCCCCGGTGGGCGAGGGCATGTGGGAGATCGGCGGCACGAAATTTTACGAGGAGGACCTGCCCCTGCTGCTGTCGATCCACAAAAAGCCCACGGGCATTTCCTACGTGTACCTGGAGCCCTTTATGGAAATCGAAAAATACTACGGCGCGGTGCGCATCTTCCACGACGCGGGCATCCACCAGCACCTGTACACCAACGGCCTCCACTGCACGGAGGAAAACCTCAAGGCCCTGGCGGAGGCCGGGCTGGATGAGATCCGCTTCAATTTAGGCGCCTCCCACTGCGCCGACCGGGTGATCGACGCCATGAAAACCACCCGGAAGTATTTCCCCCAGGTGGGCATCGAAACCCCCATGACCCCGGAGTTTTACCGCCAGTTCCTTGAAAAAAAGCAGCGCATCCTGGATACCGGGCTGGATTTCATGAACTGCGCGGAGCTGCACCTGAACGAAAACAACATCGGCAATTACGCCGGCGAAAACCTGTACTTCTGCCGCCAGGGCTACATTTCCCCCATCTGGAGCCGGGAGCTGACCCTGCGGCTCATGGCGCTGGCCGATCGGGAAAGCTGGCCCATCGCCGTGCACGATTGCAGCAACCGCACCAAATTCGCCCGGGACCTGCATCTGAAGGCGGTGGAGGGCGGCTGGTTCGGCCAGAGCAGCTACGGCTGCGAATTCGACCGCCTGCCGTTCTGGGCCTTTCTGCCCGTGCTGCGGGACGACAGCTTCCGCTTTCTGGAGGAAGAGCCCCTGCCTCCGGGCTTCCGCTTCGGGGACATTGTGCTGTGAACGGGAGGAATCGTCATGGTATTTGAGGCGGCGAAAAAAAGCGATATCCCGGCGCTGGCCGCGCTGCGGCTGGCCTATCTCCGGGAGGATTGCGGCGCGATCCCGCCGGATCAGTACGCCCGGATCGCGGAGGGGCTGCCCTCCTATTTCCAAAGCCGCCTGAACCGGGATCTGTTCGCGTTCGTCTGCCGGGACGGAGACGTTCTCGCGGGCTGCTGCCTGCTGCTCGTCGTCCGGAAACCCCCGAGCCCCGCATTCGTCGGCGGGAAAACGGGAACGGTGCTGAACGTCTATACCAGGCCCGGATACAGGAAACAAGGGATCGCCGGGGAGCTTCTGCGCATGCTGCTCAAAAAAGCCGCCGCGCTGGGCCTGGATCGCGTGGAATTGAAGGCCACGGACGCCGGGTATCCGCTTTACCGCTCCCTGGGCTTTGAAGAAGACGCTTCCAAATATCGCCCGATGAAATATGTCCTTCTCACGGAAGACGCCCGCTGACCGGCTTCTTCCGGGGCGTTTTCCTGCGCGCCGGATTTCAGCAGAGCATCAGCGGGCGTCCCGGGGGCAGCGCCCCGGCCTCTTCCCTCAATCCACGGTTTCCACGCCTTCGGGGATCATGGACAGATCGTAAGGCGTGGTCTGGTACACGAAATAATTCAGCCAGTTGCAGAACAGAAGATTGGCGTGGGCCCGCCAGGTAACGACGGGCGCCTGGCCGGGATCGTCGTCGGTATAGTAGTGTTCGGGCTTGGCGATGGGCTTGCCCGCGTCCAGGTCCCGACGGTATTCCTGGTCCAGGGTATCGGCGTCGTATTCGGAATGGCCGGTAATGAAGATCTGCTTGTGCTGCCTGGCGTACACGGCGTACACCCCCGCCTGGGGCGAGGAGGAGAGGATCTGCAGCTCCGGTACCGCTTCGATCCGCGCCCTGTCCACGGTGGTATGCCGGGAATGGGGCACGTAAAACGTATCGTCAAAGCCGCGGAACAGGATGCTGCGCTTATACTCCACCTGATGGGGATACACGCCGAACAGCTTTGCGTCCAGCGCCTTCTTGGGGATGCCGTAATGGTAATACAGCCCGGCCTGGGCGCCCCAGCAGATATGGAAGGTGGAATGGACGTGTTTTTTTGTCCATTCCATGATGGCGCACAGCTCCTCCCAGTAATCCACCTGCTCGAAAGGCAGATGCTCCACCGGCGCGCCGGTGATGATGCAGCCGTCGAAATTCCGGTCCTTCACATCGTCGAAGGTCTTGTAAAACGCCTGCAGATGCTCCGGCGGGGTGTTCTGGGGGGTGTGGCTCTTGGGGGCGATGAGCTCCAATTCGATCTGCAGGGAGGTATTCCCCAAAAGCCGGGAGAACTGCACCTCTGTCTGGATCTTTTTGGGCATCAGGTTGACCAGCAGGATCTGCAGTGGGCGGATATCCTGGGTGACGGCGCGGCCCTGGGTCATCACGAAAATGTTTTCCCGGTGCAGCACGTCCACCGCCGGCAGATGGTCGGGGATCTTGATGGGCATCGTGTATCTTCCTCAGCTTACTTTACTTTTTCCAGCGCCTGGGCAATGTCGTCGATCAGGTCCTGCGCGCTTTCCAGGCCGCAGCTCATGCGTACCAGCCCGGCGGGGATCCCCGCAGCCTTAAGCTGCGCATCCGTCATTTGCCGATGGGTGGTGGTGGCGGGGTTCAGGCAGCAGGTGCGGGCGTCGGCCACGTGGGTTTCGATGGCGGCCAGGCGCAGGCTGTTCATGAACACGGAAGCGGCTTCCCGCCCGCCCCGGATCTCAAAGCTCACCACGCCGCAGGAGCCCCTGGGCAGATATTTTTCCGCCCGCGGGTGATACTTGTCCCCCGGCAGGTCGCAGTAGCTGACGTGCTGGATCTTGGGGTGCTTCTGCAGGAATTCCGCCACCGCCCGGCCGTTTTCACAGTGCCGCGCCATGCGCACGTGCAGGCTTTCCAGCCCCAGGTTCAGGTAAAACGCATGCTGGGGAGACTGGATCGCCCCGAAATCCCGCATCAGCTGGGCGGTGCATTTGGTGATGAACGCCCCCTCTTTGCCGAATTTCTCGGCGTAGGTGATGCCGTGATAGCTTTCGTCCGGGGTGCACAGGCCGGGGAATTTCTCCGCGTGGGCCATCCAGTCGAACCTGCCGCCGTCCACGATGGCGCCGCCCACCGCCGTGCCGTGGCCGTCCATGTATTTGGTGGTGGAATGGGTCACGATATCCGCGCCCCATTCGATGGGCCGGCAGTTCACGGGAGTGGCGAAGGTATTGTCCACGATCAGGGGCACGCCGTGGGCGTGGGCTGCCAGGGCAAACTGCTCGATGTCCAGCACCGTCAGGGCCGGGTTGGCGATGGTTTCGCCGAAGAGCAGCTTGGTATTGGGCCGGAAAGCGGCGTTCAGCTCCTCATCCGTGCAGTCCGGGGATACGAAGGTTACTTCGATCCCCATGCGGGCCATGGTGACGGAAATCAGGTTGAAGGTGCCGCCGTAAATGCTGGAGGAGGCCACGATATGGTCGCCGCAGCCCGCCAGATTGAACATGGCGAAAAAGTTCGCCGCCTGGCCGGAGGAGGTCAGCATCGCCGCCGTGCCGCCTTCCAGCGCGGCGATCTTGGCCGCCACATAATCGTTGGTGGGGTTCTGCAGCCGCGTATAAAAGTAACCGGACGCCTCCAGATCGAACAGCTTGCCCATGTCCTCGCCGGTATCGTATTTGAACGTGGTGGACTGCACGATGGGGATCTGCCGGGGTTCGCCGTTTTTGGGAGTATATCCGCCCTGCACGCAGGCGGTATCCAGGCGATAATCAGGCATAGCGCTTCCTCCTTGTCCTGAATACGGGGTTTTCTCCATCATAGCCAAAACGCCCATGCCTGTCAATCATTCCCGCCCCTTCCCGCGCATTTCTTTTGTTCTTTTTGAGCAGCGCGCATCCGCCGGATGATCCCCGGCGTTTTATCCGTTATTCTCCACTTTTATTTGATTTTATATTATATTTGATATTGTTTTGCCCACACAGACGCGGATTTCTGCGCATATTCGCAAATTCATGCTATTTTTATCCCACCAAATCATCCATGCCCTGCACCGTCAGCACCCGGCCGTCCGCCGGGTCGATCTGCACCAGGTAAACGTCCCCTCCCGGATCCAGGGCGGTATCGGTATCGTTGATCCAGGTGAATTCATAGAAGCAGCCTTCTTCCGGGAAGTCGGCGTCCAGATAAGTCAATGATTCCTGATACCGCCAGGTGCGCAGGGTTTCTTCGGTCCATCCGAATTGCTCCTCCAACGCGGCCAGGGCGATCCGTTTTGCCGTTTGCTTGTCGATTTCCCCCGGTTGGGCGGTTCGGTAGGGCGCGTTATCCCAGATCGGGTCCACCGCCTGTACCGCGTCGGCAAAGTCCGCCTTCTCTTCCAGGCTCCATTCTGTCATGTTCCCTTTTTCCTGTTCCCAAGCCCTGCGGATATCCAGCGCCCGCAGCGTCAGGGCCGCCGCGCTTCCGGTCAGCGCCATGATTGCCGCGGTCAGCAGCGCTGCCGCCGCTTTTTTTGTCAGCGCGGGCCGCCTTTTCGCAGGATGAGCGATCCTCTCAAACGGAATGTTTGCCGCAGGCGGCAGAAGATTGTCCACCGCTTCGCGAAACGTATTACGCATCAAAATACACCTCCCTCAGTTCCGGCTGCAGCCTGTTTTTTGCTTTGGCCAGCCTTGCGTTGACGCCGGACACCGAGAGCCTCAGCGCCTCCGCGATTTCAGGAACTGTCATCTCTTGATAATATCGGAGCGTTATCACCTCCCGCAGCTTGACCGGCAGCGACATCACCGCCCGCACTGCGTCCATATCTTTCTGCGTTTCCACAGCCTGCAGGATCACTTCTTCCCATGGCACGCTTTTCTTTTCCAGCCGCAGCCACGGCGTGCGCAGCCAATCCCGGCACACGTTGGCGGCAATCGCGCTCAGCCATGTCTTTTCCCCGCTGTCTCCCCGATATGTATCAAATTTCTTCCAAGCCCTGAAAAACGTCTCCTGCATGGCGTCCTCCGCCCGTTGCAGGTCTTTCAGGTAGAGCAGGCACAGATGATAGATATTGTTTCGATATTGCCGATAGATTTCTTCCATCCGCTTTTCCTTTTCCGCCATATCCGCGCCTCCTTTCTCTATTTTAGACGAATACGGAAAGCGTTTCATGCACTTTTTTATAACAAAAAAGAGGATATCGTTGAGATATCCTCCGTTGGAATCCGGCGGCGACCTACTCTCCCGGGCCGTGTCCAGCCAAGTACCATCGGCGCTGAAGGGCTTAACTTCTGTGTTCGGTATGGGAACAGGTGGG
>CACWLP010000038.1 GCA_902761755.1 uncultured Eubacteriales bacterium | reverse complement strand
CCTGCCCAGAAATGCCATTTTACAGAAAATTGATGTACCCATCGAAAGACTGCTTTAGCTGGCTTTCGATGGCAGGGTGTCGACTTTGTCGACACCCTGCGGCCGGGAGCGAAAGCTCCCGGCCAGTTTTTACGGAGGATGGATCATGGAAAAAAAGCTGCTGGGCCAAGGCCTGATCAAATACGTTTCGGGCGTGATCCTGGTGGGGCTCATGCTTTTCCTGCCGGCGGGCACGCTGCATTTTCCCAACGGGTGGCTGTTCATGGGGCTTTTGTTCCTGCCCATGCTGGGGGCGGGGTTCGTAATGTATTTCAAAAACCCCGATCTGCTGCGCAGGCGGCTGAACGCCCGGGAAAAGGAGGGGGAGCAGAAGCTGGTGCTGGCCGGGAGCGCGCTGATGTTCCTGGCCGCGTTCGTGCTGGCCGGGCTGAACTTCCGCTTTCAGTGGACCGCGATGCCCCGGTGGCTGGTGATCCTGGGGGCGGCGGTGTTTCTTTTGTCCTATGCGCTGTACGCGGAGGTGCTGCGGGAGAACGCGTACCTGAGCCGCACTGTGGAGGTGCAGGAAAACCAGAAGGTGATCGACACGGGATTGTACGGTATCGTGCGCCATCCCATGTACGCGGTGACGGTGTGGCTGTTCCTGTCCATGGCGCTGGTGCTGGGGTCGCTGCCCTCGCTGATCGTGATGCTGATTTATCCCGCGCTGCTGATCCGGCGGATCCTGAATGAAGAGAAAGTGCTGGAGGAGGGGCTGCCCGGCTACCGGGAATACGAAAAGAAGGTGAAATGGCGGCTGATCCCCTTCATTTGGTGAGGAGAGCGAGCCAGGCGGAAAACGCGCCGTCCCATTCCTCCCCGGGCAGGCCCAGGGCGCTTTCAACGGCGTCCCGGGCCTCTTTTTCCGCGTAATACACCTGCTCCAGGTATCCTTGCATGCCCAGCTTTTCCGCAAGGAAGCGGGTGAAGGCCCCGGCGATGGGATAGGTGACGGCGTCGGGATGGGCGTAAAAGAAATGATTATCCAAAAGGGCCGGAACGGAAAGATACCGCCCGTCCGCAAGGAAATCCCGCACCCAGCTTTCGTTTTCCCGGCCCCACCAGACCTTGTCCATGTACATGGCCAGGCCCTCCCGGAAAAACGCGGTTTCGGGGCGCCTGCGCACATAGGAGATCAGGTGGGTGTCCTCGTGCATGCCGATGCACCGCACCTTGTCGCTGTACACGGCGAACACCGTATTCGGCGGGGAGGCGAAGCCGTTGCAGGGCTCGTTGTCGCCGTAGACCTGGCCCACCTCCTCCGGGGTGTCCAGCAGGTAATACTGGATGCGGAAGGGCGGGGTGACGCCCAGGGCCTCCGTAATGGCGGCATAGCATCTTTCCTGCTCTGCGGCGATCAGGCGGATGTCCCTTTCCGCCCAGGAGCCGGGGCGGAAATGCAGATCGTAATGGGCGGTGGAATACACCCGGCCGCAGGCGTCCGCGTATCGGTTCATGGCTGCCTCCATAAAGAACTGCCCGCCGTGATCCTTCCGGACTGCGGCGGGCAGCGATCATACTGATCAGGAATAAGTGGACTGGAGATCGATGTTCTTGTAGCGCTTGAGGCCGGTGCCCGCAGGGATCAGCTTGCCGATGATCACGTTTTCCTTCAGGCCCAGCAGCGGGTCCACCTTGCCCTTGATGGCGGCTTCGGTGAGCACGCGGGTGGTCTCCTGGAAGGAGGCGGCGGACAGGAAGGATTCCGTGGCCAGGGAGGCCTTGGTGATGCCCAGCAGGATGCGCTTGGCGATGGCCGGACGGCCGCCTTCCGCGATGGTCTTTTCGTTCTCCTGCTCGAATTCGTAGATGTCCACCAGGCCGCCGGGGAGCAGGCCGGTATCGCCGCTGTCCTCGATGCGCACCTTGCGCAGCATCTGGCGCACGATGATCTCGATGTGCTTGTCGGCGATCTTAACGCCGGAGGAGTAGTAGGCGGAGAGCACTTCGCGCAGCAGGTATTCCTGCACGGCGCGCACGCCCAGGATGCGCAGCAGGTCGTGGGGATTCACGCTGCCTTCGATGAGCTCGTCGCCGGCGGCCACGGTCTGGCCGTCCTGCACCTTGAGGCGGGCGCCGTAGTGGATCTGGTAGGTCTTCTTTTCGGAAGCGTCCTCTTCGCTGGTGACGATGATTTCCCGCTTCTTCTTGGTTTCCACGATCTGCACGGTGCCGCTGATTTCGGCCAGGGTAGCGTCGCGCTTGGGCTTGCGGGCTTCAAAGAGCTCCTCCACCCGGGGAAGACCCTGGGTGATATCGTCGGCGGAGGCAACGCCGCCGGAGTGGAAGGTACGCATGGTCAGCTGGGTGCCGGGCTCGCCGATGGACTGGGCGGCGATGATGCCCACCGCTTCGCCGATGTCCACGTTGCCGCCGTGGGCCAGGTTCATGCCGTAGCAGCGGGCGCAGACGCCGTGCTGGCTGTGGCAGGTGAGCACGCTGCGCACGCTCATCTTGGTGACGCCGGCCTTCTTGACCTGCTGGGCCTTGTCGTAATCGATCATTTCGTTGACGCGCACCAGCAGCTCCCCGGTGATGGGATGGTACACGTCCTCGGCGGCGTAGCGGCCGCGAATGCGGTCGTCAATGCCCTCGATTTCGCCGATGGGCTGCACCGTGATGCCGCGGACCTTTTCGCCCCGGGCCTCGAAGCAGTCGATCTCGCGGACGATGACCTCCTGGGCCACGTCCACCAGACGGCGGGTGAGGTAACCCGAGTCGGCGGTGCGCAGGGCGGTGTCAGCCAGGGATTTGCGGCTGCCGTGAGAGGACATGAAGAACTCCAGCACGTTCAGGCCTTCGCGGAAGTTGGCGCGGATAGGCACCTCGATGGTTTTGCCGGAGGGGGAGGCCATCAGGCCGCGCATGCCCGCAAGCTGGGCCACCTGGCCCGCGCTGCCGCGGGCGCCGGAGCCGGTCATCATGCTGATGGGGTTGTAGGTGGGCAGCACTTCCATCACGCGGTTCTTCAGGCGGTTGGTGGTGTCCGTCCAGGCCTGGATCACCATGCGGTAGCGTTCGTCCTCGCTCATTTCGCCGCGGCGGTATTTCTTGTTGATCCGGGCCACCAGATCGTCGGTTTCCTTCAGCCAGGTCTGCTTTTCTTCCGGCACGATGATGTCGCTGACGGAAACGGTGATGGCGCCGCGGGTGGAGTATTTATACCCCAGGTTCTTGATGGCGTCCAGCACCTTGGCGGTCTGGCTTTCGCCGTGGGCGCGGAAGCAGCGGTCCACGATGTTGCCCAGGTCCTTCTTAACGACTTTGTGGTCGATCTCCAGCACGAACTGGTCGTCCAGGGTGTTGCGGGGCTTGAAGCCCAGATCCTGGGGCACCACGTCGTTGAAGATCAGCAATCCCAGGGTGGTATCAATGATACGGCGTTCGGTGACGCCCTCCCAGGTGCGCTCGATGCGGACCTTGATGGGCGCCTGCAGGGAGATCTGCTGGCACTGGTAGGCCATCATGGCCTCGTCGGGAGAGGCAAACACGCGGCCCGCGCCCTTGGCGTCGTCCCGGGTGATGGTCAGGTAATGGCAGCCGATGACCATGTCCTGGGTGGGAGAAATGACGGGCATGCCGTCCTGGGGCTTCATGATGTTGTTGGCGCAGAGCATCAGGAACCGGGCCTCGGCCTGGGCTTCCATGCTCAGCGGCACGTGCACGGCCATCTGGTCGCCGTCGAAGTCGGCGTTATAGGCGGTGCAGGCCAGGGGATGCAGGCGGATGGCCTTGCCTTCCACCAGGATGGGCTCAAAGGCCTGGATGCCCAGGCGGTGCAGCGTGGGGGCGCGGTTCAGGAGCACCGGATGCTCCTTGATCACGCCCTCCAGGATGTCCCACACCTCGGGCTTCACTTTTTCCACCATGCGCTTGGCGGATTTAACGTTGTGGGCGATCTTGAGGGTCACCAGCCGCTCCATCACGAAGGGCTTGAACAGCTCCAGCGCCATATCCTTGGGCAGGCCGCACTGATACAGCTTCAGCTCCGGGCCGACCACGATCACGCTGCGGCCGGAATAGTCCACGCGCTTGCCCAGCAGGTTCTGGCGGAAGCGGCCCTGCTTGCCCCGGAGCAGATCGCTCAGGGATTTGAGGGGGCGGTTGCCCGGGCCGGTCACGGGCCGGCCGCGGCGGCCGTTGTCGATCAGGGCGTCCACGGCTTCCTGCAGCATGCGCTTTTCATTGCGCACGATGATGTCCGGGGTGCCCAGCTCCAGCATCCGCTTTAAGCGGTTGTTGCGGTTGATCACCCGGCGGTACAGATCGTTCAGGTCGGAGGTGGCGAAGCGGCCGCCGTCCAATTGCACCATGGGGCGCAGATCCGGGGGAATGACGGGGATCACGTCCATGATCATCCATTCCGGCTTATTGTGGGAGAGGCGGAAGGCCTCCACCACTTCCAGGCGCTTGATGGCGTGGGTGCGCTTCTGGCCTTCGCTTTCGCGGTCGCGTTCCTTTTCGATCAGGTCCGCGATTTCCTTTTTCAGGCTGGCGCTGAGGGCTTCCAGGTCCAGCGCCAGCAGCATTTCCTTCACCGCTTCGGCGCCGATGCCCGCCTTGAAGGAGCCGCGCTCCTCCTCCGGCAGGGCCATGATGGCGCGGTACTTGGCGTCGGTGATCAATTCGTTGCGGCTCACCTTGGTCGCGGCCTCGTTGCCGGCGTCCAGCACGATGTAGGACGCGAAATAGAGCACCTTTTCCAGGGAACGGGGGCTCACGTCCAGCAGCATGCCCATCCGGGAGGGGATGCCCTTGAAATACCAGATGTGGCTCACCGGCGCGGCCAGGGCGATGTGGCCCATGCGCTCCCGGCGCACCTTCGCCCGGGTGATCTGCACGCCGCACTTGTTGCAGACCTTTTCCTTGTCCTTGAATTTCACGCGCTTATACTGGCCGCAGGCGCATTCCCAGTCCTTTTGGGGCCCGAAGATGCGCTCGCAGTACAGGCCGTCGCGCTCCGGCTTCAGGGTGCGGTAATTGATGGTTTCCGGTTTGCTGACTTCGCCGTAGCTCCACGCCAGGATCTCTTCCGACGAGGCCATGCCGATCTTGATGGAATCAATGTTGGTTTGCTCAAACATGGATCGAAACTCCCTCCGCTTTGGCCGTTTCGCTTGGTTTCTCCGTTTTCTGATAAAATGGGGGAAACCGGTTACTCAATATCGTCGTCGTCGTCCAGCTTCAGATCGTCCAGCACGTCGTCCACCTCAAAATCGGCGAAATCGTCGTCCAGGCTCAGATCCTCGTCCAGGTTCACGTCTTCGCCTTCCTCGGCGGCGCCGCCTTCGTCCAGGAAGTCCTCTTCAGGCAGCGGTTCGCGGCTGGCGGGCATGGGCGTATCCATATCGTCGTCGTCGTTCTCCAGCTCCTTGAGCTCGATGAGCTGCTTGTTTTCGTCCAGCACCTGAATATCCAGGGCCAGGGCCTGCAGCTCCTTGATGAGCACCTTGAAGGATTCGGGCACGCCGGGGGTGGGAATGTTCTGGCCCTTGACGATGGCTTCGTAGGTCTTCACGCGGCCCACCACGTCGTCGGACTTGACGGTGAGAATCTCCTGCAGGGTGTTGGCGGCGCCGTAGGCTTCCAGAGCCCACACTTCCATTTCGCCGAAGCGCTGGCCGCCGAACTGGGCTTTGCCGCCCAGGGGCTGCTGGGTCACCAGGGAGTAGGGGCCGGTGGAGCGGGCGTGCATCTTATCGTCCACCAGATGGTGCAGCTTGAGGAAGTACATGATGCCCACCGTCACGGGATTTTCAAAGGGATCGCCGGTGCGGCCGTCGTAAAGGATGGTCTTGCCGTCGGGGCGGAGGCCCGCTTTCTTCAGGCATTCTTCGATGTCTTCCTTGGTGGCGCCGTCGAAGACCGGGGTGGCGATGTGCCAGCCCAGGGTACGGGCCGCGATGCCCAGATGCACTTCCAGCACCTGGCCGATGTTCATACGGGAGGGAACGCCCAGGGGGTTCAGCACGATGTCCAGCGGGGTGCCGTCGGGCAGGAAGGGCATATCCTCTTCCCGCAGGATGCGGGATACGACGCCCTTGTTCCCGTGGCGGCCGGACATCTTGTCGCCCACGCTGATCTTGCGCTTCTGGGCGATGTAAACGCGGACCATTTCATTCACGCCGGGAGAGAGCTCGTCCTTGTTCTCGCGGGTGAAGGTTTTCACATCCACGATGATGCCGCCTTCGCCGTGGGGCACCTTGAGGGAAGTGTCGCGCACTTCCCGGGCCTTTTCGCCGAAGATGGCGCGCAGCAGCCGCTCTTCCGCCGTCAGCTCGGTTTCGCCCTTGGGGGTCACCTTGCCCACCAGGATATCGCCGGAGCGCACTTCCGCGCCGATGCGGATGATGCCGTTCTCGTCCAGGTCCTTGATGGCGTCTTCGCCCACGTTGGGGATGTCCCGGGTGATCTCCTCCGGGCCGAGCTTGGTTTCCCGGGCTTCGGATTCGTATTCTTCAATATGGATGGAGGTGTATTTGTCCTCCTTCACCAGCCGTTCGCTGATGAGGACGGCGTCCTCGTAGTTGTAGCCTTCCCAGGTCATGAAGCCGATGAGCATGTTCTTGCCCAGGCCGATTTCGCCGTTCTCGGTGGAGGGGCCGTCCGCCAGCAGATCGCCCACTTCGATTTTCTGGCCCTGGCTGACCCGGGGACGCTGGTTGATGCAGGTGCCCTGATTGCTGCGGGCAAACTTGGTGAGGCGGTAGGAATGCTTTTCGCCCAGCTCGTCCTGAATGACGATCTCATCCGCAGCTACGCTGGATACGATGCCCGCGTGCTTGGACAGGAGCACCACGCCCGAGTCGTGGGCGGCCTTGTATTCCATGCCGGTGCCCACGATGGGGGCTTCGGGCACCAGCAGGGGCACTGCCTGGCGCTGCATGTTGGAGCCCATCAGGGCGCGGTTGGCGTCGTCGTTCTCCAGGAAGGGGATCATGGCCGTGGCCACGGAAACCACCTGCTTGGGGGATACGTCGATGTAGTCCACTTCCTTGGCGGGGGCTTCGATGGTTTCGTCCCGCCACCGGACCACCACGCGCTCGTTGATGAAGCGGCCGTCCGCGTCCAGGGGTTCCTTCGCCTGGCCGACCTTGTAATTGTCTTCCTCGTCGGCGGTCATGTACACGATTTCGTCCGTCACCTTGCCGGTGGCCTTGTCCACCTTGCGGTAGGGGGCTTCGATAAAGCAGGGAGCCGATCAGGCCGATGTTGGGGCCTTCAGGCGTCTCGATGGGGCAGATGCGGGCGTAGTGGGAATAATGCACGTCGCGCACTTCCATGCCGGCGCGGTCGCGGTTCAACCCGCCGGGGCCCAGGGCGGAAAGGCGCCGCTTGTGGGTCAGCTCAGCCAGGGGGTTGGGCTGGTCCATGAACTGGGAAAGCTGGGAGGAGCCGAAAAACTCCTTGATGGCGGCGGAGACGGGGCGGATGTTGATCAGTTCGCCGGGCTTGACGTCGTTGGCGTCCTGAATGGCCATGCGCTCGCGCACCACGCGCTCCAGGCGGCTCAGGCCGATGCGCACCTGGTTCTGCAGCAGCTCGCCCACGCTGCGCAGGCGGCGGTTGCCCAGATGGTCGATATCGTCGGTGACGCCCACGCCGTAGGGCAGGCCCAGCAGATAGCTGACGGAGGCCACGATGTCGTCGATGATGATGTGCTTGGGCACCAGATCGTACACGTGCTCGGACACGACGCGCTTGAGGTCCTCCTCCGGCACGCCTTCCATGATCTTGAGCAGGGTGGGCAGATGCACCATCTCCAGGATGCCCGCTTCCTTCGGATCGAAGGGCAGGAAGCCGGAAGCGTCCACGAAGTTGTTGCCCAGCACCTTATGCGTAACGTTCTCGCACTGCACCAGCACGGCGTTCAGGCCGCTGTTCTGCACTTCGAGGGCCTTTTCCCGGGTGATGTACGCGCCCTTTTCCACCAGCACTTCGCCGGAGATGGGGCTGATGATGTCCTCGGCCGCGGTCTGGCCCGCGATCCGGGCGGCCACGCCCAGCTTCTTGTTGAATTTATAGCGGCCCACGCGCATAAGGTCGTAGCGCTTGGGATCGAAGAACAGGCTGCGCAGCAGCGCCCGGGCCCCGTCCTCGGTGGGCGGCTCGCCGGGCTTCTGGCGCTTGTAGATCTCCAGCAGGCCCTGGGTCTGGGTCTTGGTGGAGTCGCTGCGGGCGATGGTGGTCATGAGGCGCTCGTCCTCGCCCAGCAGCTCGGTGATCTCTTCGTCCGTGCCGTAGCCCAGGGCGCGCAGGAGCACGGTGATGGGCAGCTTGCGGGCGCGGTCGATGCGCACCCACAGCACGTCGTTGCTGTCGGTTTCATATTCCAGCCAGGCGCCCCGGTTGGGGATGATCTGGGAGGAGAAAAGATGCTTGCCGGCCTTGTCGATCTGCACGTCAAAATACGCGCCGGGAGAGCGCACCAGCTGGCTGACGATGACGCGCTCCGCGCCGTTGATGATAAATGTGCCGTGCTCGGTCATCAGGGGAAAATCGCCCATGAAGACTTCGGATTCCTTGATTTCGCCGGTTTCCCGGTTCTTCAGGCGAACGGATACCTTCAGCGGGGCAGCGTAGGTCAGATCCCTTTCCTTGCACCGCTCCACTGAATTCTTGGGCGTGCCGTCCAGCGAGTAATCGACGAACTCCAGCACCAGGTTTTCGCTGTAATCCGTGATGGGGGACACGTCGGCCAGAACCTCTTTGAGATCTTCGGTCAGGAACCGCTTGTAGCTGTTCTTCTGAACCTCGATCAGGTTGGGCATGTCCAGGACCTCGTCGATGCGCGAGAAGCTCATGCGCTTGCGCAGCTTCCCCATTTGGACCTCGTGCACCATAAAAGCTATCACCCCTTTATTGCTGCCAGCCCCGTAAAAAGCGCATATCTCCCCTTACCCAGCGGCCCCCGAATTTTCGGGGGTTTCTCCCGCCCGGTTAGAGGATTTTGGCGCACCTGAACGACACTGGTGCAATCATAAATTATAGCATAGGAGGGAGAGCCTGTCAACGCCATTTTTGCTTTGAAACGGACATTTTTGAATATTTTTTTCATGCTTTTCCCATTCAAAAGAAAAACTCCCCGCCGGCGGGGAGTTTCAGGGTGTCGACAAAGTCGACACCCTGCGAAAAAAAGCGGAAAAAAGGATTCCGCTTTTTTTCGATCCATCAATTTCTTGCAAAATGGCATTTTCG
>CACWLP010000037.1 GCA_902761755.1 uncultured Eubacteriales bacterium | reverse complement strand
GCTTCGTTGGTCTTTGCCAGTTCCCGCTGCATGGCGGTGATTTCAAACGCGCCCAGTTCCTTTTCCAGCTGCGCTTCCGCTTCCTGGTGCAAAGAGATCACATTCCCGCCCTCGGCCAAGGCGGCGGGGACTGCCATGCACAAAATCAGATAAATGATGACGGTGCGCAAAATTGTGTTTTTCATTTGAAACGCTTTCCTTTCACTTCGCTGTTTTCCTGGAATACGGTAATGTTATTATTGCTGTGCAGCGTAATATACGATTCTGCCGCCAAGCTCGGAAAAGCTCTTGGCGAACGTGTCGTAATCAATGATGACCGTGGTGCCGGCGTTGGGGTAATTCAGTAGCCACTGCCAGGTGCAGTTCCGCGGCATATCCAGCCCGAAACAGCAGAAGATGGAATGGTTCAGGTTGGTGCAATCCTCGTTGTTCAGCCCCGCGCCCCAGCCGTAAGCGTCCCCCAGGGAGGTCAGCGCCACCATGGCCAGATTCCGGGCGGTCAGGGGCAGATAATCCTCGCTCACCCGTTCCCGGGCGTTGATGAGGGCGGGGGTTTTGCCGTAGCTGCCGTCCGCGTTCCGCACGGGCAGGTACACGGCGTAGTTGTGCAGCGGCAGGCGGTTGATCACCAGGGCGTCGGGGTCCCCTTCGTCCATCCTTTCCAGCACCGTGCCCATGGTGATCAGGCGGCAGACGGTATCCAGGGCGGTTTTGGAATAATCGGTGTACATTTTATCGCCCCAGAATACCAGCCGCTTTTCGGCGGGTATATCCCAGGCGGAGAGCCATTCCTCTTTATCCTTGCAGATGGCGATGTCCTCCGCCCGCACCCAGCCCGCGCAGCAGGAGGTGGACACCTGGAAGTATTTCCCGTCCGCGGAGGTGGAATAGATCGCCACCGGCTCGTTCACCCGGATGCCCACCAGGGGCTGATAGTCGAAATCATAGTCCACGGGATCGTCCAGGATCTGCCCGTCGAAGGGGAAGGTCAGAAGCTCTGTACGGTTTACCGCGATGCCCCAGCGCACGGGCATTTCTTCCGCTGCGTCGGGATCGACGGTGTTGGCGATGATCAGGTCAAAGTCCTCCTGGGTCAGCTTTTTCCCGGTTTGATCCCAGACCCAGCCCAGGTAGTATTTCACGTCCTCCGCCGTGCTCTTTTGCGCCGGTTGGTGCCCGCGCCGTCGATGGCGGCCTGGTTGATCCGGGCGATGTCTTCCGCCGTGGCCAGCAGCGCGTCGGGATCGCCCGTCTGGCCGTACCAGAAAGACGGCTCCGTCATCTCCTCCGTAACGCCCGGCATGTAGCCCACCGGGGCCGCCGCCAGCGCGGAAAACGGGAAGAACAACGAGCCGGCGATGCAAAGCGTCATCAGCAAGGCAAGCGCCTTTTTCGTGCCGTTTTTGATGTTCCGATCCATGATGATTCTCCTTTCCCGATGTGTCTTCAAGATCAATCAGGGTTCTTTTTCATTCGTTGCCATCCGGGAAGCATATGAGATGATCGCCGCCGCCATGCTGCGCGCGGCCTTGCAGTACATGGACAGCTTGGCGAAGTCCTCATAGCTGCCCAGCTTGTCAAATTTGGCGGCGGCTTCCGAAAATTACCCTTATGCCATCAGGGAATGGGCGTTCTCATATTTGGATTGATCGGTCTCCCCACACCCGCCAGAAGCAAAACCAGAAGCGTAAGAATCATTGCAAACCATATGGTTCTCTTTTTCATGCCGATTTCTCCGCTTTCAGATGCAAAAATATGCTGAATGTCAGATACAGGCTAAAATCATTTTAGCAATAAAATCATTTCGCGTCAAGAAACGGAAGAGCAGGATGACGCCTGCATCAGCGATCAGCTTTTTGCCGCGGCTTGATGCGTTACTCGCCGTGGGAAGCGTTCAGGATGTCCTGAACAAACGCGATGAATTCGTTCTCGGACCGGATCAGATCCTGCCCCATGAAGCCGTGGTTCTTTCCTTAATTTTTCATGACGTCATAAATGTCGAAGGACTGGGCGTCCCGGTTGTAGATCCCGCCCAGGGTGATCCCCATCAGGCTGATGGTTTCCGGGATGTTTTTCGGGTCCGGCGTCTGCTTCCAGGCGTTGTCCTGCAGCACATACGCCGGAAACGGCGCTTCCGCAAGCCTATCTCCTGCATATCGTGGATCAGGACGGCGCGCCTGTCCCGGGCGTGATGCTCAATTTCTGCACCGATGCGGCCTGCATCCCGCGGAAGTCCGACGCAAACGGGACGGTTTCCTTCGACGGCGCGCCGGACGTGTATCATGTGCAGCTGATCAAGGCGCCGGAGGGATACGGCTTTGATCCGGATTTTGAACTGTATACGGACCGGACCTATGGCGAATGGCTGCTGCGGATCCGGAAAAACGGCGACGCGCCGTGATCATTCCTGCAATCGCCGACGTTTGCCTGGAAAGCCTTCCCGCCGTCTGGTCTGAAAACTGGGAAAAACGAAGGAAAAGACAGGCTTCGCCCGACAGGGATCATCCAAGCTTTCAGCCGGCAGGCGGAGAGTTCGGTTTTTTTGTTTTACCGGCCGAGAAACGCCGGCGGCGCTTCATGAAAGTATTGCATTCATTCGGAAATCTGTGTTATCATATCCATGTGATTCTGCCTGCCGTGAAGCGCCTGGATGACGGCGGTCCGCGTCCCGTCCGGCGGCGAAATGCCTTTTCAGGACCGGTGCATGAAAAACTGATACAAAAGAACAGGAGGAGCCTATGGACATTGATTACTTGCTGGCATTGCAGGATTTCCGGGGAAACACCGGCGACGCGCTGACGCCGTTCATGGAGGGGCTTTCCCTTTTCGCGGTGACGTTCCTGATCATGCTGCCCGTGTTTGTGTACTGGGTCATCGACAAGAAAAAGGGCCTGTACACGCTGGTATCCTATTACCTCTGCTGCGGTGTCAACGCCATGGTGAAGCTGACGGCCTGCGTGTACCGCCCCTGGATCCGGGACGCGCGGGTGCTGCCCGCCGGGGACGCCATCAGCACGGCGACGGGCTATTCCTTCCCCAGCGGCCATACCGTCACCGCCGGGCCCATCTGCGGCGGACTGGCGGTAACGAGCTGGCGGTGGAAAAAGCCCGTGGCCGTGGTCTTCCTCCTGCTCGCCATGCTCACGGCGTTTTCCCGGAATTACCTGGGAGTCCATACGCCGCAGGACGTGATGGTGGGCCTGCTGGAATCCGCGCTGGCGCTGATCGCCGCTGCGAAGATCTTCAAATACCTGGAAAAGCATCCCGAAAAGGAAAACCTGTTCCTGCTGATCAGCTTCGTGGTGGGCTGCCTGGGCATCGTGTATATCACATATAAGTGGTATCCCATGGATGTTGTGAACGATAAGCTGCTGGTGGACCCGCAGAAAATGATGAACGACGGCTACGGGGACACCTGCCTGCTGATCGCTTTCCCCATTGCGCGGTACATTGAGAAAACCTTTGTGAAATTCAAGCCCGCGGGGCTGACGGGCCGGGGGCTGCTGATCGGCGCGGCGGGGCTGGTGCCGCTGGCGCTGATGATCCTGTATCTCAAAAAGCCGCTGGACGGCCTGCTGGGCAGCCACTGGGGGCATTTCTGCTATACCATGATCGTGGTTCTGTACTGCGTGGCGCTGTACCCGGCGGTGATCAAGGCGTTCGCAAAGCCCGAACCGTCCGCCGCGGACTGAGCGCCGTATCCTCGATCCTTGGATGGGTAGACCGTGATTTCATTGATCCTGTCTCTGGCCGTCCTGCTGGCGGGCTTCGCCGTATACGGCCGCCGAAGCCCTGGAAGGCGTTCCTGGTGCAGCTGCTCAACATCGCGGGCACGGGCCCGATCTACGGCGCGCTGATGGGCGCGTGCTTCGGGCCGGTGGTGTTCCTGTGGATCGTGTTCGGCTCCATCCTGGGCGGCGCGGTGCACGATTATATGTCCGGCATGATCTCCTGCCGCCACGGCGGGAAAGTCTTGAAAATCAAGGCTTCCGGGTTTTCTTTTTGCGGCATGGAGGGTTTTTCCGGGGGTTTTGCAAAGAATCTGCAAAATATTGTTTCTTTCGATGCCGGAAAAGCCTTATGCCATAAAGGGTTTAAGGCTCCTGCCGCCTGCAAGGAATCAACATAAAAAAATCAAGCCCGTCGACGGAATGAATGTCGGCGGGACGGTGATCAAATTTGCCAAAAAGCCCAACCATTGACGCTCTCGTCATAGGGGTCGCAGACAAAATGATGGAAATAATTGACTCCTTTTTTATCGGTAACGTAATACACTGTGCCGATTAACTGCCGGGGATCGTGAATACCGACGCCCGGAATGTCGTCTCTGGACGCATGCGGGAGCGAGCGGAATTGATGGATTTTATGGTCGGTGTCCACGAAGAGGTTGACGATGAATCCGACGGAAACGGGGTAGGAAGCATAACTGTAATAATTTGTCAGGTCGCCGCTGGAGGACACGCCAAAGCCGGCAGACCTCACGTAACTCTCGTAATCTTTTATATTTGTGTATGGGCGGAGCCTGCCGTGGATGGTATACACGTGTTGCATCATGGCTACTTTGTCATGATGCCGTTTCACGATCACAGCAACGATGATAACGATGATCGCAGCAAGCAAAAGCACGAACCACATTCAGGACGCCTCCTTTCGTGCTTTCAGTATATGAAGTTCTCAAGCCGTTTTCAAGGCAAAGGCGCTATCCTGTCAGTCTGCTTGCTCCAGTTGTCGCCGGATGCGTTTCATTTTCCGCAATGAAAAACGGACGCATTGTCGCGTCCGTTGGGGGTACGGGGTTCCGTTATTCTTCTTCCGGTTCTTCCTTGTCGTCCGGTATTTCCGCGACATATCCGTCACGCCGGAGCTTTTCGGCAACGGCTTGCCGGATATAGGTTGCCGGCTGCATGCCGGTTTCCGCGCTCATTTTCTCCATGATGGCCGGGATTCCGCTCTTTAGCGTGTATGTTACCTGATACACTTTTGTGTTTTTTCGCGACCACTCTGATGCCCGTTTATGCCTTCTCGCTTCGGCAGCTTTCCGTTCTGCCATAGTCATTAGCACTCTGCCCATATGGCGCAACCTCCCTTCTGCGCCTATTGTATCACATTTTCGGCCTATGATACTATGGCTTTTGCTTTGTGAAGAAACAATCTGGTGTTGTTCACATCAGGTTGGATGTGTTGACTGGTATTTACCATCATTCATCATATTCTATTGAACATTCTGCATCCGGGACACTTGCATCATTAACCCATTCTTCAAAATCTGCGGCATTGGGCGCAATGTTCCGTATGTTCTTTATTGCTTGATTGACAAATATTGCGGCTTCTTCCAGTTTAACAGAAGAACTTTCGTATTTTGATTCCAGCGGTGGTTGCTGATAATCACCGTTTTCCTTATTTTGCTCACAATCGCTCATTGCTTCCAGCATATCCCGGATTTGCTCCAGCGTCAAAGCGATTGCCCGCAGGCTTCCACGATTCATGGCATTCATGTGTTCACGCTCCTCTCATGTAAGTATATCACAATTACAGCCAATAAAACAGATAATTTTTCTGAATTATCTGTTTGCAACATAATGGTATTCGATAGCTATCTATTGCGCATTTGCTAAGAGCTTAGTATAATAGTAGGGGTGATTTTGAAAGATGAACAAAAAGAAATGTGGAAATATCGAAATTGATTTTTCCAATATTAGTAAAATAGAGAATCAGCTATTAGCAAAACAGTGGAACGAGCAGCATACTTCCACAATCAGTAAGACAGACATGCGGAGTATTTATGCCGCGCCTCCAAAACCAGCTCATCCAAATAGAGCACCAAATCAGCTAACGAAAAATTCTCCCAAGCCAAACCATGCAACAATGTCGAAGCCAAAAGTAATTGACGAGCAGAAAATCGAACGCGCAAGAATACAAAAATCGAAAAGCCACCGCAAAAAGCATAGACAAAAGCAAGCTCACATTCATTTTGTAAGTGGTGGTCTTGGAAAATGATTTTTAATAACTCCTCTGGTTTATTCTGCTTTCAAGTGGTTTTCGCGATACATCCTCCGTTGTAATGTCGGAAAGCTCACGCTGTCCGAATGCCGGTGGAATCTGGGCATGAAGGTGTTTCCTGTATGTTGCCATGGTCGAGGGTTTCAGCTTATAAGCGCGGACGAAGTTTGAGAGTCGTGTAAATAGAGATTTCAATTGTATGGAGTGATGATAGTATGCTAGATAAAGCCAGTATGGAAAAACTTGCATTATTAAAGGCACAAATGCTTGGTGCTGAGCCGGAGCCCATTCCGCAAGAAGAACCATTACTGACTGCAAACCAGTCAAAACCAGTAGAAGTCATTTATCCCTTCAAAACTTATGAAGAACGGGAGCGTGAATGGCAAAGTTATAGTCCGCGACCAACAATAGCAAAAACAAAGTGTAAGAAGAAAAAACAGGAAATAACAAAACCTAAAACAAAGCGCAATAAGAAAAAACAGCAAAAAAAGGAGACGTCTTCTCTTCTTTCAACTTCCAAGAATATTCCGCGCATTGTCTCAACGGGCGGTCCACAGTATTATATGTTTGACCATAAAAGTAACAGCATCCATACTTATAGTGGCGGTGACGTAAGGCCGCGGTAAATGATTCAAGCATGCTGCCACAATCTGCTACTGTTCTTCGTTTCGTTCGATGATCTTCTCCGCGTTCATTGCGCTGTCCCTCCTGTGAATTGTGATTGATTCCTTCACAGGCAGACAACACGATCATGCCTATTTGTATTATTTGGTTACCAAATTTTCGAGTCTCCTATGCTCCATGGAGCCCGGAAGTCTTGAAAACCAAGGCTTCCGGATTTTCTTTTTGCGGCATGGAGGAGCTTTTTTGGGGTTTTTGGCACAAAATTGGCACAAAACCCGATTTTTCATGGCCTGGAAAGCCTTATGCCACAAGGCTTTCCGGGTTTTTGGCTGTGACACAAAACTGGCACATTTTACCCTACGAGCAGGTCATGCATCTGTTTTCCGGCCGCTTTGATTTTCTCCGGCTGGGCGTGGACATAGTGGTTCATCGTCATGCTGATGGTAGAGTGCCCTGCGATGGTCTGCAGGGTTTTCGTATCGGTGCCCATACCGGCAAGATAAGTCAAATAGCTGTGCCGCGATACATGAGCGTGCAGGTGCTTCCTGCATGGATCGTAGCGCTTCGGGCAGGACAGCAAGTGTATCGTTTTTCACATCATCGCGGTAATCCTGAGTAACATTGTCGTTCCGCCAGATATAAAAACGTCACCCAGGAAACGAGACTTCGGGTTTTGCCCGTATGAGCTCGTGCGTCCTGGGCGGCGTTTTTATGTGTGAATGTTTTTATATTCCGGTGTGTCAGCCCTTCACGGCCCCGGCGGCCACGCCCTTGATGATGTGCTTCTGGCAGGCCAGATAGAAAATGATGATGGGCAGGAGGCTCAGCATGATCAGCGCCATCGTCGCGCCCAGATCCACCCGGCCGTAGCTGCCCTGCAGATACTGAATGTGGATGGGGATCGTCTTGTACTTGGTCTGGTCCAGCACCAGGTAGGGCAGGAGATAGTCGTTCCACACCCACATGATTTCCAGCACGCCCACGGAAATGAGGGTGGGCTTCATCATGGGGAAAACCACGCTGAAAAAAGTACGAATGGGGGTGCAGCCGTCAATAGCGGCGGCCTCCTCAATGTCGATGGGAATGGATTTGACGAAGCCCACAAACATGAACACTGCCAGCCCTGCCCCAAATCCCAGATAAATCACCGGGATTGTCCAGGGCGTATCCAGGTGGACTTCCCTGGCGGTATTGGCCAAGGTGAACATCACCATCTGGAAGGGCACCACCATGGAAAACACGCACAGGTAATAAACCACCCTGGAAAACAGATCGTTCACCCGGGAAATATACCACGCGGCCATGGAAGTGCAAAACAGGATCAGCGCGGTGGACACGATGGTGATGTACACGCTGTATCCGGCGGAATAATAGAAGGGATAGTTGCCGAAGGTCATGCCGTTTATGTAGTTGCTGAAGCCCACATAACTCTCCTTGTTCGGCAGGGCGAACACCTCGGAATTGACGAAGCCGTTTTCCTTAAAGGAATTGTACAGCACGATGATGATGGGCATCATCCAGATCAGGCTGATAATGGCAAACAGCACCGTCAGGATGATTTTTCCCGACGTCTGCTTTTCCCGGGGTGTGGGGCTGCCTTTGGTTTTCAAAGCCTGCTGCGTCATTGCTGCACCTCTTTTCTGCGGGTGGCTCTCAGCTGGATCAGGGCCAGGGCTGTGACCAGGATGAAGAACAGCACGGCCTTGGCCTGGGCCACGCCACGCTGATTAGCGGTAGAGAAGGTCTTGGCGATGTTCAGCGCCAGCATCTCCGTCTGCCCGATGCCGCGGCGCACGGGAGCGCCGTTGGTGAGCACCATATTCTGGTCGTAGAGCTTAAAGCCGTTGGTGAGGGAGAGGAAGGTGCAGATGGTGATGGAGGGCATCACGTTAGGCAGGATGATGTGCCACAGGGTCCTGGGCCCGTTGGCCCCGTCGATGCGGGCGGCCTCCAGCATGTCTTCCGGCACGGCCTGCAAGCCGGCGATGTAAATGATCATCATGTAGCCCACCTGCTGCCAGCACAGCACCACGATCAGGCCCCAGAAGCCGTAATTGGCCTGGATGGACATGCTGACGGGCAGCACGGAATCAATGATGGTTTTCCAGATGTAGCCCAGCACAATGCCGCCGATCAGGTTCGGTACGAAAAAAACGCCACGGAACAAGTTGCTGCCCCGGATGCTCCGTGTCAGCGCGAAGGCGACGAAGAAAGCCAGCACGTTGATCAGCACCAGGGAAACCACCGCCACCAGCGCCGTATAGAAGAAGGCCTGGCGGAAACCGGCGTCGTTGAATGCCTTCACGTAGTTGTCAAACCCCGCCCAGGCGGTGTCGCTGGTGGTGGTAAAGCTGTGCAGCGACAGATAGATGCCCTGGATGAAGGGCCAGAGAAAACCGATGCAGAAGCATACGAAGGTGGGCAGCAGAAAAATGGCGAAGCGCCGCTGGATTGACTTGCGGATTAAGGAAGAGGTGATCGCCGCGGCGTCTGGCCTCTTATTTTTCTTCACTTTGGATCGCTCCTTTTCACGAAGGAAAAGGGAGCGGGAGAAGGCCCCCGCTCCCCTGAGGGATTCAGGCTTGGTTAATGGGTGTTGGCGTAGCAGGTGGCCCAGCCTTCCACAAAGGCGTATTCCACTTCGCCCCAGTCGGTGACGCCGGCGGAATACTGCTCCAGGGCGCTGACGATACCGGCGCGCCAGTTGTCCACGTCAGGCGTATAGTTGAACGCCCAGGTGACCACGTACTTGCCTTCGTTCAGCAGCGCGGTGGAATCGTTGAAGAATACGTTGTTGGAAGCCTTGGCGGCCTTGAAGGGGATGGGGCCGAACCAATCGGCCATCATCTGGGTGCCTTCGTCGCTGGTGACGACCCACTTGAGGAAGTCCAGTGTGGCCTTCTGATCGGCCTCGGAAGCCTTGGCGTTCACGGCCCAGCAGTTCTCGGTGCCGGCGCAAAGGGCGGCGTTTTCTTCGCCTTCCACGCCGCAGTAGATCGGGATCATGGCCAGGGAAGCGGGATCCATGCCGTATTTGCCGGTCAGATCAGCATATTCCCAGGTGCCGTTCTGGAAGAACACGGCCTTGCCGTCGTAGAAATCCTTTTCGGCTTCCGCGCCGGTGTAGCTGGACAGCTTCTTCACATCGGCGGCGGAATCGGTGATATACAGATCCCAGATGTTTTTGTAAGCATCCAGGTAAGTGCCCTTCACGGCGGCGGGCTGCTCGGTGATCCCATCGTCCCGGAATTCGTAGAACAGGGGCATGTTGGTCAGGTGGCCGGAGAAGCGCCAGGAAGAGGAACCATCCAGGCCGGCGGAGGTAAAGGCGTCAAAGCCCAGCTCGGCGGCGCGGGCGTGGATATCGTCGGCCACCTTCTTGAGGGATTCAAAGTTGGTGATGTCGGCGATGGTGTAGCCGGCCTTTTCCAGCAGAGTTTTGTTGGTGATGATGCCGTAGGCCTCGTAGCAGTAGCCCACCGCCACGGTTTCTCCGTTGGCGTTCTTGAGGTTGAAATCCTCTGTGGTCATTTCCTGGATCAGCTCGGTGCCGTCCAGGGGCAGGGCGTAATTATTCCAGGTGGCTACACCCTCCGCGTTGCCGATCTGGAACAGGGTGGGAGCGGCGTCCTTCTTATCCATTTCGGAGGTCAGGGTCTGGCTGTAGGTGCCGGAAGCGGCGGTGAGGACCTTTACTTCCACGCCGGTCAGCGCGGTGTATTCTGCGGCCAGGTCCTGCCAGGCCTGATCGGCTTCGGGCTTGAAGTTCAGATAATACACCTTGCCTTTTTCTTCGGCAGAGGCCAGGGACACCATGGACAGCAGCATGACCGCCGCCAGCACAAGCGCAAACAGCTTCTTCATAGGGAAAAGATCTCCTTTCTTGATTTGCAGTTTCCTGCATATGCGTGCACAAAAACATAACCCACATTGGATGTATTTGGCACTCTTCATCCCATATTATATATTTGAATCGGCAATCTGTCAAGGAAAGGCGAAGAAAGAAATGCGATATCGCGAGAACGAAACGCGCATCAATGCTTCTGGAATGATCTTTATACAATATCTTTATGCCGATTCGGCCAATGTAAATATCAGGCTTCGATTTTTCTTTTCAGCAGGTTCCGTCCTCCTTTACCCACGATTATAGTATACGAAAAATATTTTTCAATGGAGTTTCTCTTCAATTGGGATAAACCTGTCTGATGTGGCAACATAGTGTGACTGGATGGTACAGAATGGGACGCCCTGGGACGTCTCTGGCCCGCTTCGAGTTTCCTGTGCTCCGCCAGAGTAAAAAGCCTTTGGGAGAGTGTGCGGTTTGCTGGGCGGCGGCCGTTTTGCTGTCAGCCCTGTTCGCTGTCGGAATGGCGCGGGAAATGCCCGCCGTGAAATGCAGCCGTTATCCCACCGTTCTCTTTTTCATTTTGCGGAACAGCACCGCGTACACGCAGAACATGGCCACCGCAAAGCCCGCGCCGATGGGCCTGGAAACGGCGGCGGACAGGCTGAAGCCCTCCGGGGCCATCAGGATATAGGTCATGCTTACCGCGGACATGAACGCGGCGGGCAGCGCCGTGAGCAGGGAGCCGAACCGGTATTTCCCTTCCTTGACCAGATAGCCGGTGGCCACCCAGAGGGAGATCATGGCCAGGGTCTGGTTCGACCAGGAAAAATAGCGCCACAGCACATCGAAATCCAGCTGCGTCAGCACGGCGCCCACCGCCAGCAGCGGCAGGGTGATGATCAGGCGGTTTTTCATGCTTTTCTGATCCAGCCGGGTGGTTTCCGCCAGGATCAGCCGGGCGCTGCGGAACGCCGTGTCCCCCGAGGTGATGGGACACACCACCACGCCGATCACCGCCAGCACGCCGCCCACGGTGCCCAGCAGGGTCTGGGAGATTTCCAGCACCGCGTGGGACTGGCCGCCGTTTGCTTTCGTCATGGCATCGGCCAGCGTTTCCGTGGCGCCGTAGAAGGCCACGCCCGCGGCGGCCCAGATCAGGGCGATCACCGCTTCGGCGATCATGGCGCCGTAGAAGATGCTGCGGCCCTGCTTTTCACTTGTGATGCACTTGGCCACCATGGGCGACTGGGTGGCGTGGAAGCCGGAAATGGCGCCGCAGGCAACGGTGACGAACATGAAAGGCCATACCGGCAGCCCTTCCGGGTGCAGATCCTGCAATGTGATTTCCGGGATCGTTTTCCCGCCGATAACGATGCCGCCCAGCACGCCCAGGGCCATCACGATCAGCAGGATGCCGAAAACCGGATAAAGCCGGCCGATCACCCGGTCGATGGGCAGAAGCGTCGCCAGCACGTAATACAGGAGAATGACAACGATCCAGAATAGGATGTTCTGAAAGATCGGGAGCCCCGCGTCGCCCACCAGATTGGTGATCAGCGCCGCCGGTGTATTGACGAACACCGTGCCCGTGAGCACCAGCAGCACCACGGAAAACACCCGCATGATCCATTTGGCCGGCCTGCCGATATACAGGCTGGAAAGCTCCGCGATGGATTTCCCGCCGTGGCGGCAGGAAATCATGCCGGACATATAATCGTGCACCGCGCCGCCCAGGATGGAGCCGAACACGATCCACAGAAACACCACCGGCCCGAAGCACGCGCCCACGCGCCGTAGATCGGGCCCGTGCCCGCGATGTTGAGCAGCTGCACCAGGAACGCCTTCCAGGGCTTCATGGGCACGCAGTCCACGCCGTCGTTGACGGCTACCGCGGGCGTCGTGCGGCTGTCCGGGCCGAAAACCTTCTCGGTGAGGCGGCCGTATACGGCGAAGCCCGCCAGCAGGACGGCCAGAGACAGGATCAGTGAAATCACGGTTTATCCCTCCATGATCGAGGATACGGCGCCCAGTCCGCGGCCGAACGCTCCACCTTGTTGGCCGCGGGCCTGGGTCAGGGCTTTTTGATATCCGTCCAGCCGCTGACGTCGCACTGGCCATCCCAATTTTCTCCTGCCGCCACCACGGTGCCGTCGGCTTTCAGGCCGACGGTATGATACCATCCCGCCGCCACGGCCACGATATCCGTCCAGCCGCTGACGTCGCACTGGCCATACTTATTCCATCCTACCGCCACCACGGTGCCGTCGGCTTTCAGGCCCACGGTATGATAGGCTCCCGCAGCCACGGCCACGATATCCGTCCAGCCGCTGACGTCGCACTGGCCATCCCCATTGTCTCCTACCGCTACCACGGTGCCGTCGGCTTTCAGGCCAACGGTATGCTTATATCCCGCAGCCACGGCCACGATATCCGTCCAGCCGCTGACATCGCACTGGCCATCCCCATTGCTTCCTGCCGCCGCCACGGTGCCGTCGGCTTTCAGGCCTACGGTATGCACGGTTCCCGCAGCCACGGCCACGATATCCGTCCAGCCGCTGACGCCGCACTGGCCATCCTCATTGTATCCTACCGCCACTACGGTGCCGTCGGCTTTCAGGCCCACGGTATGGAATCTTCCCGCAGCCACGGCCACGATATCCGTCCAGCCGCTGACGTCGCACTGGCCATACTCATTGTATCCTGCCGCCGCCACGGTGCCGTCGGCTTTCAGGCCCACGGTATGGAATCCTCCCGCAGCCACGGAGGCATTCCCGGCCTCATGCCAAAGGGTTATCGCCTTGTTCCGATTCCCTGCCTTGCTGTATGCCATCGCGGAAGGGAAACAGCTGAGGAGCATCAGTACGGCGAGCAGTACGGCAAAAAAGCGTTTCATGGAAGTACCTCCTGAGAGCATAGGTTCAGCAATGGGTGATTCTTTCCAGGCATGCTGGCATCGTTTCGTCCGTTGTTTCCGTGCTTCGTTTTTTGTTTCAAAGCTCCCGTGACGGTCAGGGCTTTTTGATATCCGTCCAGCCGCTGACGCCGCACCGGCCATCCTCATTGTATCCTGCCGCCGCCACGGCGCCGTCGGCTTTCAGGCCTACGGTATGATAACCTCCCGCAGCCACGGCCACGATATCCGTCCAGCCGCTGACGCCGCACTGACCATACTCATTGTCTCCCACCGCCGCCACGGTGCCGTCGGCTTTCAGGCCTACGGTATGCACGCTTCCCGCAGCCACGGCCACGATATCCGTCCAGCCGCTGACTTTGCACTGGCCACCCTTATTGTATCCCGCCGCCACCACGGTGCCGTCGGCTTTCAGGCCTACGGTATGCACGTTTCCCGCAGCCACGGCCACGATATCCGTCCAGCCGCTGACGTCGCACTGACCATACTTATTGTGTCCCGCCGCCACCACAGTGCCGTCGGCTTTCAGCCCCACGGTATGCCAGTTTCCCGCAGCCACGGCCACAATATCCGTCCAGCCGCTGACGCCGCACTGGCCATCCTCATTGTATCCTGCCGCCGCCACGGTGCCGTCGGCTTTCAGGCCCACGGTATGATACAATCCCGCAGCCACTGCCACGATATCCGTCCAGCCGCTGACGTCGTACTGGCCATGATTATTCCTTCCTGCCGCCACCACGGTGCCGTCGGGTTTCAGGCCAACGGTATGCCCGCCACCCGCAGCCACGGCCACGATATCCGTCCAGCCGCTGACGTCACACTGGCCATACACATTGTCTCCTACCGCCGCCACGGTGCCGTCGGCTTTCAGGCCCACGGTATGATAGGCTCCCGCAGCCACGGAGGCCTTCCCGGCCTCATGCCAAAGGGCAATCGCTTTGTCCCGATCCCCTGCCTTGCTGTATGCCAGCGCGGCAAAGGACTTTTTCGCCATCAGGGACTGGGCGTTTTCGTATCTGGATTGATCGGTCTCCCCACAGCCGGCCAAAGGCAAAACCAGAAGCGAAAGAAGCATCGCGACACATATCGTTTTCTTTTTCATGCCGATTCCTCCGTTTTCAGATGCACAAATATGCTGAATGGCAGATACTGGCTAAGATTATTATAGCAATGGAATCATTTCGCGTCAAGAAACGGAAGAGCAGGTTGCCGCCCGCATCGGCGACAGGCTTTTTGCCGCCGTTTGATGCGTTATTCGCCGTGGGAAGCGTTCAGAATTTCCTGCACAAACGCGATGGATTCGTTCAATTTTTCATGACGTCATAAATGTCGAAGGACTGGGCGTCCCGGTTGTAGATCCCGCCCAGGGTGATCCCCATCAGGCTGATGGTTTCCGGGATGTTTTCCGGGTCCGGCGTCTGCTTCCAGGCGTTGTCCTGCAGTACGTACGCCGGATACAGCGCGATGACCCCGGCCACGTCGTCCGGACGGATCCCGGCCACATAGGAGGAGACGAACCCGCCCTGGCTTGCGCCCAGGAGGAAAATCTGCTCCGGATTGATTTCCGGCAGCTCCTTCATCCGGTCCATCACGGCGCACAGATCCGCGGCCTCCGTCAGAACGGACATTTCCTTCATCGTGCCGTCGCTTCTGCTGCCGTACCCGCCTCCGACGAAGTCAAAGGCGAACGCTGCGATCCCATTCCTGGCGAAGGCCTCCGCATAGGGCTTCACATGCTCGTGATTTCCGCCGAACCCGTGACAGCAGATGACCAGCGGCAGCGGAGCGTCCCCCTCCGGGAGATAGAGCGCTCCCCAGATTTTCAAACCGTCCCTCTCCAGAAGGATTTCTTTCACCGAAAACGTTCCGGCGTTCCCGGCCTTCTCCGCCCCGCAGCAGGCGGGAAGGACCGCCAGGGCCACGGCCAGCAAAAGCCCAAGCACACGACGCAGCATAGAACAGCACCTCCAATATTTTTCTGCACTTATCAGTATACCATTTCAAGAGGGCAACTGCAAACTGAACACGGGATCAGGGAAAAAACAGAATCAGGAATCAAGGGAAGCCGTGGAATATGAAAAACTGACATTTGTTTTCCAATCAGTCTACTCATTTTTGCGGTTTTATAGTATACTGAATGTCAGGGTTTCACACCCATTCTGCAAGAAAGAAGGGGAATGCTGCATGAAAAAGGCCGTTCTTTTGCTGTTGGTGCTGGCGCTTGTGCCGTGCTTCGGGCATACGGCGGCGGAAGAAGCGGGGATCCTGGGGAAGCCTTTTCCTGAATTCACCGCAACGGATACCGAAGGGAATGTCTTCACGCTTTCCGAGCAGCTTGAGGATCACGAAGCGGTGCTGATCAATATCTGGGCCTCCTGGTGCCCGCCGTGCGGCGCGGAAATGGCTTTCCTGAACGAAGCCTACGAACAGTACAAGGACCGCGTCGCTTTCATTGCCCTGTCCAGGGAAGAGGAGGATACGGCCGAGGTCATCGAAGCCTACCGGGAAGCGCATGGCCTTTCCCTGCCCATGGGCCGGGATGAAGGGGCTTTCCTGTATCGGTACACAGGCGACGCGGGCATTCCCGCCACGGTGATCGTGGACCGTTTCGGCAACGCCGCCTTCCTGAAAACCGGCAGCTTTTTGAGCGCAGAAGATGTGATGCGGGTGATCGAAGCCTTCCTGGGGGACGGCTATACCGGGACTGCCGTTTTGTCTGAAATCCCCAAGGACACTTCCACCCGCGCCTTTCCCGTATCCTCTGCCCGGGCGATCCGGGTGGAAAACGACGGCGCGAAAGGCGTGCTGTTCCGGGTGAAGGATGATCCCGATCCCCAGCCGGCTTATGTGATTTACGACGGCGTTGCCCATCTGCGGCTGGAGATTGCCGCTGCCGACGATCCGGCTGCCGTCACCTATTACAACTACAGGGACATTTATACGCTTCAGAGCCTGCTGGATGCGGAAGGCAGCGCTTATGTGATCGACCAGCCCATGCCGGAGGCGGACGCGGAGGCGCATTATGTCTGCGCATGCCTGATGGGAGAAGAGGATGAAAACGCCTTGTGCGTGTATCTGATCCCGGGCGATGAGTACATCGAAGAGCTTGCCGAAGCCATGCGTTCCTGGGGCTATGACGTCGCCTGGGAATACGGCGATTACGCCGGGCCGGAGACGGCGCTTCCGCAGGCCTATCTCCTGCATATCGTGGATCAGGACGGCGCGCCTGTCCCGGGCGTGATGCTGAATTTCTGCACCGACGCGGCCTGCATCCCGCGGAAGTCCGATGCAAACGGGAACGTCACATTCGACGGCGCGCCGGACGTGTATCATGTGCAGCTGCTCAAGGCGCCGGAAGGCTACGGCTTCGATCCGGATTTTGAGTTCTATACGGGCCGGGCTTATGGCGAATGGCTGCTGCGGATCCGGAGAAACAGCGACGCGCCCGATGCGGCCCAATAAGCGGGCATTTCCCCAGGCCCGGAAAGCCCATGAGAAGAAAGGATGGTACCAATCATGAAAAAGCTGCTGGGATGGATGCTGGCCCTCGCCCTTGTGCTGTCGCTGACCGCCGTATCGGCGGAGGAAGCGGAGCAGATTTCTGAACTGACCGCGGATGCCGGATTGCCGGCGGAAGAATACCGCGAATTCACCGAAGCGGGCATGAAAATGTGGGTCCCTGCCTCGTTCAAAAGCCTCGATCTCACCGCGGAAGACCGGGAGAAGGGCTATATCGCCTACTTCACCAGCGAGGACGGGGCGCAGGCCGTGGCCGTCATGTGCATCGGCGTGGGCAGGCTGACCCTGGAGGATTACAGGGCCTTTGTGGAACAGGAGGGCATCACCCCCCGGGACGTGACCATCAACGGCCTGTCCTGGCTGGCCTACCCCATCGAACAGTTTGACGCGGTCTCCTATGCCTACACCGACGAAGCCAGCCTGATCCTGGAGATCACCCTGGCGCCCATGTCCGACGCGGATTTTGCGGCGCTGGCGGAAACCATCATTGCTTCCGTCCAGCCGCTGTGATCCGGCTGCCCATCCAGAAGGCTGATCCGACCTGAAAGAGGCGTTTATGAACTTTTTTGCGGAGGGCCTGCAGGGCAGCGGCAAAAGCACCCTCGTGCAGCGGCTGTCAGAGCAGCGCCCGGATTATCCCGTGTACCGGGAGGGGGATTATTCTCCCGTGGAATTGGCCTGGTGCGCCTGGTTGACCGGGGCGCAGTACCGGAAAATTGAGGAAAAGTACGCTTCCATCCGCCCGCTGATCCGGGAGAAAACCGTGCGGGAAGGGCCGCGGTATGTGGTGTGCTACACCCAGGTCCGCACCGACGCGCCGGGGTTCTACGGCGAAATGGAGCGGTATGAGATCTATCACGGCCTCGTTTCCTGGGAGGAATTTGCGGCCATCCGTCTGGGCCGGTTTGAAAAATGGACGGGGAACAATTCCATTTCCGAATGCGCCCTGTTCCAGAACACGGTGGAGGATATGATCCTCTTCCGGGAGAAAACGGACGAGGAGATCCTTTCGTTTTTCCGCCGGGTGGGGGACGCGCTGCGGGGAAAGCCCTTTCACATTGTCTATCTGAAAACGGAGGACGTGAAGGGGACGCTGGATGCGATCCGCAAAGAACGCGCCGACGATCAGGGCAGGGAACTCTGGTTCCCCATGATGTGCGCGTACTTTGACGCTTCGCCCTGGGCGAAGGCCCGGGGCGTGGGGGGAGAGGAGGGGCTCCTTTCCCATCTGGCCCACCGGCAGGCGCTGGAATTGCGGATCTGCGAAGAAATCTTTCCCGGCCGCTTCACGGTGCTTCCGTCGAAGGGATACGCCCCATCCGCCCTGTCCGCCCTGCCCGGCGGGAGCGGGACGGAAAAGGAGGGTTGACCATGCGCTGCTTCCGTGTGCATACGGCGGACATCGCCTATATCACCCGGCAGCCCCGGGGGCTGTTCACCGCCGTGGGCAAGCTGGTGGACGCAAAGGCGCTGACGGCGGAGGAGGAAAAAGCCTACTGGGAAAACCGGGCTTACTTTGAGCGGGTGCTGCCCGTGCCGCCGTTCTATGCCCAGGGCAACCCCGACCGGGCCATCACCTGGTTCAAGGACAACGAAAACGGGCGGCGCATCTGGCGGGAAATGACCTTCTACCGGGAGATGGCGAAAAAATACGGCCTGCGGCTGTATCTTTCCGTCTGCGAGGAAGCGCCCGGCGAGATCATCTACGAGGACGATTTCCAGATCGCGGTGAAAAATCCCAACAGCGCCGTGCCGGTCGCCGTCCGGGAGCTGTAACGAAAATAAACGCGCGCTTTCCGCCGGACAAATGACGGTGAAAAGCGCGCGTATTTGATTGTTTTTGCGTTCGGGCACATGCGGATGCCGGTTCGGGCATCCGTCAGAGCGTCGACAAAGTCGACACTCTGCGAAGGAAAGGCCGGTAAACCGTCCTTTCCTTCGACACATCAATTTATTTCTGACTGCTCCTCGGACCGGCAAACCCGGTCCTGCGGATGGTTGATGAAGGGGCTGCGGCCCCTTCATACTACCCTAAGGCACTTTGTCGATAGTCTGGCGGATGCCGGTTCGGGCATTCGTTTTTTGTCACATCCACCCCGCGTGGGTCTTCTGGTATTCCTTTGCAGCCTCGTCCGCGTCCCGGATCAGCGCCTCCTGCTCCTCTTGCGTATACACCGTGGCGCCGGACGCGCAGGCGTGCCCGCCGCCGCGGTATTTTTCCGCGATGGCGTTCACCGACATGAACCGGGAGCGCAGCCGCACCCGCACGCCCTCCTCCGGCTGCTCGCATTCGATGAACGCCAGCCAGCACAGGCAGCCGCGGATGTTTTCCAGGTAGGAGATCACGCTGCTGGCCGTTTCAAAGCTCAGTCCGAAGCGGCGCTGCATATCCCCGGTCACGTGGATATAGGCCACGCCGTGCTCCGTGCGCTGCATGTTCTCATACACGTAGGCCTTGAATTTCAGCGCGGCGTAATCCTGCAGGTACAGGTTGGCGTACAACGTTTCCGTGTCCACCCCCGCGTCCAGCAGCATCCCCGCCAGGCGCATGGTTTCTCCCGTGACGCCGCCGAAGCGGAAGCGCCCGGAATCCGTCACCATGCCCATGAAAATATATTCCGCCGCTTCCCGGGTGAGCACCAGGCGCTCCCGGAAGGTTTCGTAAAACGCGGCCACCATCTCGCACACGGAGGAGCGCTCCTCCTCCACCCAGTTGACCGCGCCGTAGGGATCGGTTTCGATGTGATGGTCGATCTTCACGATCTCCCGGCACAGGGCGTATTTCTGGTTGGAAATGCGCTCCCGGGTGGCCGTATCCACCACGATGGCCAGGGCGTCCGAATAGTCCCCGTCCGGCACGGGCGCGTCGTCCGGCCCCAGGAAAGCCAGGTAATCGGATTGCTGGCCGTCCACCAGCAATACCTGTTTTTCCGGGAACGTGGCGCGCAGCAGCGCCCGCAGCCCCCGGCTGGCCCCGGCGCAGTCGCCGTCCATGCGGGAGTGGCGGAACAGCATGATGCGCCTGTACGCCCCGATCTTTTCCCAGATGATCTGCTTGATTTCTTCGTTCAAGGCCGGTTCTCCTCCGCCATTTGATCCAGTTCGTCCAGCATCCGCAGGGCCGTTTCCCTGTCCGGCAGGGTGGCGCCGCTGGCCTTTTTGTGGCCGCCGCCGCCGTACCGGACGGCGATGGGATTGATGTTGAAGCGGGAGGAGCGCAGTTCGCACAGCACCTTTCCCTCCGCCTCGGTAAAGTTCACCCAGATGTCCACGCCCTCGATATCGTTCATCACGCTCACCATGCCCCGGGAGATGGCGAACACCCCGGCGTCCAGGGCCGCCATTTCTTCCCGGGTGGTGTAGATATAGGCGACGCCGTGGGGGGTCAGCCTGATTTTCCGCACGAATTCCGCCCGGAGCTGTATATCCGCCAGGCTGGAGGCGTACAGACGGCGGTAGAGGGCGTTTAGGTCGATGCCGTGTTCCATCAGGCGGGCGGCAAGGCGGAAGGTGCGGGCGGTGGTGGCGTCGTAGCGGAAGCGCCCGGAATCCGTCACCATGCCGGTAAACAGCGCCAGGGCCGCTTCGTCCGTTACGCGCCAGCCGCACTCCGCGGCCATCTGGGCCACCAGCCCGCAGCAGCTTTCAAAGCTGCTGTCGACGGCCTCGATCTGCGCGATGGGCCCCAGGAACAGATGATGGTCGATCCGGGCGGTGGTTTTCGCCCGGGCATAGCGTTCGTCGCTGATGAGGGCGGGGGACGACGTATCCAGGATCACGGCCAGGGCGGATAAGTACTCCCCATCCGCCACATCGTCCATTTTCCCCGATATCCATTCGTAGCGGCCGGGATCGTCCCCCACGGCATACACCGTTTTTCCGGGGTAATTGGCCAGGATCAGCGCTTTGAGCCCCGCCTGGCTGCCCAGGGCGTCGCCGTCCGGGCTGCTGTGGCGGTGAATGATGACGGGATCGTGGGACGCGATGGCGTCCCGGATGGCTTCAAACATTTTCGGCTCCTCGCTTTATGTGAAATGGAAAACGCGGGGTACGGGCCGGACGGCCCGTACCCCGTACCGCTTCAGGGCACTGCTTATTCCGCTTTGGTGAAAGTGCAGCCCTTGTCGAATTCGATGGTGCCCTTGTAGTTCTTGATGGTGCCGGTGACGGTGATGGTGTCGCCCACCTGCAGGGCGTCCGCGCCCTCGCCGGTGAGGCGGTAGCACTGGATGGGATTTTCGGCCAGGCCGGGCACGCCGATGTTGACGGTGATGTTCTTGTATTCCTCGCTGTAGGCGCTGGGGATCTCGCTGATCATGCCGGTGACGGTGGATTCGCGGTTCATGGCCGCGCCTTCCTCCAGGGTGTAGGCATAAGCGACCACCCGGGCGCTCTGGGCGTATGCGGGTTCAATGGTATAGCAGCCCTTGTCAAATTCGATGGTGCCCTTATAGTTCTTGATGGTGCCGAGCACGGTGATTTCGTCGCCTTCCTTGAGGGAAGAGCCGCCCACGAGGCGGTAGCACTGGATGGGCTTGTCGGCCAGGTCGCCCACCTGGATGTTCACGGTGATGTTGTCATACTCTTCGCTGTAAGCGGTGGGGATGGCCACGATCTTGCCGGTCAGCGCGGTGGCGGCGGGCAGCTTGCCGCCATCGTCCAGGGTGTAAGCCACGGCCACGATTTCTTCTTCCGTCATGATGTCCAGGTTGATGGCGGCGGGCACCACCCGGTCAAAGGAGATCTCGGTGGAGTTCCCGGCGGCGTCCAGGATGGTGGCGGTCAGCTTGTAGCTGACTTCCTTGGGATTGTCCTCGTTCACGTCGATCTTCACCATGCCGCTTTCCTCGCGGGTGATGACGATGGTGTCGGAATCGGCGGTCCATTCCACGGTGAAGGTTTCGTTTTCACCGGGCACGGAGCCCACCACCTCGTAGTCCTTGGGGGTGGAGGCGGGCTTATTCTTGTACATGAGGTTGATGTAGCTGCGGGCGTCCTTGAGTTCCGGCGTTTCGTCCGCCAGGGCCGCGCCCACGCTCAGGATCAGGCACAGGGCCAGCAGCAGGGCAGTCAGTTTCTTCATGGTTTCTCTCCTTCCTGAATTCAGCGGATGGTCAGCCCATCCTGGGTGTATACGCATACGCAATAGCCGTCATAGTATCCCACGATGCCGCGCACGTCCACGGTGCTGCCGGGCAGCGGCGCCGTTTCCGGCTGGAAAACCAGGCGCACCGTCACGCTTTCGCCGCCGCTTTCGCAGCGCAGGAAACTGCCGTTCGCCTCCGCCACGGTGAGCCCGGTCAGGGATACGGAGGTGCCCAGCGCCGTTTCCGCGCAGGCGCGGGTTTCTTCCCCGTCCTCCGTTTCCAGCGTCACGCTTCCGTTCAGCCATTCCGGCGTCACGCGCTTCCAGGCGGCCTCATGGCCGGCGGACAGCCGCCGGATATTGCCGGGATCGTCGGGCTTCATCATGCGGTAGGTCAATCCGGATACCTGCCAGGTTTCCCCGGCTTCGTAATACTGCACGGTGCCCACGATGCGGTCCTCGTTGCCTACGGACAGCACGTCCAGCCCGCCGCCGCTCATGTTGAAGCCGTAGTAGACGCTGAAGCCGAAGTACAGCCCCGTTTCTTCGTCGTAATCCTCGATGAAGACGGCGTTATCGTGGTTCAGGGTGACGACGCCGCTGAAGGCCACCTTTTTCCCCTCGTAGCGTTCGGGGTGCAGCCGCAGCTCCTTGATGGTCAGCTCGATGGCGTCGCCGTAGTAGTAATCCGGGTCCTTCTCGCCGGAATACACGTGTTTTTTCAGCTCCCTGGCCTGGGCGATGGCCGCCATGCACGTATCCCCGTAGCGGTTCTGCGCGGAGGAGTTGGCGATGGCGTAGCCCTCCTGCAGCAGTTCAATGTTCAGGTTGCGGAAGTCCTGTTCCCCGGCGGGGCGGTACCACACCCACACCAGGCAGCGGGTGCCGGTGGAATCGGTGCTCCAGGCCCCGCCGTCGGATTCGATGACGATCTCCTCCGCGTTCTCCAGCTTTTCTCTGGTAAAGCGGGCGGCCGCCTTTCCCCATTCCTCGATTTTTCCGGTGGATTCCGGCGTGTTGCAGGCCAGATACCGCGCCTTGAGCACGCCGGAAGGATCCACGGATTCCGGTACGGAAAAATGGGTGGTGTCGCCGTCAACGAAGGTTTTCACGGTCACGGCCTGCTTTTTGGTCCCGGAGGTGTAATCCAGCCGGACGGAGGCGGCAAAATCCGTCTCCGCCCGGGCAGGACCGGGCTCCGCGAGGACCAGCAGCGCCAAAAGCGCCGCGCAGACCAGATAGCGGAATCTCTTCATGGCGCGTCTCCCGCAGTCGGATTGTTACAGGCTGTATTCGCAGCTTTCAACGGCCTTCTTGAACAGCCGGTCGATCTCGGCGTCCACGTCGGCGCTGTCCGGAATGGTCAGGCAGGCGGGCAGCAGCGCGGCCACCTCATCGCGGGCGGTGGAGGAGCCGTTGAAGGCGGGAGAGGTGTAATAGGCTTCCTGCTGCTCCAGGCAGACCTTGGCGCTCAGGGCGGAGATGTAGTTGCCGCCGTCGGCGTTGGCCAGGAATTCGGCGTACACCGGATTCTCCGCCACAGACTTGATGACGGGCACGTAGCCGGACGCCATGGAGAACTCAGCCTGGAAATCCACGTTGGTGGTCAGGTACTTGACGAACAGCCAGCTGGCCGCCACTTCCTGGGGATTGGCCTTCTTGAAGATGCACAGGCTGGGGCCCTGGGAAATGACCTTGCGGTTGCTGGGATCGGCCTGGGGGATGGTGGCGATGCCCACTTCAAAGGGATAATTGCCATCCGCATCCTTGGCGGGGCGCTGATAGGTGGCGCCGGCGGAGGAGCCGATGCTCATGTAGCCCTTGATCTCGCCGGTGGAGGTGAACAGGCCGGAGGAATAGCCGCCGTACAGCTTCTGGGTGGTGAGGTAGCCTTCCTGATACCACTCGCGGAACTGCTTGATGAAGGCGCGGTTCTCGGGCGTGTCGAACAGGAAGTGCGGCGCGGTGGCGCTGGTGTAGGGGGTCTTGAGCTGCTCGGTCATGGTGATGAACCAGTTGGCCTCGCTGTCATAGCCCAGGGGGATGCTCATGGGATCGATTTCCACGATCTTGGCGCACACTTCGCCCAGCTCGTCCCAGGTGGTGGGCACGGACAGGCCGTTGGCCTCAAAGAAGGTCTTGTTGTAGTAAAGCACTTCGGTGGATTTGGAGAGGGGCAGGGTGTACATCTTGCCGTCGCCGAACTGGAGGCCTTCGTTGTAGTAGCCTTCGATGAAATCGGCCTTCTGCTCCGCGGTCAAGCCCATGATCTCGGTGGTGCCGTCGGCGCGGGTGATCTCGGCGGTGCTGCCGATGTAATCGTCCAGGGTCTGCACGGCCTTGGCCAGGTTGTACAGGGCCACGTGGTCCGGATAGCAGTAGGCGATGTTGGGCTGGTTGCCCACGGTGATTTCGGTGGACACCTGGTCGCGCACGTCGTCATAGCTGCCCACGGAGGTGTATTCCACGTGAATGTTGGGATACAGCTTGTTGAATTCGGCGATGTAGTTATCCAGCACCGCGGTCAGGTTGCTGCCCATGGTGTGGTAGAAGCGGATGGTCACTTCGCTGCCGTCGTAGCTGACGCCGGCGGCGGGAGCCGGAGCAGGCTCTTCGGCCTTCTCGGGTTCCGCAGCGGGTTCTTCAGCCTTTTCGGGCTCCGCGGCGGGTTCGGCCACAGCCTCTTCCACCTTTTCGACAGTTTCTTCCGTTTTCTCAGCCACTTCGTTCACCGCGTCCGCCGCCTTGTCCGCGATGGCGGCGACGGTTTCCTTGGCCTCTTCAGCGGTTTCCTTTACGGTCGCTTCTACCTTGTCCTTGGCTTCCTCCACGGCCTGTTCCGCCTTTTCGGCAGTTTCGGCAACGGCTTCCTCTGCCTTCTCCACCGCTTCTTCAATGGGGGCGGGTTCTTCGGCTTTCTCAGGCTCCGCAGGCGCGGCCTCGGGAGCAGCCTCCACAACCTTCACGGAAATGATGTGGGGATTGGCGCCGTTGTACCAGTACAGGTAGCCTTCCAGGTCGACCACGTCGCCCACCTTCAGGCCTTCCACCGCCTTGTACACGTCGGTGTCGTTGCCCCGCAGATAGAATTCCACGCAGAAACTGTAGGTCGCGCCGTCCTTGGAGACTTTGAAGTACAGGTCGTCCGTCTTGCCCACGGAATCCTTGTACGCGAACGCAGCGCCGGTTTCGTCGTAGGCTTCCACCGTCATGCCCTTGAACGCCACCAGCTTGTTCATGTTCTTGATCAGCTCGTCCGTCCCCAGCAGCGCCGTCACGTCTTCCGCTTCGGCG
>CACWLP010000036.1 GCA_902761755.1 uncultured Eubacteriales bacterium | reverse complement strand
GTTGCTCCTCGGCGACGTACACGCCGCCGCCTGCGGATTATTGATGAAGGGGCTGTGGCCCCTTCATACTTCCCCAGGATGCTTTGTCGACAGTCTGACCGGCCCGGCATCACTGCCGGGCCGGAAGGATTCGGGAATACCGGCCGCATTCCGGCTTACCGGATCTTTACCGAATCAAATACCCGATCCTTATACAGGTTCATCAGTTCTTCCCATACGGTCGTATCGCTGTCCGGATACAGCATTTCCAGCAGCGGCTTTTCCGCTTCGTACAGCGTATCCAGCGCCGTGCGCCACGCGATGATGCGCTTGCGGGCTTCCTTGTCCGCCGCCTTATAGGAAATGTTCACGGCGTTGTCCAGCGTGATCTGCCAGCTCCGCCGCCCGCGCTCGAATACGTCGCCGTAATTGTAGCTCTTCGCTCCGGCCAGCATGGTGCGGATATCCTTCAGCGTCCTGGCCTCGGCGCCGGCGTAGGTTTCGGTCACCGTGCTGTCGGCGCCGTTCAGGGCGCCGATCTCCCGAACGCTCTGATCCCACTGTTGGCCGTTGATCACTTCCCTGTGGCTGCCCACGATGCTGCCGGGCAGCTCGGCGGGCAGGGTGTGGAGGATGCAGCACATATCGGCGCACTTGAAGCGCAGCGTTTCCGCGGCGGCTTCATCGCCGGCCAGGGCCTGCCAGGCGTCCGCATAGGCCAGGAACGCCGCGCGCTCCTGCACCAGGGCGGCCTTGCCTTCGTCGTCGGCGGCCTCGTAGAATTTCTCGTACAGCTTCTCCACTTCGCCGCGCCAGATCTCTGCCGCGCCGGCCCAATCGCCCGCCAGGCCCGCGGCCTCGGCGTCCTTGGCCGCGCCGGCGTGCTCGCTGCAGGCGTGGAGGGTGTAGGCCGCTTCGCTGTCGCCCAGGCTCTCCAGCCGCAGTTCGCAGGTGACGGATTCGATGCTCCAGCCCAGGAAGATGACGAATCCGTTTCCGTCCAGAATGGGGTTGCCGTTCGCATCCGTAAGGATCGCCCTGCCGTCCGAGCCGATGACGCAATAGGAGCCGTCCGGCAGCATCAGGACGGGCGTGCCGGCCGGGATGTATACGGGCGTGCCGTCGGGGCCTGTGTACACGCCGCCGGGGGCGGTGACGGGTTTGCCGTCCGGGCCGATTACCGGCACGGTGCCGGGAGGCGCGATGATGGGCTTGCCATCCGGCGTCGTGAGGGGCGTGCCGTCGGGCAGCGTTACGGGTTGCAGCGTGCCGTCGGAAGGCGCGGCCGGCGGGATGGGCGTAAAGTGTCCGCCGCCGCCGGTGATGTTGTCCTCCTTGTCCCCGGCCTTCACCTTCACTTCGTTGCTCTTCTGGGGGGTGCCGGGCTTGCCGCCGTCGAAGGTATAGGTAACGGTGGCGCTGTTGGTCACCCATCCGGCGTCGATGTCGGGCTGGGTCACTTTATGGATAAACTGGAAGGCCACTTCCGCGCCGGGAGCGATGCTCGCCGCGGTGCCGATGGGCGCAAAGCCGTTCAGGCTGTCCGCGACGCTCACGTTCTCCAGCGGCGTATCGCCGGTGTTCTTCACCGTGATGGTGAAATGGATCTCCTCGTCCAGCTCATAGTAACTGCCGTTCATCGGGCCGCCGTCTTCTTCCTTGCGTACGGACGCGCCCACATTCAGGCCGTGGATATTGCCCATGGGATCGCCGGGATCTTCTTTCGGTTCGCCTGTCTTTCCGTCTTCCGGAGGAAGCGGATCGGCAAATTGATTGGTGGGCGCTGTCACAGTGTTGCTGTTCCAGGTATGCACTGTGCCCCGCAGGTCTTCGCCCGTTGCGGTGGCGTAATTGCTCACCTTGCCGGCAAAGGCGTCGTATTCCGTTACGACATACGGCGGAACGTTGCAGGTCACCGTTTCGCCCGCTGCGATCTCCTGGAAGGTTCCCACGGTGACGCCCTGGTCCGTTACGGTAACGTTCCGGATCGGTTCATTGCTGTTGTTCATGACCGTCAGCGTCCATGGGATCGTTTCGCCTTCCCGGTAGTACGAACCGTTCTCCGGTCCGGTGCCGATATCTTTCGTGAGCAGCAGGCCGGTGCTGTTGCTCACAGTCAGCGTCAGGGAATTGGTATAGACCGTCCTGGGATTGCCGCTGTCCGGATCCGTCCAGGTAAGCTGGACAGGCGGGTAATAAATATATCCGTTCTTCACGTCCTCTTCGGTGATCAGGTTAAGCCAGCCAAAGGCAATGCCGGATTCACCCGGCTTGAAATCATTGGAAAACACGCTGTATGTCTGCCCGTTACTCGGATCGCTGAAGGTAATTCCATCAGCAGGAATCGTCACCTTGCCCGTATTTTGAATTTCGAGCATGACGATATATAATGCTCCCAGCTGATAGCCGGCGGAAGAAGCGGATGCGCCGGTGGTCAATTTTCCGTAAATATCGCTTTCCTCGGGAATCGGCCAGGGGGTAAACCCGGGCTTGGCCACCTTCCAGGTGCGGGTGATGGTCTGGGTGCGGCAGAGCTCTTCCCCGGTATTCGGGTCTAGGCCCGTGAAATAGTAATGGAGGGTCACAGTACCCAGGAGGTCTTCTGTTTCCGTACCAGGGATGATGCCTAATTTGGCCTCCTTCCAGCCCCAGCCGCCTACGACGCTTTTTTTGCCGGGTTCATAGATCCCTCTGTCATCGGCTAAGTCCGTTACGCCGTCAGGAATACGATGCGCCACCACCTTCAGCGGTACGTTGCCGGTGTTCACAACGGAATATTTGGAAAACAACCTATCCTCCGGCTCGCATACGTCCTTGTCTGGACTGTCATACTCCCAGATCAGCGTCAATTCGGGCTTCTTTTCCTCCGGGGTTACGCCGTCGGGATAGGTGAGGGGGATGTTTTCTTCGAAGGTGTTGGAGTGAGTGAGTTGTTTTTCTCCGTTCTCGTCCATGTAATATGCGCCATAGGAACCATTACGATAAAGCGCGCCCTTTTCTACGTCGCTCTCTTTAACATAACGGTGACGATTATTCACCGTCAGGCTTTCCCCGGGGGCCAGGCGATAGCAGTCCGACAGCTCCCCGTCTCCCTTTGGATGGGGCGCGTCGATGGAATCCCCGAGGTCATCCATGCGGGGCAGGTAGAGATCGCAGTTGCCGTTGTTGGTCAGGGTATGATCCACGTTTACAATGGCGTCTACGTAGCGCTTGCCCACGCCGGCGTCCGGGGCCCAGGTAGTGGTTAAGAGCAGGCTGGGCTTAAGCGCGTTTTCGTCCTTCAGCACGCCGATGGTGCAGCTCGCCGCGGCGGTGCACAGCACCTCGTCCGTGCCGGGCTTATAGCCGGGCACCTGCACGCTGTAGGTGACGGTGCCGTAAAGCTCGGCAGTCTCCGTGCCGGGGGCCACGTCGGCGGCGCTGACGGATCTGTAGCCATGTGCAACGAACCAATAGGCGCCGCCTTCATATTTTTCGCCGGGCTTCAGCACGATGCCGTCTTTGGTATCCTCCGTGGCTCCGTTCCAGTGCCATACACCGGGGATGTCCCCCACGCAGTCCCGCAGCTCCAGATCCACGGTGCCGGTGTTCACCACGTAGCCGTAGAACCACACGGACTCGCCCTCCCGGAATTCCGTTTTGGGCACTGCTTTCGATCTTGCAGATGCGCTCCTCCAGGCCGTCTTCCGTGGCGGTGGGCTCCTTCGCGGTGTGCCATTCGCCCCAGTCGTGATCGCCGTAATCGCCGTACTTGTATTCCTCCGCCCCGCAGGCGCAGACCCGGCGATACATGGTCTTTTTCACGCAGGTGCCCTTTTCCTCCACAAACCAATCGCCCCATTTGTGCTCATGGGCGGGGGGATCGGTGACGGGCGGCGGGTTGGTCACCGGCGGGTTCGTCACCGGCGCGGGGGCCAGCCTGGGGATGGATTCGGTTTTGGTGTGGCTGGGATCGCGCTTGCAGGTATAGGTCCTGACGCCCTCGGCGTCCGCCGTGGCTTCTTTGGTCACTTTGCCGCCGTCCCAATCGTGGCCCAGGGCCGGGATGGATTCCTGGGCTTTCAGCACCGTGCCGCAGCGGGAGCATTTGCTCCCCTCGGTGAGGCCGGCTTCGGTGCAGGTGGCCGCCCTGCCGGAAACGGCCTGGGGCGCATGGCCCAGGGCCGGGATGGATTCCTGGGCTTTCAGCACCGTGCCGCAGCGGGTGCATTTGCTGCCTTCGGAAAGGCCGGCATCGGTGCAGGTGGCCGCCTTACCGGAAACGGCCTGCTCCGCGTGGCCCAGGGCCGGGACGGAGTCCTTCCTCGTGGCCCCGCAGCGGGTGCAGGTATAGGTTTTTTCGCCGGCGGCGGTGCAGGTGGGCTCCTTGGTCACTTTGCCGCCGTCCCAGCTGTGGCCCAGGGCCGGGATCGTTTCCTGGGCTTTGATTGTCCCGCCGCAGCGCTTGCACCGGCTTCCCTCGGTCAGCCCGCTTTCCGTGCAGGTGGCCGCTTTGCCGGATATGGTTTCCGGGTCGTGCCCCAGGGCGGGAATGGCTTCTGTGTATGTCGCGCCGCACCATGTGTTCGTGATCAGGCGGGTGCAGGTATACGTGCGTTCGCCCGCTTCGGTGCAGGTCGGTTCCTTCGTTACCTTGCCTTCGTCCCATTGATGGCCTGGCGCTGGTTCAATGTTATTGTGAGATTTTCCGCAATCAGGGCAGTACCAGCGAACAATGGATTCATGAGTACAGTCTCCGATTTGTATGTCTTCAAATTGAAGATTGTGGATTCCTGTCACTGGACAGGGCTCATCCATCCATGCCGTACCGTCATCCGCCTGTGCCGCCGGCAGCATCAGCACCATGGCAATACACAGCGCCGCCAGCAGGCATTCCAGCATCCTCCTCATTTCCCTCTTCCTCCTTTTCCGGGCCCCCCGTATGGTTTTCATGCTTTGTATCCAATTACAATTATAGGGGGCCGGTCTCCGGGTGTATATCACCTATTCGTACCATTTTGGGGCAGGAAGGATCGGTTTTTTTCATGTTTTTTGGGTTCGCCTGCCCGAATGCGCGCCGAAAAAAAGATGGTACAAACAGGTGATGTACATTCGGGCCCCGCCGTTTTATAATAAAGCCGGAAGGAGGGAGCGAAAATGGAACACCGGACCACCCGGCGGAACACCGCACTGTTTATCGGTTTCCTGCTGCTGGGCGGCATCTTTCATTATTTTGATCCGACGGAGAACCTGTTCCTGAACTCTTTCCTGTTCACCGGAAGGTTTACCGTCTTTGCCGGGCTGATCCTGTTCTGGATCCGGTCCGTACGCGCCCGGCTGCTGCCCACGCGGGTGAGGGCCTGCATGGTCGCCGCGGGGATCATGATGCTCTGCCTGCTGGCTGCGCAGGTATTCAGCACCCGGATCGTGGGGGACGCCCCGGACGTGCTGGCATTGCAGCGCTTCAGCAAATATCTCTACTGGATCCCGCAGACGGTGAGCCCCGCGCTTTTCCTGATGGCCTGCGTCCGGATCCGCCGGGGCCGGCAGGACGGGAAAGGATGGGACGAGCGGTGGCTTCTGATTCCGGCGGCGCTCCTGTCCGGGATGGTGCTGACCAACGATCTTCACCATCTGGTATACCGTCCCAAGACGAATTATCCGGACCTGACCATCGTGACCGGAAGATACGCCCAGGGGACCGCTTTCTATCTGCTGTATGCGTGGATGATCCTGGCCTTTCTCGCGGGGCTGATCCTTCTGTTCCGGGAAACGGGCCGCCGCCCCGCGAAGGGGATCGCCCTGCTCACCGGGGCGACCCTGGCCTGGCTCTTCATGCTGCTGATGAACATGCTGGTGTGGGACTGGCTGCATGTGCACCAGCCGTACAGCACCCAGGAAATCAATATCTTCGGCATGCTGGGGATCCTGGAAGTCTGCATCCGGAACCGGCTGATCCCCAGCAACGAAAACCACATCGGATTCTTTGAACAGCTCGGCCTGCCCGTGATGATCACGGACCGGGCGCTGGCGCCCGTGTACAGGACCGACCGGCCGGTGTCCGCTTCGGAAGCGGAGCTGCGATCCTCCCTGGAGCATCCTGTGTATCCCCGGGAGGAGCTGCGTCTGTCCGGCATGGAGATCCGGGCCGGATACGCTTTCTGGACGGAAGACGAAAGCGAGCTCCGCCGGGAAAGCCGCCGGCTGGAAGACGCCAACGAGATCCTCCGGGAAGAAAACAGCCTGATCCGGAAGGAAAACGAACTGAAAGAAAAAAAGGCGCGGCTGGACGCCCAGAACCGGATCTATGACCGGATCGCGGAAATCCTTTATCCCCGGCAGAAGCGGATTGAAAAACTGCTGGAAGAGGCGGAGCCCGGAAGCGAAGGCTTCGGCGGCGCGCTGGGCGAATGCTGCGTGCTGAACGCCTGGTGCAAGCGGAAGAGCAACCTGCTCCTGCTGGACGAAACCGCCCTGCCGAAAAAGAACCGGGAACTGTTCCTGGCCCTGCAGGAATCCGCCCGGTTCCTCAAATGCTGCGGGGTGGAAGCCGCGGCCGTCGGAGAAGAAACGACGGACTTCCCGCTTTCCGACATCCATGAACTGTACGACACCTTTGAAGGCGTGATCGAATCCTGGCTGCACGCCCTGCGGAGGCTGACTGTCTCCCTGACCGGCGCCGGCATCCGGATGGCCGTGGAAACAGACCGGGAGATGCCCCTTCCGGAAACGATCCTGCCGGTGGAAGCGCGCAGCAGCGAGGGCACCGTCTTTCTGACCGTTCACAGAAGGAAGGAGGGCGCGGCAGAATGAAAGCGATCTGGCTGACAAAAAGCTCGCTGATCTGGTATGCGGTCACCCTGGGTTCCCTGGCCCTTGTGGTCGGCAGCCTGATCGCCCTGATCCGCAGCATCCTGGCGCGCCGCAGCCGGCGGATCCTCCTGACTGCGGGATTGAATCTGCTGGCGGGGTTTTTGCTGTTCCTGGTTCTTATGGACTGCGCGCGGTTCGCTTACCTGACGGAGCCGGATCCCCGCTACCATGCGTTCCAGACCGCGCTCTTCGGCCTGCCCTGGGGCTTGTACGCCATCCCGGAAGTCCTTTCCGCGGCGATCCTTGTCCTGCTGCTGCGGGACGACCGCCGGTACCGCCGGAACCACCTGACGCCGGACGCCATCCGGGAAACGGTGAACCTGCTGCCGGAAGGCATCTGCATCAGCGCCCCGGACGGAACGGTGCTGCTCTCGAACCTGCAGATGGACGGGCTGTACCGGAGATTGACCGGCGGAACGCTTTCCGACGCGGCCCGGTTCCGGGAATATCTGGAAGAAAAAGGCGAAAAGCAGGGCGACGAGATCCTGGCGCATACGGAAGAAGGCGCGGTATGGCGTTTTTCCGGGAAACGCAGAACGGGGAACGGCGCGGAATACGATCAGCTGACCGCGTCCGACGTGACGGCGCCCTACCGGATCATGGAGGAGCTCCGGGGCAAGCATGAACACCTGCAGGAACTGCAGCGCCGCATGCAGGAAGTCAGCGACCTTTCGGGAGATATGTTCATCGCCCAGGAGGAAGCCGCGGCCCGGACCGCCCTGCATAACCAGCTGGGGCAGGTGCTGCTGATGGGACGCCATACCCTGGAGCATCCGGACAGCACGGACGCGGAGCTGGTGCGGATGGCGACGCTTGAAATGAACCGGTTCCTGCTTCGGGAAGCGGAAGCGCCTTCCGAGAGCCGGACAGACCGCCTCCAGCAGGCGCTGGCGATGGCAAAGAGCATCGGCGTGCAGACGGAAATCCTCGGCAGCCTGCCGGAAAACCCGGCATACCGGGCGCTGCTGGCCCAGGCGGTCCAGGAATGTGCCGCCAACGCGGTCAAGCACGCGGAGGGCGACCATCTGGTGCTCCGGATGGAGAAAAACGAAAAGGAATGGCGCGTCCGGATCGCCAATAACGGCCGGCCGCCGGAAAAGCCAGTTACGGAAAGCGGCGGGCTGCTGTCCCTGCGCAGGCATACGGAAGCCGCGGGCGGCACCATGACAGTGGAAAGCGCGCCGGCGTTTGCCCTGGTGCTCCGGCTTCCGGCTGATCCTGATGCTGACGGGAGGTGACCTATTGTGAGCGACCGTATCCGGGTGGTCGTGGCAGACGACCAGAATATTTCCAGAGGTTTCTTTGAAATGTATGTCCGCGCAGCCATCCGGTATGAGCTGCTGGCCGGGCTCCGGACAGCCCGGGACGCCGCCGCTTACGTGGATGCCCACGAAACCGACCTGCTGATCCTGGATGTGATGATGCAGGACGGCATGGACGGCCTGACCGCCGCGGAAGCGATCAAACGGAAGCATCCGGAAATCCGGATCATCCTGACGACTTCGGCTTCGGAAACGAGCTGGGAGGAAAAAGCCCGGGCCATCGGCATTGAAAGCTTCTGGTACAAGGAATATGACAGCCACAGCCTCATTGAGATCATGGACCGGACCATGAACGGAGAATCCGTCTATCCGGGAGACGCGCCGCACGTTCCCTTCGGCGCCGTGACCCGCGCGGACCTGACGGACCGGGAACTGGACGTGCTGCGGGAACTGACCGGCAGCCTGACCAACGAGGAGATCGCCGAGCGGCTGAACATTTCCGCCAATACAGTGAAACGGCATATCCAGAACATCATGGAAAAAACCGGCTTTGAAAGCCGGCTGGACCTGGCAATGAACGCCAAAGCCCTGGGGCTGGTCGTCCACGACAGCGACCGTATCGGAGGCCGGGGACAGCCGGACACAAAGAAATAATCCGAACCCGTCTCCATTTCTGAAGATCCGGTTCGGATTATATTGGTTTGGTGCGCCATCAGGGACTCGAACCCGGGACACCCTGATTAAGAGTCAGGTGCTCTACCAACTGAGCTAATGGCGCACGGGGGAGCAGCCTTCGCGGCCGGCTCCCTTCTTTGCTGGAGCGGGTGATGGGAATCGAACCCACATAGCCAGCTTGGAAGGCTGGAGCTCTGCCACTGAGCTACACCCGCGCTGTGGAGCGGTAGACGAGGCTCGGACTCGCGACCTCCACCTTGGCAAGGTGGCGCTCTACCAACTGAGCTACTACCGCAGAAACCGGGGTGCGTCTGGTGCGGACGAAGAGACTTGAACTCTTACGCCTTTTGGGCACCAGATCCTAAGTCTGGCGCGTCTGCCATTCCGCCACGCCCGCCTGAAACCCCGTCAGGGGTGGTGACCCATCGGGGACTCGAACCCCGGACACCTTGATTAAAAGTCAAGTGCTCTACCACCTGAGCTAATGGGTCAGAATGGCTGGGGTGGCAGGGATCGAACCTACGAATGAGGGAGTCAAAGTCCCTTGCCTTACCGCTTGGCTACACCCCAACGGGATTCGCCACAGGGAAAATGGGGTGGGTAGTGGGACTCGAACCCACGACCTCCAGAGCCACAATCTGGCGCTCTAACCAACTGAACTACACCCACCATGAGCGGATTGGCGCGCCTGAAGGGATTCGAACCCCCGACCCACGGCTTAGAAGGCCGTTGCTCTATCCGGCTGAGCTACAGGCGCATTTGCCGCGATCCGTGCCTTAGGCCGCATCCAGGGGAACCATCCCTGCTGACAAGGATAGATTTTATCATGTTTGAAGAGGGCTGTCAAGCCCTAAAGCGCCGATTTTTTCTTTTCTCCGCTGTAACAATTCGTGCTTTTCTATCGTTATTATGTATGTTAAGATAAGCAAGGAGGCGAGGACCCATGAAAAAACGGCTGACGATCCTGGCGCTGCTGACGGCGCTGCTGCTGCCCTGCGTGCCCGCCCGGGCGGGATGGAACCCGCTGGACGTGGCCACGGACGGTAAGGGCATCGTCGTCTATGCGTCCAGCAGCGGCGGGAAACAGGCGGGCATCCTGTACAACGGGTACAATGACAGCCTTTCTTTGGAGGATACAAACGGCCTGTATTCCTGCGGCCTGACCATGGATTACACCGTCTGGCTGGATCAGGATAAGGCAGAAAAAAACCAGCCCAGGGGCGATGAAATCGACTGGTACGGCGACGCCTGGATAGATCAGATGCCCAGCGATATGTTTTTGGCGGAGGTCACGCAGCCCGACGCGCCCCTGTACACCACGCCCGGCCATAAGACCCTGGCGGCCCGGCATGCCGCGGGCACGCTGATCATGGTCTGCGGGGAGTTCGGCGACGATTATTTCGTCAGATTCGACGGCAATGGGTTCAGGGGCGGCTTCATGCCCAAGTCCGCCCTGAAAAAAATCGGCACGCTGACCTATCGCCAGGCGAATTTTATCAGTGAAAAATGGGGCCTCACCGACGCACGGGAAGCCACCGTATATACCGACGGCGGTCCCATCGCCATCGGCGCTTCCGCCACGGGATACAGCGCATTTGACCCCATCGTGCTGGAAAACGGCAAACAAGTTACGGTATTCAGGGAAATCAACGGCTGGGCTCAGCTGTCCGGCGGCAGCTTCATCGAAAGCCGCTTCCTGGACCCCGACGGCGATCACAGCGTTGCGTATGCCACCGTGAATACCAGCGGGCCGCTGAACCGCCTGAACGTGCGCCGCTACCCCAGCACGGACGCGTGGGTGCAGGTGAAGCTCTGCGCGGGGGCGCAGGTGCAGGTGGCGTCCCACACAGACGACTGGGCCGCCGTGCTCATCGTTGGTCCGGAAGGCGGCGAGGAAGAATCCGGCAGCGTGCAGATGAAATACCTGGTCTTCGGGGACGATACGCAGATCAAAAACGGCTGCGTCCGGGTGCGGCTGACGGAGGACCGCTATGAGGATCAATATCGTTATGATAAGAAGCAGCTCCTCCCCGCCGGCACGGAACTGACCGTACTGGGCGTGAATGACGGCTATGATATCGAAAGGGACAACTGCGACTGTTTCCTGTGCCTGACGGAGGACGGGCGGACGGTGATGATTTTTAACGACAGCGGCGTCCTTGAGCCCGTGGGTGAGGGCCTGGGCGTCACCGCCAAGGCGGCCTCCAACGTGAGGATGCGCGTTTCCCCCAGCAAGAACGCGGAGGTGATCCGCACCCTGGACAAAGGTACGAAGGTGGAGGTGCTGCTGCGGGGCGAAGGATGGACGCTGGTTAAATACAAGGATCAGACGGGCTATGTGATGAGCCGGTATCTGAGTTTTCCATAAAAATGCGTGCAATAAATGTAATGAACTTGAAGCATGCTTTTCCCGATTCATTAACATATTTATAATTTCTATTTGTTATTATAATTTGACCTGATACAGTTGAGTGTAAAACTGTCAGGAAAGAAAGGGGAGTAAAACCATGCCACTTTGGCTTTGTTGTCTTCTGGGAGGAATCTTCGCACTTGCAATCACGATACTGCTGTATTGCCTGGTGTTCCCGGAAAAACGCAGGAACGGGCTCAACCGATTCTTCAAGACCATAAAAAGATTGCTGGGAATGGAATACCTTCTGATAGAAAAAATCGTGCGATTCATGTATGTGCTTGGCACCATGATTTGCATTTTCGTCGGCTTCTGGATGCTGTTCTGGGTGGATTACGGGTATCAGGGCTGGGTCGGCCTGCTGGTGATGATTCTTGGCCCCATCATTGAAAGGCTGATGTTTGAAGCCTGCATGATGTTCGTACTGCTGGTCAAAAACACGATGGAAATTAAAAAGAAACTATACAACGAAACCGATGCCGGCATTCCCTCCAGCCAGGATGGGGCGCCGGATGGCTACAACAGCCCGAATTACAGCCAGAATTACAATCAGCAGAACAATACGTTCGAAAGCTGATCGCGTCATACGCACGGAAGACAGTTTTCCATCGGTATATTCCTGATCAGCTCCGCCGCTCTGCCGGACACGCAGCGGCGGAGCAGTTTATTTTATCTCCCTCCATCCGCAAGGATGAAAACAATACCCGGTTTTTTCGGTTCAGGCGCTTTGTGAACTGCTGTTTTTGGGCGGCCGGGCGATTGGAAGGCCTGTCCTGTTTCAGCTGGGGCGGGGCTGAAGGCCCCGGAAAGGAAAAACGTGTTTCTCCTGAAAGATCCCCCGCTGCCCGACCGGCAATCAAATTTGTCTGAAAAATCGCATATCCCCGCCTTCCGGCCCTTGCCAAGACAGGAAAAACATAGTATAATCAATTATCTGGCACGGGCCGGTTTCTTTGCATCTGCCCGCGCCGCGTTTCCCCGTAAATCCAATCCGAAAGGAGTTCGATTCCCCATGGGCAAGAAGTACGTATACCTGTTTACCGAAGGCAACGCCAAAATGCGCGAACTGCTGGGCGGCAAGGGCGCCAACCTGGCCGAAATGACCAACATCGGCCTGCCCGTTCCCCAGGGCTTCACCATCACCACCGAAGCCTGCACCCAGTACTATGAGGACGGCCGGAAAATCAACGACGAGATCATGGCCGAGATCTGGGAAAACGTTGATAAAATGGAAAAAATCAACGGCAAGAAGTTCGGCGATCTGCAGAATCCCCTGCTGGTTTCCGTCCGCTCCGGCGCCCGCGCCTCCATGCCCGGCATGATGGACACCATCCTGAACCTGGGCCTCAAGCCGCCATGATCAAGGGCAACCCCGATCCCAAGTTCGAGCGCTTCGTGTACGACTGCTACCGCCGCTTCATCCAGATGTTCTCCGACGTGGTCATGGAAGTGGGCAAAAAGTACTTCGAGGCCCTCATCGACGAAATGAAGGAAGCCAAGGGCATCAAGTTCGATACCGAGCTGACCGCCGCCGATCTCAAGGAGCTGGCCGCGCAGTTCAAGGCCGAATACAGGAAGCAGCTGGGCGAGGATTTCCCCGCCGACCCCAAGAAGCAGCTCTACGAAGCCATCCGCGCCGTGTTCCGTTCCTGGGACAATCCCCGCGCCAACATCTACCGCATGGACCACGACATCCCCTATTCCTGGGGCACGGCCGTGAACGTGATGCCCATGGTGTTCGGCAACCTGAATGACAACAGCGGCACCGGCGTGGCCTTCACCCGCAACCCTGCCACCGGCGAAAAGGTGCTGATGGGCGAATTCCTCACCAACGCCCAGGGCGAAGACGTGGTGGCCGGCGTGCGCACCCCCATGCCCATCTCCCAGATGGAAGAAAAATTCCCCGAAGCGTACAAGCAGTTCGTGGACGTGTGCGGCATCCTGGAAGACCATTACCGCGACATGCAGGATATGGAATTCACCGTGGAAAACGGCAAGCTCTACATGCTGCAGTGCCGCAGCGGCAAGCGCACCGCCCAGGCCGCCATCAAGATCGCCTGCGATCTGATCGACGAGGGCATGATCAGCGAGGAAGAAGCGCTGATGCAGATCGACGCCAAATCCCTGGACATGCTGCTGCATCCCACCTTCGACGCCAAGGCCCTCAAGGCCGCCAAGCCCGTGGGCAAGGGCATCGCCGCTTCCCCCGGCGCCGCTGCCGGCCGGATCGTCTTTACGGCGGAAGACGCCGTGGAGCACGGCAAGAAGGGCGAAAAGGTCGTCCTGGTGCGGCTGGAGACCAGCCCCGAGGACATCGAGGGCATGAAGTACGCCCAGGGCATCCTCACCGTCCGCGGCGGCCAGACCAGCCACGCGGCCGTGGTGGCCCGCGGCATGGGCACCTGCTGCGTTTCCGGCTGCGGCGAGATCAAGATGGACGAGGCCAACAAGCGCTTCACCCTGGCCGGCAAGACCTACAATGAAGGCGACGCCCTGTCCCTGGACGGCAGCACCGGCAACATCTACGGCGAACTGATCCCCACCGTGCCCGCCGATCCCTCCAGCGGCTACTTCGGCCGCATCATGGAGCTGGCCGACAAGTATAAGACCATGGGCGTGCGCACCAACGCCGACACCCCCGCCGACGCCCGGCAGGCCGCTTCCTTCGGCGCCCAGGGCATCGGCCTGTGCCGCACCGAGCATATGTTCTTCGGCCCGGACCGCATCCCCGCCTTCCGCGAGATGATCTGCGCCGAGACGGTGGAAGAGCGCAAGGCCGCGCTGGACAAGATCGAGCCCATGCAGCAGGCCGACTTCGAGGGCCTCTTTGAAGCGCTGGGCGGCTACCCCGTCACCATCCGCTTCCTGGATCCCCCGCTGCATGAATTCGTGCCCACCGAGGAGGCCGACATCGAGGCGCTGGCCAAGGCCCAGGGCAAGACCGTGGAATACATCAAGCAGGTCATTTCCGACCTCCATGAGTTCAACCCCATGATGGGCCACCGCGGCTGCCGCCTCACCGTCACCTATCCCGAAATCGCCGTGATGCAGACCAGCGCCGTCATCAAGGCCGCCCTGGCCGTGAAGGGCCGCCACCCCGAATGGAACGTGGTGCCCGAAATCATGATCCCGCTGGTGGGCGAGCTGAAGGAATACAAGTTCGTCAAGGCCGTGGTGGTTGAAACCGCGGACAAGCTCATCAAGGATGCCGGCAGCGACCTCAAGTACGAAGTGGGCACCATGATCGAGATCCCCCGCGCCGCCCTGACCGCCGATGAGATCGCCAAGGAAGCCGATTTCTTCTGCTTCGGCACCAACGACCTGACCCAGATGACCTTCGGCTTCTCCCGCGACGACGCCGGCAAGTTCCTGCCCGCGTACTACTCCAGCAAGATCTACGAAAGCGATCCCTTCGCCCGCCTGGATACCGTGGGCGTGGGCAAGCTGATGCGCATGGCCGTCACCATGGGCCATGAGAATAACCCCAAACTGCACTGCGGCATCTGCGGCGAACACGGCGGCGATCCCAGCTCCATCGAGTTCTGCAACGAGATCGGCCTCAACTACGTGTCCTGCAGCCCCTTCCGCGTGCCCATCGCCCGCCTGGCCGCCGCTCAGGCCGCCATTAAGGCAAAGAAGTAATTCCTCTACCGACCGTCAGCCGCGCCCGAAAGAGCGCGGCTTTTTTCCGGAAAGGGATGCCCAGGCGGGGAGGGCTCCGCGCCCTCCCCGTACCCCGCCGCGCCAGGGGAGTTCCTCCCCTAGACCCGGCCTGCACAGGACTCTCCCATAAAACAAACAGGCTTGGGCACGATTGAATCCTGAAAAGCATCGCTAAGCGCTTCTGGGCAAAGGAAAACAGCGGAAATCCCAGAAGAGAAAGCTCGCTTTCTCTCTGGCGATTTCCCGCTGTTTTCCGCGGATGCCGCGCATCCGCGCCGGCGGCTGAAAGCCGCCTGCCCAGAGCGCGCCGACCAATACCAGTGTGGGTCCAGGGGGTGAAGCCCCCTGGTTCGGGGGCCCGGGGGCTGAAGAAGCCCCCGGCGTTCCCCCCATCGAGCATAAAGGAGAATGAACACCATGGAATTACAGGAAGCCCGCGGGCAGCTGATGAAGCTGCAGGAACAGATGAGCGCCTACGATCACGCCATGGGGCTGATCAGCTACGACGGCGACACCGTCGCCCCCCGGGGCACGGCGGCGAACCGCGCCCACGCCCTGGGGATCCTGAGCGAGATCACCTATCAGCTTTCCACCGGCAGGGAAACGGTGGCGCTGCTGGAATACCTGGACGAAAACAGGGCGGAGCTGACGGAAAAGGAGCAGCGGATGGTTTTCCTGCTGCTCAAGGACATCCGCTTCATGCAGAAGATCCCCCTGGAGGAATACGTAGCCTATGAAAAGCTGATCGTGGAAAGCCAGGACGTATGGCGCCGGGCCAAGGCGGAAAACGATTTTGCATCCTTCGCGCCGTATCTGGAAAAGATCGTCGCCGCCCGCATCCGCTTTGCCGGGTACGCCGCGCCGGATACGGACCCTTACGATTACTGGCTGAACGAATTCGAGCCCGGGCTGAACAGGGAAAAGTGCGATCAGTTCTTCTCCCGCCTGCGGCAGCGCCTGGTGCCCCTGATCCAGGCCTGCGGGGAGAAGGCGGCCGTTCCGGACGCGTGCCTGCACGGCGATTTCCCGGAGGAGCAGCAGGAAAAGCTGGCGAAATGGGTGATGCAGGCCATGGGCCTTCCCCTGGATCACGTGGGCCTGGCCGTCACGGAGCACCCCTTCACCACCTCCCTGGGCAGCCATCTGGACGAGCGGATCACCACCCATTATTACCGGGAGGACGTGTCCTCCTCCCTGTACAGCGTGATCCACGAGGGCGGCCACGCCCTGTACGATACCGGCTCGGACGACAGCCTCGCCTACACCGTCCTGGACGGCGGCGTCTCCATGGGCATCCACGAAAGCCAAAGCCGCTTCTATGAAAACATCCTGGGCCGCAGCGCCGCCTTCTGCCGCTTTCTGTTTCCCAAGCTGCAGGAGCTGTTCCCGGAGCAGCTGCTGCCCTACGGCTGGCAGGATTTCTACCGCGCCGTCAACCGGGTGCAGCCCTCCCTGATCCGAACGGAGGCCGACGAGGTGACCTATTCCCTGCACGTCATGGTCCGCTACGAGCTGGAAAAGCGGCTCATGGCCGGAGCGCTGGCGGTCGCGGACCTGCCGGCGGAATGGAACCGGATGTATAAGGAATACCTGGGCGTGGACGTGCCGGACGACACCCGCGGCGTATTGCAGGACAGCCACTGGTCCTTCGGCGCCATCGGGTATTTCCCCTCCTACGCCCTGGGCAGCGCTTACGGCGCGCAGTTCCTGAAAAAGATGCGGGAGACCGTGGACGTGGATGCCTGCCTGGAACGGGGCGATTTTGCTCCTATCAACGAATGGAACCGGGAGCAGATCTGGCAGTACGGCAGCCTTTACACCCCCGCCCAGGTGCTGGAACGCGTCCTGGGCGCGCCCTTCGACCCGGACGTATACCTGGATTACCTGGAAGGCAAGTGCCGGGAGATCTACGGGCTGTAAGCGCCGCGCCTTTTTCCGGCGTTCTGCGGACAAAACAAAGCAAGCCGGAACAGGATTTTTTCCGCGGATTGCCTTATCATCAACCGTGAAAGGAGGGAGACCGGATGGACTGGATCAAAACCATCAATCAGGCCATTGCCTGCATGGAGGACCACCTGACCGACGGAATCACGCTTGCGGACATCGCGAAGCACGTGCATCTTTCGGCCTTTCATTTCCACAGGGCGTTTTCCCTGCTGACGGGCATGTCCCCGGCGGAATACCTGCGGAAAAGGCGCCTTTCCCAGGCCGGGGCGGACCTGATGAACGGAGAGGAAAAAGTCATCGACGTGGCGATGAAGTACGGCTATGATTCCCCGGAGAGCTTCACGAAAGCCTTCACAAGATTTCACGGCGCATCGCCGATGCAGGTCAAAAAAGGAAGCCCCATCCAGTTCATGAACCGGTTCACCGTCCGGATCACGATTGAAGGAGGCAGTATCATGGAGTACAGGATCGAAAAATGGGAAGAAATGGACCTGCTGGTGCACGCGAAAACCTTTCACGCCGAGACCGGCAATCAGGAAATCCCCAAATTCTGGGACGCGTATTACGCCAATGAAGCGTACCGCAGGATCCCGGGGTATCTGGGCGTTTGCGCCCAGCAGAAAACAGACGGCGACGGATTCCGCTACGGCATCGGCTGCAGGGCCTCCGACGTGGAAGGCGTGCCGGAGGGCTTCGAGATCCTCCACATCCCCGCTTACACCTGGGCGGTTTTCAAGTGCGTGGGGCCGATGCCCGGGGCGATCCAGGCCATGTGGGAAAGGATCTACAAGGAATGGCTGCCCGTTTCAGAGTATGAATTGATCCCCGATTACGATCTTGAACACTACCTGCCCGGAGACTCGTCCGCGCCGGATTATGTGAGCGAGATCTGCATCCCCGTCAAAAAGAGCTGACCGCTTCAACCCAGTAAAACAAAAAGGCTTCCGGCGCTGAGAAACGCCGGGAGCCTTTTGATCGTTCACAACCGTTCGTACCATTCCACGGCGCGCTTCGGCCAGCCCTCCATGCACATGCCCGCGCCGTCGGCGAAGCCGTGGCCGCCGGTGGGGCCGATTTCCAGCCGGCAGGGGATGCCGATTTTCTCCAGGGCCCGGGCCAGCGCCCTGGAATGCTCCGGGTCCACCAGCTGATCCTGCGCCGTGGCAAAAATCGCCGTGGGCGGGAAGCCCTCCACGTGCTGCGGGATTTCAAAGCAGCTTTCGCAGGCCTCCTGCATGGTGCAGCCCACGCCGGCGCGGGCAAAAGCGTCCTTGTTCTCCCCTTCGTCCCATTCCTCGGCGTCCATCAGCCGGTAGGACGTGACGGGATACACCGGGAAGCAGGCCCGCGGCTTGGGAAGGCCGAAGGCGGGGTAGCCCTTTTCCGTATTCCAGAGGCACACCAGATATCCGCCGGTGGAAAACCCGCAGGTGATATAGCTTTCCGGCCGGACGCGGAATTCGTCCTTCCGCGAAGCGATGATCCGCAAGGCCCGGGCCATGTCCTCCATGGCCAGCACCGCCGCCCCGTCCGTCTTCACCCGGTAGGTCAGGATGAACACGTGATAGCCCAGTTCGTTGAAAATCCGGGCCACCGGCCAGCCTTCCGTCAGGTTCCATACGTTCACGAACCCGCCGCCGGGCACCAGCAGGATGAAGGGCCGCCCGTCCGCCGCCGGATCGGAGGAGGGAAAATGGACGATATTCGCGCTTTCCTTGGCGGAATCGGCTTTTCTTTCTTCCTCTGTGTACAGCTTGTAATAATATTCTCCCCTGTCCGCCGCCTCAAACAGCCGGATAAAGCCGCTCTCCAGATTGCGCCATCCCATCCGGTCGGCGATCTGCTGCAGCGTCCAGCGATAGAATTCCTCTTTGGACAGATCCCACTTGCTGATAGCCTCCGGGGCGATCGGGGCGATCCTGGGGTCTTCCAGCAGCTGCCCCAGCGTTTTATCTTTCAGCATTTTTGTTCTCTCCTTTTTGCAAATCAAAGGGAAGCGCTTTCCGTGTTTATCCAGTACCGCCGGATGGCGCCGCCGTCCACGGCGATCTCGTTTTCCAGCACGCCGCCGCAGCGCAGGATGGTGCGCTCGCTTTTCGTATTCCACGTGTGGCAGGTGACCAGCACCCGTGGGATGCCCCGTTCCCGCGCCTTCTCCACGCACAGGCGCAGCATCCGGGGCGCGTAGCCCTTCCCCCGCTCCAAGGGCCGGATGATGTAGCCGATATGCCCGCCCCAGGTGCCCAGGATGGGGTGGTCGATGTGGTGGCGCAGATCGATGATCCCCACGATTCGGCGGTCGCTCTCCCGCAGGGCGAGGTACACCGAAGCGGACACGCGGCCCTCCGGCACGGTGGCGGGGTTTTCCCCCAGCCGGAGGCGTTCCAGCCACGCGCCGTAGCTTTCGCATTCCTCCAGGCCCGCGCAGCCGGCGAAGCTGTCCGGGTCGCGGGCGTCCATAAGCTCCCGCCGCATGGCCCAGACCTGGCTTTCGTGCTCCGAGGCGGGTTTCGTTAAGCGAATCTGATCCATTCCGTCATCTCCCCAGCCGGATCTTCCGGCGCTCCACGGCGGCGGCGTATTCCTTTTCCTCTTCCTCCCCCTCCGGGGTGAAGGCGGGCACCACCGGGGCGGGGTTTTCATCCGCGTCCAGCGCCACGTACACGGCGTAGGCGCGGTTCACCATTTCCCGCTTGCCGTTGAGCTTTTCCACAAAGCTGTCCACCCGCACCTCCATGCTGGTGCGGCCCGCCCAGGTGACCCGGGCCTCCTGCACCACAGTGTCGTTCAGGTGGGCCGGGGCGATAAAATCCAAATGGTCCACGCACACCGTGGTCACCGCGCAGTGGGCGAACCGCCGGGCCGCCACCGCGCCGATCACGTCGATCCAGGCCATCAGCTGCCCGCCGAAAAGCCGGGGCGTCTGATAGCCGTTGCAGTGCTGGGGCATCACGATCTGCACGCTGGATGTGATTTCCGTCATGGTGTTCCCTCCGCCGTTTTTTCCTATTATATCCGATCCCGCGCCCCGGCGCAAGGGCATGCCCGGGGCAGCGCGGGCATATCCTGTCCGGGGAGGGACGGCGATGGGCAGGATCCTGGCATGGACATTGGCGCTGTGGCTGCTGGCGTGGCCGGCGCAGGCCTCGGAGGGGCCCCGGGGCACGCTGGTCTGGATCGAATTGGACAGCATGCGCCTGACGGTATACCGGAACGGCCGCCCCGTTTCCGTTTACCCCATCGCCGCCGGGAAGCGCTCCACGCCCTCGCCCATCGGCGTGTTCCGCGTCACACATCGCTTTGCCACGGAGCTTTCGGGCTTCGGCACCCGGTTTCTGGGGCTGAACGTGCCCTGGGGCAGCTACGGCATCCACGGCACCAACCGCCCCGAATCCATCGGCAGCGCCGCGTCCCACGGCTGCATCCGGCTGAATGTGAAAAACGCCGAGGCGCTGTATGATCTGGTGCCCAACGGCGCCCGGGTGGTGATCGAGGGCGGGCCGTACGGGCCGCTGAACTGGGGCGTGCGCACGCTTCGGGAGGGCGACCGGGGGGCGGACGTAAGGCAGCTCCAGCTCCGGCTGATCCAAAGGGGCTTTCTCTGGGGCGAGGCGGACGGGTCCTTCGGCCCGGCCACGAAAAAGGCGGTGGCCGCCGCCCGGAGGGCGCTGGGCCTGCCCGCGGGAGACGCGGCGGACCCGGCGCTGCAGCAGGCCCTGGGGATGATCCCCTTTGATTGAGCAAATTGACTTTTCTCATGAAATGATATTAAGATTCATGCTGTCAAGGGTGAATCTTCATCTTATTCGAGGAATAATGAAAGGCGCACTTTTCACCATTTGTAAGGTGGTGAGTAAGTGCGCCCTTCAATTTGACAAACTGGAATTAATGCAATTATCTTCCGAGTTAGCTGTTTATAGCTTTCTTATACAGCAGCGTAAAATGATTCTGTTCGTCCTTACTGGGTGTAGTATTGCACGTTACACCCCCTTTGAGTTCATCCATCTCAGAAGCCATCATGACCAGCATCATTGTGGGAAGACCGGTATATCTGGCCGCACTTTCTTCCGTCAGTCCGAATACGCAGTAACGCTCTCCCTCTTCATTCAGAACGGGC
>CACWLP010000035.1 GCA_902761755.1 uncultured Eubacteriales bacterium | reverse complement strand
CTCGCTGACGGCGGCCTGGGGCGTGACGGGCCAGGTGCCTTCTTCCAGGGTCACGGTGGTATCGGCAGCCACGGGCACATTGCTTTCATCCAGATAATGAACGGTGATGGTGGCGGGCTGAATGACCCGGCGATAAGTAAAGGTGACTTCGGCGGGGCTTGCGCCGTTCACGTTCACGGTAACGTCCACGGAACCGGCGCTGACCAGCGCGTAGTCTTCCTCGTTGATGGCAGCCTGGGGCGTGACGGGCCAGGTGCCTTCTTCCAGGGTCACGGTGGTATCGGCAGCCACGGGCACGTTGCTTTCATCCAGATAATGGACGGTGACGGTGGCGGGCTTGACGATCCGGCGGTAGGTGAAGGTGACTTCCGCAGGGGTCGCGCCGTTGGCATCCACGGTAACGTCCACGGAGCCGGCGCTGACCAGCGTATAGTCCTCCTCGCTGACGGCGGCCTGGGGGGTGACGGGCCAGGTGCCCGCTTCCAAGGTCACGGTGGTGTCGGAAGCCACGGGCACGTTGCTTTCATCCAGATAATGAACGGTGACGGTGGCGGGCTTGACGATCCGGCGGTAGGTGAAGGTGACTTCCGCGGGGGTCGCGCCGTATTCGTTCACGGTGACGTCTACGGAGCCGGCGCTGACCAGCTGGTAATCCGCCGGCAGATCATAAGGCTGGGGCGTGATGGACCAGGTGCCCGCTTCCAGGGTGACGGAGGTATCGGAAGCCACGGGCACGTTGCTTTCATCCAGATAATGAACGGTGACGGTGACGGGCTGAATGACCCGGCGATAAATAAAGGTGACTTCCGCGGGGGTCGCGCCGTATTCGTTCACAGTGACATCCACGGAACCGGCGCTGACCAGTTCGTAATCCGCCGGCAGGTCATAAGGCTGAGGCGTGACGGGCCAGGAGCCCGCTTCCAGGGTGACGGAGGTATCGGAAGCGACGGGCGCATAGCCCTCATCCACATAATGCACCGTCACCGGCACGGGGTTGATCACCGGCGTCAGGGACGGATCCGGCGGCAGCGGCTGGGTGGACAGGTAAAGGAGATACCGGGCGGCTTCTTCGCCCAGCTCGTTATACCCGATGATCTCCAGCGGCACGGCGTTCAGATCGCTGCCCGCGTCCGCCAGGGTGGGGAATGCGGTGCTAAGCGGCGTTCCGGCGTCCGGAGAAAAGCTCTGGCACACCCCGGTCAGATCCTGCACCTGGACGGTGAGGGTATAGAGCGCCTCGGCGGGCACGGTGATCCAGAACCGGTTTTCGTAGCCGGCGTAAGTGATCTCTACCGCTTCCGCGGACTGCGGATAGCCGTACGCATCCGTCCACTGGGCGGTGACGACCGTGGTGGGGATCTGCGCGGCCTGGCCGCACAGGGGCAGCAGCAGGCACAGCGCGGCGACGAGAGCGACGAGACCTTTTCGGGAAAAACGGATGATCCCTTTCATACAAACGATGCCTCCTTCGGAATCCATCGGGTCATGCATATTTGTTTCAATTATATTACAATAAAGTGACGGTGTCAATCATTCCCGTAAGAATAGCGGCAGTATCGGCCGATAATCCCCGGGCGCGGCAGGAATCGGGGCGCAGCAGGCAGAATAAAAAGAAGAAACACGCAGATTTACGGAGGAATGAGCCATGCTGACGGACGAAAGCCTGCGGGAAACCTTCTTATCCAGCCAGGAAATCTATCCCGGGAAGATCATCCGGGTGGAGAAATGGCAGGTGTCTCTGCCCAATGGAGAAACCGCCCTGCGGGAGATCGTGCGGCACAACGGCGCCGCAGCCATCGTGCCGGTGGATCGGGAGGGAAACGTGACGCTGGTGCGGCAGCACCGCATCGCCGTGGGCCGCTTCACCTGGGAGATCCCCGCCGGGAAGCTGGATTCTCCGGAGGAAGATCCTTTCCACGCCGCGCAGCGGGAATTGGAGGAGGAAACGGGGCTGCAGGCGGGCGCCTGGCGGCAGCTGACCCGGATCGATACCACGCCGGGCTTCTGCAACGAGCGCATTGCCATTTATCTGGCTACGGACCTGAGCCAGCATCCCGCCCACCCGGACGCGGATGAGTTCCTGCGGATCACCAAAATACCCCTGCAGGAAGCGGTGGCCCGCTGCATGTCGGGAGAATTCTGCGACAGCAAAACGGTGATCGGCCTGCTTTTGGCCAATCAGGTGCTGCAGGCGGGGGACAGGGCCTGTATGCCGTCCCTCACAGCTATACAACGGAGCAGTTTGTCCGCTTCTTCCCAGATGGGAAAATAAAGCACGGAGGGCTTATGAAGAAAGAAAAGCATACGGCATACCGGGTGCTGATGATCGCGCTGATCCTGCTGCTGGCGCTGGGCGCGGCGCTGCTGATCTGGGCGGTGCGAAACCCGATCCTTCAGCAGACCACCCGGAGCATCGCGCTGTAAAACGGGATCGAATATGCAGTTTTTTCAGAGCATTTTTTCCGGCCTGCCGCACCTGGAAACGGAACGGCTGATCCTGCGTCCCCTCAGGATGGGGGACGCCCAGGATCTGTTTGCCTATGCCCGGGACCCGGAGGTGAGCCGCCATGTGCTGTGGGACGCCCACGAGAACATCGGCCAGAGCCGGCAGTTCCTCCGGGCCGCCATCCGGCAGTACCGGCACGGGCTGCCCGGCTCCTTCGCCATTACGCTCAAATCCTCCGGCCGGATGATCGGCACGGTGGGGTTCATGTGGGTGAATACCGACAGCCGCAGCGCCGAGGTGGGCTACAGCCTGGGACGGGATTACTGGAACCAGGGCATCATGACGGAGGCCTTGCGGGCGGTGATCGCCTTCGGGTTCGATACCCTGCAGCTCAACCGCATCGAGGCCCAGCACGAAACGGACAACCCCGCCTCCGGCCGGGTGATGGCCCACGTGGGCATGAAGGAGGAGGGCCTGCTGCGCCAGCGGGTGAGGAACAAGGGCCGCTTTGCGGACGTAAAGCTCTGGGCCATCTTGCGTTCCGACCCCCGGCTGTGATATAATCGGAAGCACCGCTGAAAGACGGAGGTTTACGGCATGATTTACAAGACCAGGGGCACCTGCTCCACCCAGATCGAATTGGAGATCGAAGACGGCGTCATCACCAAATGCGCCTTTACCGACGGCTGCCAGGGCAACACCCAGGGGCTGGCCCGCATGGTGATCGGCCGGAAGGCGGACGAAGTGAAGGAAACGCTGCGGGGCATCCAGTGCCGGGGCGGCACCTCCTGCCCGGATCAGCTGAGCCGCGCCATCGAGCAGTATCAGGCGCAGGAACCGTAAGAAAGGAAAGAAAAAAATGGCCGGGAAAAAACAGCAGGACAAGAAAAAATTCTGGGTAAGGGTGATCTGCATCGTGCTGGTGGTGCTGCTGATGGGCTCCAGCCTGCTGGCGCTGCTGGATTTGTTCTGATTTCATGCCCCCTTGTTCGCAAGGCGCGACGGCAGCAAAAAAGGGGATGTTGCAGAAGCCAATCTGCAACATCCTCTTTGTTTACAGGGATATTGGTTTTCATAAAAGAATGAGCAACAGTGAATATCAGGAAATCGGCCGCAGCCCCTCCAAGTGTAATCCGCAGCAGCGACCTGTGCGCTGCGAGGAGCATTTTTGCGAAGCAGAGCATGCCCTGCGAGAGCAAAAATGCTTTCTTTGCGCCTTTTCCGCCCGGGAGTCCCGCAGGGACGAGAGGAAAAGGCGTTTTAAGTCGATCAAATGGAGGATCCATTTGATCGAAGGGGCTGTGCAACAGCCCCTTTTTGCATTGGGTTTACCGGTCTTCCCGGAAATAGGACAGGCCCAGGGAAGAGGGAGGCTGATTTTCCCGCTTGTTGCGGATGCTGGTGACGATCAGCACCAGGATGGTGACCACGTAGGGCAGCATCTGCATCAGCGGCTGGGTGGCCGTGGAAATTTTGATCAGGCTGCTGAGGGAGAAGAGGAAGCCGAACACCGTGGAGCCCACGATGGCCAGGACCGGCCGCCACAGGGCGAAAATCACCAGCGCGATGGACAGCCAGCCCAGCGACGGGATATCCAGGTAGGCCTCGTTATTGCCCATGTAATCGACGATGTAGTAAAATCCGCCCAGGCCCGCGATGCCGCTGCCGATGCAGGTGGCGGCGTATTTGTATCCCGTGACGTTGATGCCCGCGGCGTCCGCGGTGGCGGGGTTCTCGCCCACGGCCCGCAGATGCAGCCCCACCTTGGTGCGCATCAGCACCCAGCTGGACAGAACCGCGATGATGATCGCCAGGAAAAACAGCGGGCCGATGAGCTGCAGGCTGTCGTTCCGGCCGGCGAAGGGCCAGTGGAAGTAGGATACGGGCTGCACCAGATAGGCTTTGTTGGTCAGCTTGGAGCCGTCCAGGATGACCTTCATCATCCCTTCCCCGAAGATGGTCAGGGCCAGGCCGGTGACGTTCTGGTTGGCTCGCAGCGTGATGGTGAGGAAGGAATAGATGGCCCCGGTCAGGGCGCCGAAGAGCAGGGCGGCCAGGGTGCCCAGCAGCACGATCAGGAACGGCGGCAGGGCGCTGGAGCCGATGAGGTACATGATCCACGCGCCGCCGGCGCCGCCCATGCACATGATGCCGGGGATGCCCAGGTTCAGATGCCCGGCCTTTTCGGTGAGGATCTCGCCCGTGGAGCCGTAAATGAAGGTGGCGCCGAAGGCCAGGGAGTCGACCAGATAATTCATGAATCCGCTCATTTGACCGCCTCCTCCCGCTTTTGCCCGCGGCCGCGGAAATGCACCTGATAATTGATGAAAAATTCGCAGCCGATAATGAAGAACAGAATCACGCCCACGATTACGTCCGGCATGGCGGTTTTCTGCACGTTCAGGTCCTGGCTGATCTGGCCGGCGCCCTTCTGAAGCAGCAGCACCAGCGCGGCCATCAGGATCATCACCAGCGGATTGAATTTGGCCAGCCAGGCCACGATGATGGCGGTGAAGCCCCGTCCGCCGATGGAATCCCTCGTGATGTTCTGGTTCAGCCCGGCGAACAGGAAGCCGGTGAGCCCGCAGAGCATGCCGCTGAGCAACATGGTGCGGATGATCACCTTTTTCACGCTGATGCCCACATACTGGGCGGTGCGCTCGCTTTCGCCCACCACGTTGATCTCATACCCGTGCTTGGAATACCGCAGATAGACGAACATCGCCGCTGCCAGCGCCACCGACACCAGGATGATCAGCAGGTAATTGTTGATCAGGGCGGGCAGCTTGCCGTTGGCGAAGGCCAGGGTGCCGGACCCCATGGGCTGCCATTTCTTGATCAGATAGGCCGTCAGGAACATGGCCACGTAATTCATCATCAGGGTGAAGAGGGTTTCGTTGGTGCCCCAGCGGGCCTTGAACAAAGCGGGGATCACCCCCCACACCGCCCCGGCGAGCACCGCGGCAAACAGCATCAGGATCAGCAGCAGCCATTCCGGTATTTTTCCGCCGAGATAGAAATTGACCGCGCTGGCGCCCAGCATCCCGATCAGGGTCTGCCCCTCGGCGCCGATGTTCCAGAACCGCATGCGGAAGGCCGGCGTCAGGGCCAGGGCGATGCACAGCAGCAGGGCGGAATACTGCAGGAAATCCCACGTTTTGCGGTACGGATCGGAAGCGATCTTGCCCCGGCCGAAGGAAGCGCGGTAAAAAGCGGTATAGAATTTTTCAATGAGCTTCGGGTCGCTGCGCAGCTTTTCGCTCAGCAGAAAAGCGATCAGGCCGCAGGTGATCAGGCCCAGCGCCAGGGCGGCGAGGCGGATGCCCCATGCCTTGGCGGGATGGATGCCGGAACGCTTGGACAGATGGATCAGCGGTTCCCGCTCGGCGTTCTGGGATGGATGGCTCATTTTGTTTCCTCCTTCCCGGCCGCCTGGGTTTTCGTCATCAGCAGGCCGATTTCTTCCTTGGTGGCGGTGCGGGCGTCCAAGATGCCCGTGACCGCGCCGGAATTGATCACCAGGATCCGGTCGCACAGCGCCAGCAGCACGTCCAGATCCTCGCCCACATAGATCACGGCGACGCCGTTTTCCTTCTGCTTGTTCAGCAGGCGGTAGATGGTATACGAGGAATTGATGTCCAGCCCCCGGACGGGATAAGCCGCCATGAAGACCTTGGGCATGAAGGCGATCTCCCGGCCCACCAGCACCTTCTGCACGTTGCCGCCGGACAGCTTGCGCACCGGCGTGCTGACGCCGGGGGTGGCCACCTCCAGCTCCTTGATGATTTCATCCGCCAGCGCCCGGGGCTTTTTCCGGTCCAGAAAACCGGCGCGGCCCTTGCGGTAGCTGCGCAGCATCATATTGTCCGTAATGCCCATGGAGCCTACCAGACCCATGCCCAGCCGGTCCTCCGGCACGAAGGACAGATGCACGCCCAGCTGCCGGATCTCCAGGGGGGTCTTGTCCCGGAGGCTCATCACCTCGTCCTCCCGGAACAGCACGTCGCCGCTTTCCACCCATTTGCGGATGGCGGCGGTTTTCATCCCGTCGAAGGATACGTCCCGGCCCTTGCCGTCGTGGAAGGCGTTCTGGGCGCACAGCTCCCGCACCCGCCGCATGCTTTTGTGGAAGAAGGTAACGGGCCGGTCCTTCTTGGGATTGTGGAAAATGATCTCGCCCTGCACCCGGGGCTGCAGGCCGGTAATGGCTTCCAGCAGCTCTCTCTGCCCGCTGCCGGCGATGCCGGCGACGCCCAGGATCTCCCCGCCGTTGGCGGTGAAGGAAACGTCCCGCAGCACGTGGATGCCTTCGGCGTTGTGCAGATCCAGGTGCCGCACCTCCAGGCGCGGCTGGGCGTTTTTGGGCGCAGGCCGGTCGATATTCAGGTCGATCTTCTTGCCCACCATCATTTCTGTGAGCCGGTTTTCGTCGGTGTCCCGGGTGTTCACGGTGGCGATGTGCTCGCCTTTGCGCAGAATGGTCACCCGGTCGCTGACCTCCAGCACTTCGTGGAGCTTATGGGTGATGATGATGATGGATTTGCCGTCCTCCTTCATCCGCCGCAGCACCTGGAACAGCCGGGTGATCTCCTGGGGCGTCAGCACCGCGGTGGGCTCGTCCAGGATCAGGATATCCGCCCCGCGGTACAGCACCTTGATGATTTCCACCGTCTGCTTTTCGGATACGGACATATCGTAGATCTTCTTGGACGGGTCGATGTGAAAACCGTAGCGGGCGGCGATGGCGGCCACCCGTTCGTTCACGTCCTTGATGCGGTAGCGGCCGTTTTCCTTGACCCCCAGCACGATGTTTTCGCCCGCGGTGAACAGATCCACCAGCTTGAAATGCTGATGGATCATGCCGATCCCGTGGGCGAAGGCGTCCTTGGGGGAGCGGATGACCACTTCCTGGCCGTCCATATAGATTTTTCCGTCGTCCGGGAAATAGATCCCCGCGATCATGTTCATCAGGGTCGTTTTCCCGCAGCCGTTTTCGCCCAGTACGGCCAGGATCTCTCCCCGGTACACGTCCAGGTCCACATGATAATTGGCGATCACGCTGCCGAACCGCTTGGTGATTCCGCGCATTTCAAGCGCAAGCTGCTTTTCCACGGGCCGTCCTCCGCTTTCGTTGAAAAAGGGGCCGGACTGCCGCTCGCTGGGGAACGGCAGTCCGGCCATTATTTTTCCGGTAATCAGAACATGGCGTTCAGCAGCTCGATGCCGTCGATCTGTACGTCGAAGTAAGGCGCGGAGCGGAATTCGGATTCATGGAAGTATCCGTCGGCGACCACTTCGGTATCGGGGGTGTAGGCGGCGTCGGTGTCCACGTCGGCCAGGTAGGAATCCAGGGGAGCGCCGTCCTTGGTGATGAAGCCTTCGGTGGCGGTGTCGAACACGTGCTTGGTGCCCGCGGCGAATTCGGCCTTGGCGGCTTCGATGGCTTCCACGGTGCCCTCGGCGGCCACGGCGGTGTTCACGTCGGTGAGCACCACGGAGCCGGTTTCGATGGTGCCGGTCCAGTCGGTGTCGATGGGTTCGCCCTTGATCTTCTGGCCCACGATGTATTCAAAGTAGGGCGCCCAGTTGATCCGGGAGGACACGATGAAGGTGTTGGGGCAGCTTTCGATGGTGGAGCCGTTGTAGCTCACGTCGGGGATGCCGGCGTTTTCACAGGCAGTGGGAGCGCCCATGGAGTCGGCGTGCTGGCTGATCAGGTCGGCGCCGGCGTTGATCAGGGCTTCGGCGGCGGCCTTTTCTTCCTTGGCGTCATACCAGGAACCGGTGAACTGCACCTTCATGATCACGTCGGGGCAGACGGACTTGGCGCCCAGGTAGAAGCTGGTGTAGCCGGAAACCACTTCGGCGTAGGTGTAGGCGCCCACGTAGCCCATCATGGGCACTTCGCCCTTGAGCTTGCCGGCGGCCTTGATCTCGTTGAGCTTCATGCCGGCGGCGATGCCAGCCAGGTAGCGGCCTTCATAGATCGCGGCGAAGGCGTTGTGGAAGTTGGCCAGGTTTTCGGTGTGGGCCATGGTGCCGGTGGCGTGGCAGAAGTCCACATCGGGCACTTCCTGGGCCGCCTTCAGCATGAAGGATTCATGGCCGAAGCTGTCGGCGAAGATGATGTTGCAGCCTTCGTCCACCAGGTTCAGGGCGGTCTGGTAGCATTCGTTGGATTCGGGGATGTTGCGGACGATGATGACCTGATCGTCGCTCAGCCCCAGGGCTTCCTTGGCTTCGTTGACGCCGTTGATGAAGTTGAGGTCGTAGGTGGAATCCTCGTCGTGCAGCAGGATCACGCCCAGCTTCACTTCTTCTTTGGCAATGCCGTCGGCCAGGGCGGCCACGGTGCCCAGGCACAGCGCCAGGGTCAGCAGGAGAGCAACCAGTTTCTTCATGTTTTTTTTCCTCCTCCTAAGATGGTTCTGAAGGGATCTATTTGGATCAGCCGTCCGCCAGGATGATTTTTCCGTCCTCAATGGCGGAAACGACTGCCAAAGACGATAATTTGATGCCCATGTCCCGCAGGTTTTTCCCGCCGGGCATGAAGCCCTTTTCGATGCCGATGCCGATGCCCACCACCTTGCAGTCCGTCTGGGCGCACAGGGCCAGCATGCCCTGGCACGCCTGGCCGTCCGCCAGGAAATCGTCCACGATCAGCACCCGGCTGCCGGCGGGCAGGTATTTTTTGTCCACCCGGATCACGTTTTCCCGCTTGTGGGTGAAGGAGTACACCTTCGCCTGGGCCAGATCCGCGCTCTGCACCACGGTGGCGCTCTTTTTGGCGAACACCACCGGCAGATCGCCCAGGGCCCGGGCGCAGGTCAGCGCCAGGGCGATGCCGCTGGCTTCCACCGTCAGCACGATGTCCGGCTTGTCCTCCCGGAAGCGGCGGGCCAGCTCTTCGCCCATGCGGAACAGAAGGCCCGTGTCCAGCCGGTGATTGAGGAACATGTCCACCTTCACGATGTCCATGCCGATGCCCTGGCCTTGGGTCAGGATGGCGTTCCGCAGCTCCTTCATGGTCCGTGCCTCCTCTGCCAATTCTTGAAAAACCCGAACATTAAGAGGAAATACGGGAATATTGTACAGGAATTGCGGGAAAAATGCAAGAGAATATCCCGGAAAAATGCGGCTTTTTGACGAAATATTTGTTACGAATTTGCGCCATGCACAAAAATGCCAGCGTATTTTTCTGCCCGGCGGTCACAATAGCAGTGATCCTGAAAGAAGGAGGTGAAAAGCGATGAATCAGTCGGGAAGCAGCGCCGGCAGCCGGGTCAACGTGCCCGAAGCCCGGGGCGCCCTGGACAACATGAAGTTTGAGATCGCCCGGGAACTGGGCATCAACTTCAAGCAGGGCTATAACGGCGACCTGTCCAGCCGGGAAAACGGCTATGTGGGCGGTTACATGGTCAAGCGCCTGATCGAGCAGGCGGAGAAGCAGATGGCCGGCAAGTGACGGCCGGAGGGAGGCGGGAGCCAGGGCGATGCGCGCTGCCCCGCGTCCATCCCAACAAAAAAGCCGGAAGCAATCCGGCCCATGGCCCCGGCGTCCAACGCGGGGCAATAAAATAGGATAGGAGTGAATCACCATGTTCAATTCCAACAGCGGCTCTTCCTCTTCTTCCAGCAACTCCAACCGCGTCAACGTGCCCGAAGCACGCGCGGCCCTGGACAACATGAAGTATGAAATCGCCAGCGAGCTGGGCATCAACCTGAAGCAGGGCTACAACGGCGATCTGCCTTCCCGCCAGGCCGGCTATATCGGCGGCTACATGGTCAAGAACGTGTGGCCCGTACGGCGCGGCTTTTCCCGGAGGAATTTCTGATCCGTGTCGCCGGTGAAAATCTTGATATCTAACCGCAGGGAGCCGTCTGCCTCCGGCGTGGCGATGATCTTGTCGATGTACTGCTCCACGAATTCCTTGCTGATGACGCCCGCCGCAGCGTCTTTCTGAGCGTCGGAAAGCACCTTGCGGATCTTGGCGATCTTGGCCTTGTACGCTTCGCTGGTGTCCATTTCGGCGTTCAGGGCGTCGATGGCTTTTTCCGCCTGTTCGATTTCCCGGTTGCAATCGTCGGTCATTTTTTTGAAATCCCGGTCGGAGATCATGCCGTCCGCGCTGAGCTGCAATAGCTTTCCTTTTTTCTTTTCCGCGTTGTCGATGGTTTTCCGCTGGGCCGCGATTCGGGAGGATAGCTGATTGTGGTCCGTCATTTCGGCGTACAGGCGGATGTATTCTTCCGCCAGGGCGCTGGCGTCCGTCTGGGTGTCCTGAAAGACCTCCAGCAGTATGGGCCGGATCTCGGATTCGTAAATGGGGAAGGACGCGCAGGTGTCCGCGCCGTTCTTGATTTTCCCGCTGCACACCCACTTGGAGTTATTGGGGCTGTGGACGTGCTTGGATTCCCGCCGGTAATAGGGCTCCCCGCAGCAGGCGCAAAAGAGCTTGCCGGTGAGAAGGTTGGGGTGGTTGCACACCCCCTGCCGGTTCTTTACGTCCTCGCTGCGGCGGCGCAGGACGGCGTTGGCCTTGTCCCACAGTTCTTCGCTGACGATGGCGGGGACGATCTCGCCCGTCTCGTCCTTGAACATCACCCATTCCTCCGGCGGCAGGAACTTCTGCTTCTTGGTGAACATGTCGATGACCTTCACCTTGTTGCCCACGTAATAGCCCTTGTATTTGGGGTTGGCGATGATGTTGCTCATGGTGCCGTGGGCGATCTTGTTGCCGTTCATGTTGCGGTAGCCCTTATCCCAGAAGATCTGCTCGATCTGCTTCATGGAATACTTGTCGGTGGCGTAGAGCGCAAACAGCTCCCGCACCATGGGCGCTTCCGTTTCGTCGATCACCAGGTGCTTGTTGGCCTTCTTGTAGCCTATGATCCGGCTGTTGCCCAGCACCACGCTGGATTTTATGGCCTGCTGATGGCCGAACCGCACGCGGCTGGAGAGCTTGCGCAGTTCGTCCTGGGCGATGCCACTCATAATGGTGAGCCGCAATTCCGAATCCTCGTCCAGGGTGTTGATGCCGTCATTCTGGAAAAACACCGCCACGCCGCTGGATAATAATTCTCTGGTATACTGAATGGAATCCAGGGTGTTGCGGGCGAAACGGGTGATTTCCTTGGTGATGATCATGTCAAATGCCCCGGCCTTCCCATCCTCCACCATGCGGTTAAAATTCTCCCGCTTTTTCGTGGAAATGCCGGAGAGCCCCTCGTCCACATACCCCGGCACATAGGTCCATGCCTTGTTTTTGCCGATCAGTTCCTGATAATACTTCACCTGGTTATCCAGGGAATTCAGCTGCTCGTCCTTGTCCGTGGATACCCGGGCGTAAAACGTTACCCGGAGGGAGAGATCGTAAATCGTTCGCGTTCTTAATTCCTTGCGCGCTGTTAAAATATCCATTGGTTCACCTTCTTTGAATTCGCTGAATCATGAATAAACTATATCATAGAAGAAGAAAGAAGTCAATCAGTCATTTGCTGTTTCCTATACATTTCATCCAATCGAATCAATTGGAGGGTGGCGGTTTTCATCGTTTTTCTTCAATGGCGCTATAAATCTTCCTCCCTTATGGTACAATAAAGACAGAAAACCGCGTAGAAGATCCCCAAAGCGGTTCCCTTTCCTTATAACGATTATTTCGCACAGATCCGGTTGTTGATGCGGTGGATCATGCGGTTGCGTTCCTGTTCTGTGATCAGACCCTGCTCAAAGAGCACCTGGTTGAAATATTGCAGCCATGCCTGTTCGATGGCTGCCTTTTTCCGCGTGTCTGCGGAAGCGGATTCTTTTTGCTTCATACATCAAAAGCTCCTTTTTCGAATAGTCTATTGTTGCCGATCGGGCAGCGCTTCATACCGAAATGCTGCCCGACGACAGGTTTTATATGGATGTGCCAATGCTGAAAAGTTCAAAAAATCAACTCTATAAATTGAGATTTACATCTTAAAAAGGTAAATCATCATCGTCATCGGATTTTGACTTCAAATATTGGTTTTGTTTCTTTATTTTGCTCGGGTTTGCTAAGACGAGTGACAGTTTTGATACACGGTCACTTCCGACGTAGGAATGAACCCGGAGTGTTCCGCTCACGTCCACAAGATCTCCCACTTTCAGTGTGCTCATGATTTCAGCCGCTTCAGCACCGTAATATGTGACCTGAATGTGGGCAGTGCCATATTCATGCTTATCGCAGACATATACATCGATGCCTTGCTCACCGCGGGCGAAGAATGGTTTTATATTGGCGACTTGAGCGCCGTTTATTTCTATATGATTCATAAATTATCTCTTTCGTGGCGCGGCAACCACATAAAAACAGGACAAGCGCCGCAAAATTTGCTTGCCCTGTATATTCGAATGTAACGCTTTAGAGCCTCTGAAACCCAGTAAAATCAACGGTTTCCAGAGGCTGTTTTCAGGAGGACGATACATTCATCGTCCACCCCGATTTTTGACTTCTAATGCGTCACGTGGAATACGATAGTAAAGAGAAAGTGTCACGCTATAAACCCTCAGAAAAAGGGAGGAACGTGACGCTTTAGGGCTTCTGAAACCCAATAAAAACAAGGGTTTCCAGAGTCGGTTTTCAGGAGGATAACGAATTCCTCGTGCAGTTTCAAATTAAGGTCCTAATGCGTCACGCGCCGTTGCGCTCACGATATGCTCTGGAGCGTTTGGCGTGTTTGACGCGGGCAGCTTCCCGGGAACAATCCGGGCAATATTGCTGTCTGTTGGACCCGGGGATAAATCGTTTGCCGCAGACTGTGCAAATCTTTCCGGCATCAGCGGGCACTTCTGTGACCAGAGCAACTTTGATACAAAGGATTATGTACAATGCTTGTAAATCAAAAGGTTTCAGCACCCTGGTCATCTCCTTTCTGCTGGTTTGACACTTGGCTCCATACCACCGGTTCCGGATCGTTTCACTCCCCAACGTTACTCACGGGTTTCGTTGGGGAGTGTAGTTTCGTTGGTGAGTTCGGAGTTTCGTTGGAGAGTGCATTTTCGATACTGATCGGCAGACGACACATCGGCTTTTTCCCAGAGCCCCATACTCCGTTCACCAAATTGGAAATCGCTCTTTTTATTTTCAAACGATGGTCTTCGTTGATGCTGATTGCAAAGTAGTCCCGAACAGAATAACGTGGAAAAGTGATGACTTGTACGTCGCTTCTTCTTACATCTGGGCTCAGGCTCATAAACCGTTGCATCATCCTATCGATGTAAACTGCTTCATTTACCCTGGGACGGTGCTGATAGATCACGACACTGTGCCCCGTACAAAGATAATCTTTGAATTCTGCATCAAGAACATATTTGCGTTGCTTTTGCTTGTCTTTTTCTGCTGAAGAAACAATCATCCCGTTATCCGGATCAAGAAAGACCAAATCAGAGCCAGATAAAGCGCTCAAAGCATGCTGATGCCATTTTTCTCGATGTCCAACCGGTACACAGTCAGAATAGTACAAAGCTCCGCCAATAAGTTGCTCAGCTTCCAGCGCCTTTATGGAGCGAACAATACTATCCTGCGAATAAAATATCTTCTTCAACCGCGTCGAAAGATCTGTATCATAAACCGTGAGACGATCCGGAATGCAGTATTTTCCATCATTTTGTTTTTCTGACGTTATCGCATCAGTTTTATACCAGTTAATCCCGATGGAAAGCCCCTGCCTGTGCATTTCCCGAAGGAGAGCAAACTTCCCATAATCTCCGATATCACCTACATAACAGTCCTGCATTCTTTCACCTCCGTTCCGGAGCATGACGGCTTCATTCAGCCAAAGCTTCCAAGTACTTTATTGGCTTTCCAGTCGCTTGCGCATACTTAATCTCCGATGCTGTACTGGAACCAATATACCCACCGACATTGAT
>CACWLP010000034.1 GCA_902761755.1 uncultured Eubacteriales bacterium | reverse complement strand
GTTGGTGTACTCGTGGCTTTTCACGCCGCAGAGCCTGTACATCAGGTATTCCGGGATCATCAGGAAGCCGCAGGCCTGCTCCAGCCGCCCGGCCAGCTTATCGGCGTACAGCTGATAGATCGTATTGAAGGGCTGGAACTGGATGCCCGTTCTGCGGTACAGCTCCGAAAAGGGCATTTTTTCGTGCGCCTGCGGGATCACTGCTTCCGTCCTGCCGTCCCGGTAGGCGTAGCAGGGCAGAATGGGCTGGTTCTTGTTCATCAGCACGTAATCCACGCCCCAGGTGTCGACGGACAGGCTTTCGATCTGCGGGTATTGTTTCAGCGCCTCGTCGACGCCCGCTTTCACATGGCGTTCCAGGGTTTCGATGTCCCAGATCAAATGCCCGTCCTGTTCCGTGACGCTGTTGGGAAAACGATAGACTTCCTGGGTTTGGATTTCCCCGTTCTCCTTCCAGCCCACGATGTGCCGCCCGCTCGACGCGCCGATGTCGATGGCCAGATAGTATTTCATCCGTGTCCCCCGCTTTCTTTATACGTCCAGCTCGGTCACTTCTTTGGGATACTCCCGCATTTCATCCGGGCCGTGGAGGGGATTCCAGACCTGGGCGAAGAAGGGATCGACTTTGGCCCGGGCCCCGTAATTCCAGCTTTTGCGCTCACATTCCGGGCACCAGTGTCCGCCCTCCAGGATAAGCCTTGGGCTGGCGTCGAAGGTGTGGCCGAAGGCGCAGCGGAAGGTCTGCTTGGTCTGCCAATCGCCCTTTTCCATGGCTTCGCTCAGGCATGCTCCGCCCCGGAATTTGGCCGCGCCCTGCAGATCGGTCAAGGTCAGTTCGCTTTCGGGCTTGGATTCGTCGTAGCCGTGGCCGATGGGAACGACCTTGTCCCAATCGGTGAAGTGATCCATTTGGCTGGCCTTCTTAGGCAACGCTTCCCAGCGCTTCCGGCTGCCCCAATAGGCGTCGATGTGGTCGTCCATGTTGGCGTCGATGAAATGTTTGGTGCCGTGCTGGCTGTTCAGGTGCTTTTTGAAGGTGCTTTTGATGATAGCCCCCATCAGCTTCTGCCCGCCGGGCAGCTTGCAGATGATCTTCCCGAAGGGTTTGGCCGCGCCGAGCTCTTTCAGATAGGCGTCATAGAAATACTGCATACTGTCGGAGCGGAAGTGCAGATAGTTTTCCAACTTATCCGAATCCAGGTAATACTGGCCGTGGAAGTTCAGCGTGGCGTTGACCTTGGGATCGATGACGTAATCAATGTTTTTGATGCCGATTTCCCTGTACATGAGCTTGTACATGGTGTAGGTGTCCACCCGGCAGGAAGGCCCGCCGCCGATGTTGTAAATGTGGCCCCAGAATTCCTCCGGCAGCGCGCCGTTTTCCGTATAGGCGGCCAGATGGCACATGAGCCGGCCGCTGTCCCGGTCGGACACGTATTCCAGCACGTTGTCCAGGCAGTTGTGGAACTGGATGGCGTCCCGGACCTTCGCCATGGCCGGGCCCATGATGCCCGTCTGCCGGAGGCTGACCCAGTATTTCAGCCCGCTTTCAATCAAGTACCGTTCCGCCGCGATTTTGGATACGGCGTAGTAATCAAACATGCTGGGCTTGATGGGATCGCCTACCCGGCCCCAGTGGATGGGCGGCATGCGGTCGCCGGTTTCCGCCACGGTGCCGATGTACACAAAGCGGGTGGTGTCGTTCTGGCCCAGCTTTTTCACCGCTTCGATCAGGTTCCGGGTGCCGCCGAAATTGATCTCCATGGCCTTTTTCGGATGATAGTCCGCGGCGGGGGAAACGAAAGCGGCCACGTGCAGGATGAGATCGCAGCCCCGAACGACATTTTCCACAAAGGCCGCGTCGGTCAGATCGCCGAACAGGGTCTGCACCCTTTTGCTGTCCGCGTAGGGTTTCAGCCTTTCCCGGCAGCGTTCGGTGTCCAGGTCCAGCGCCACGATCTGATAGCTTCCCCTTTCCTCCGCCATCTGCTTCAGGCTTTCCAGCCCCATGCCGCCCGCTGCGCCGGTCAATAATACCTTCATGTCATTCACCCTTCATGCCCAGCACCTGGGTTTTCTTCTCGATCACGGCCTTGCACAGCAAAATGGAATCCCCGATGGCGGCGTCGATATCGTCGTCGGTCACGCCCAGCGCAGCGCAGCCCTCGCTCTTGTCGATGAAAAGGTTGGAGCACATGATGCCCGCAAACTTCACCATGTGAAGGCCGCCCTGGATGCCCTTTTCCTTCTGCTCCTTCATGATCTTTTTGCAGCCCAGGGCGTACATCCAGGTGGGGATGGTGATGATCTTCTTGTCCGGGCAGCCCAGGTATTTATGGACGATCCTGAGCAGCTCCTTCCAGGTCAGGTTATAGTACCCGATGGGATAACATTTGCCGCCTTTGTTCCGCTCCAGCGCCCCGGCAATGGCCTGGCCCACCTGATGCACCGTCACCATGGTGGAGCCGCCCTTGGGGTACATGGTGACGCCCTTCATGGCCATCACATTTTCCACCAGGAACACCCACACCGGCTTGCGGCCCGGCTGGGTGCCGAAGATGTAGGGCAGCTCCAGCACCGCCACGTCCAGCCCCTCCCCGGCGAAAGCCATGGCGGCTTCCTCCTGGTCGATGCGGCTGCGGATGTAGGGATGCCATTCCGTCAGCTTCTTTTCGGGCCATTTTTTTGCCGCGTAGGAGAAATAGGAGCCCAGGATCACCGCGTGCCTGACGCCGCATTCCTTGCACAGCGTCAGCAGCCGCTTCACGGGGTCAATGTTGTATTTCTTATACAGATCATAGATGGGCGCGGGGCCTTCCACCCGTTCGTCCACGCCCGCGGCGAACACGAAGCCCTCGCAGCCGGTGAGGTAAGCGCGCAGATCGTCGTCGCTCATTTCCAGATAGTTGCCGTATTCAATCTTCATTTCCGGCGGCAGCACCGCGCCGGTGGGCAGCGGCGGCAGCGCGATGCTGCTGACCTCATGCCCCCGGGCAATCAGCTCCTTCGCCGCTTCGCTGCCCAGCAAGCCCGTTCCGCCGATCATGAATACTTTCATTTGCTTTCCCTCCGTCTGTCAGATCGTATAGGTAGCAGTGCCGGTTTTCTGCACGCGTTCGCTGCCGTCGGGCAGGCGCACCAGGGCTTCGCAGTTGGCGGGCACGGTGACGGTGAACACGGTCTTTCCGTTTTTCTTTTCCCAGCCGCTTTCAATCGTGCCGTAAATGCTGTCGTAGCGCGCCGTGGCATGGGTCAGGTGCCCGCCAGGGCGAGGAGCGATGATAAAGCGGTTCTCGCCGTCCACCCGGATGCCGCAGCAGGTGTCGAACATCCATTCGCACACCGCGCCCTTGGAATAATGGTTCAGGGAACAGATGCCGCTGTCGGATTTGGGGCCTTCCCAGCCCTCCCAGATGGTCATGGCGCCGGATTTGGGCATGGACAGCCAGCCGGGAATCTCCTCGTTTTCCAGCAGGCGGTAGGCGTATTCGATGTCCATGTCCGCAAGTACGTAGAGGATCAGGGGCGTGGAGAGGAAACCGGTGCCCAGCCGCCAGCCGTAATTGTCCAGCGCCTGGATCAGCCGCTTTTTCGCAAAGGCGGTCTGCTCATCATTCAGCAAATCCATGTACAGGGGACGCACCAGCTTGGCCTGACGATCCGTGTCCAGGGTGAACTTCGGTTTCGTCACCATTTCCTGATAAGCCCGTTTCGCGCCTTCGGAATATTCCCGCAGCTCCGCAATGGGCTCGGTTTTCCCCAGCACCTCGCAGATGTCTGCCATGATGCCCAGCACCCAGGCGGTGTAAGCGGTGGATTCCTCGGGATGCGGCTCGGCAAAGTCCGTCCAGACGAAGGCCCGTACGTCTTTCGGCTCCGCCCACTCGCCGTAGGACTGGCCTGCGTTGACGGCGTATTTCCGGTTGGCCCGGGAGATGCCCAAAGGCTTTGCGTAGACGCCGCCCGGCTTGCCGCAGCGGGAAATCATGAATTTGGCGTAGCGCATCATCCGGTCGAAATTGTCCTCCAGGATGCGCCTGTCGCCGTATTTCCGATAAAAGCGCCAGGGCATCAGGATGCCCACGTCCGCCCAGCCCACGGAGCCGTTCATGGTCCACATGAACCAGTCCTCGTTGGCATAAGGCGCGATCTGGGGCAGCTTGCCGTTCTTCCACTGCCGGTCGAATACGTCCCGCAGGTGCTTCCGGGCGAAGGCGGCGTAATCCGAAAGGTAGCTGGCCGTGCCGAAAAACACCTGGCTGTCGCCGGTCCAGCCCATGCGCTCCCGGGTGGGGCAGTCGGAAGGAATATCGGTGGAATTGGATTTCAGCGACCATTCCGTGGCTTTGTAGAACCGGTTGATCAGTTCGTTGGAGCAATCAAAGGAGGAAGTGAACGGGAAATCCGAATACAGGGCGATCTGCGTGAAATCATCCAATTCAAAGGGGATATCCGTTTCGATCAGGGCGTACTGGAAGCCGCCGTAGAAGAACTTGGGCTTGTATTCGTTGAGCCCTTCCTTGCAGGTATAGGTAAATTCCTGCAAGGGCGACGCCTTTCCCTTGGTGACGCACTGGATGTTCTTCTGGGTGAATTCGCCCGCGTCGTCCAGCATTTCGCCCAGGCGGATATGGATCTGCTGCCCCGCTTTCGCGTTCAGCCGGAAAGAAAGATAGCCGCACAGGTTTTGGGGAAACCTCAATACGGTTTTTCCGCAAGGCGTTGTGATCTTTTCAACCGGTTTGAATTGCTCGTGCTCTGTCACAAATACGTTATTTGAAGCAGTCAGCGGCACATCCAGCGGGCTCAGTTTTGCTTTGCCGCTATAGCTGGGCGTCATGTTGGCGTCCACGATCTCTCCGTCTTCGTTGTCGGCAAAGCGGATGGGGCCGTCGCCGGACCACTGCCAGCTTTCGTCGGTCGCGATCGTCCGCACCGTCCCATCCGTTCCGGTGATCTCCAGCTGTGCGATGAGGCGGGTGACGGTACCGTAAGTGCAGGTGCGGCCCTTGGCGCCGCTTGAGCCGCGGTACCAGCCGTCGGCCAGCTCCACCGTGAGGGCGTTTTCGCCGTTCCGGATCAGATCGGTCACGTCGTAGGTCTGGTACTGGATGCGCCTGCGGTAATCCGTGGAGCCGGGAGCCAGGATGAAGTTTCCCACCCGCGCCCCGTTGATTCGGGCTTCGTATTCGCCGCAGGCGGAGATGTACAGCCGGGCCTGCTTCACGCTCTCTGCGGAGAACGCCTTGCGGAAGCAGTCCACGGGATAGCGCTCCTTCTTCTTCGGCCTGTAATCACCCGTGATCCATTGGGCTTTCCATTCCGAGATGCCCATCTCAAAGAAGGCCTCGCTCCAGCCGCCCGGTTCGTCATTTTCGTCCCACAGGCAAACCTTCCAGTTCACCCACTCCCGATCGGAAAGCTCCTGGGGATAATCCGCGTGCATGGAGGAGGATGCCACCTTGCCGCTGTCCCATTTTTCGGTGACGATCCGGTAGGCGGTCTGCTTCTGTCCGCCCTCGCAGATCCATTGGAGGCGGGGATGACGGATGTCGATGCCCAGCGGATTTTCCAGGTATTCGGTTCTCAGTCGAATTGCTTTCATTCAGCAGTCCTCCTCGCCTTGATCTCCTCCTGCTCCCTGGCGATATTCTTTTCCACATTGATGAACCACAGGATGACAGCCAGAATGATTCCGGTAAACACTTCCAGTCCAACGAACGCGATGGTGATCATGCTGTTTACATTGCCGGACTGCTGCATGGCCACAGTGAGCACACCGTCCGCGGCGGGCTTCAGGCTTTCAAGAGCTACCTGGGCAGTCCAGCCGTTGGCTGCCAAGGTGGAGGCTGCTTCCGTGACGCTGCCGGCCGTGATGGGGGCGATATAGCGGGAGGTGGCCAGCATCCAGTTAAAGACGCCCGTCATGATACCGACCATAGCGACCGCGATGATGTTATAAATACTCATGGCCGCGCCGTCCATGCGGATGTTCTTTTTCCATTCCAGATGATCCAGGCAGTCGGCAAACAAAGCCATAAACACATAAGCGCAGGGCAGGCCGCCGATGTTCTTGATGAACTGACCTACCAGGACGATGACCAAGTTTGTGGGGAACAGCCAGCAGATCAGGCTGCCGAGGGCATACAGCAGGAATCCCACCATGGTCACGTTCCGCTTGCCGAACTTCTTGGCCAGCGGCCAGACGGCGAAGATGCCGATGCCCATCGGCACGCCGCCGATCACGGAGACCAGCATTTGCGTGATGCCGTCGTTGTAGGTGCCCAGTACATAATTGCAATAGTAGACCAACCCGAGATTTTTCAGTGTGGTGCCGATCGTGTAGACCAGGAAATAGACATACATGAGCACCATGTATTTGTCCGTGAACAGAATTTTGATCTGCTGCCTGAACGGGAGCTGGCTTTTCGTCTCCCTCTCCCCGGCGTTTTCCTCGGTCACGCGCTCCTTGGTGAAGAAGTATTCCAGCAGCGTCAGCGGCAGCGCGATGATGGACAGGATGGCCATCAGCGTGATCCATTTGGATTTATCCACGCCGATCATCGGCATGATGACCATGGGGAATACCAGCGCCACCAGAATGCCGCTCATCATGATGGTGGTGATCTGATTGAACACGGAAAGCCCGCCGCGGGCAGTGCCGTCGCGGGTGGAAAGAGGCACCATCAGGTTGTGGCTCATGTTGAAGATGGTATAGGCGAAGGAATAGAACAGGTTGTATGAGATCATCACCCAGATCGCCTTGACCGTATCGCTCCCCTCGGGAACGGTAAACAGCAGGATAGCGGTAATCGGCACCAGAATGGCGGACAGCAGCAGCCAGGGACGGGCCTTGCCCTCTTTCGTTTTCGTCCTGTCGATTACCTGACCCATCAGGATATTGGTGATGGCGTCGATCACCTTGGACACGATGGGGAAGATGGTCAGGAACATGCCGCCCCACAGCGGGGTCAGATTCAGCACGTCCGTGTAGTAGACGTTCAGATAAGTGGCCAGGACGGCGTTGAGCAGCAGTGCCCCGGCGGGGCCCAGCAGATAGCCCAGCCATTTTTCCTTCTTGCTGACCTCCGGTGTTCTGACGAGACTTGCGGGCAGTTTCATTTCAGTTCTCCTCCTTCGGCAGTTTCGGTACCCTGATCTTTTGCATAAAGCAGCGAGCGCCTTTGATGAGGTGTCCGTTGGTGAGTTCGACGAAGCCCTGCGCGAAATTGTACGGCATGGACTTGCCGGCGGTCATGCTCATGGAGCGGGGGGAATTGCTCTCTAAAATGCGTTTCAGGAACTGCGCTCCCTTGCGCTTGTTCTCTTTCTCCGGGCCATCCGGCATTTTCTCCGCTTCTTTCGCCTGCTTTTTCGCCACGGACAGCACGGCATTGTACAGGATGCGGCCCATGAAGCTCTGCTTCAGGTCTGTAAAACGGGACTCCATCGTTACCGGGAAACGCGGCGGATCACCCTGAACCGTATAGCTGTCGGAATACGCAGTCTCCGGCTCCGGTTCCACCGAGAGCGTCACGGTTTGGGATTCGCCTGGCTTCAGATACACCTTTTGAAAGCCCTTCAATTCGCCGTCTACATAGAGCTGAGCGACCTCCGCGCCGTACCGGCCGCCGGTATTCGTGATGGTCTGCGCGTACTGCGTTCCGTCTTTCATCCACTCGGTTTTCTCAAAGACGGTGTAGCTCAGTCCGAAGCCGAAGGGGAAGCGGACCGGGATGCCGTGCTTGTGATAATAACGGTAGCCGACCTCTGTGCCCTCGCTGTAAATCTCATTCACGCCCTTTCCAAAGGTCCCGGCGCTGGGCACATCCTCATATTTCAGCGGCCAGGTCTCGGCCAGCTTGCCGGAGGGGTTCTTTTCGCCAAAAAGCAGCTGATAAGCCGCCGTGCCGCCGTTCTGCCCGGGCAGGTACATGTTGAGGATGGCGCCGACCCTGTCGCAGAAGGGAAGCTCCACCGGGGAGCCGCCGAAAAGCACCACGACCACTTTTTTCCCGCTTTCGCACAGCGCGTCGATCTCCCGCAGCTGCTTTTCCGGCAGGCGCATGTGCTCCCGGTCGCCGCCCTCGGATTCATATTCGTCGGTGAGACCCGCGAAAACGAGGATCACGTCGGCTTCTTCCAGCGGCACAGACCGGACGCCACGCTGCACGAAGGCGTCCTTCGGGGCCGTGACCTGGGTCGGGTGGATCATGGAGCTGCCTGCGCCTTGATAGCGCATGTTTTCAAACAGCCCGCCCGCGATGTGCAGCTTTTCTTTCCCGCTCAGCGGCAGCACGCCGTCGTTCTTCATCAGCACGGCGCAGTCTGCGGCGATTTCAGCAGCCAGGGCATGATGGGCGTCCCAGTCCACCGGCGAAGGATCGGCGGGCTTTGCATAGGCGTCGATCCAGCACAGGATATTGCGGCAGGCTTTGTCCAATTCCTCCATGGTCAGCGTGCCGTCTTCGATGGCGTCCAGGATCCAGCGGCGGCAGATGGCCGTGTCGCCGGGCATTTCCAGATCCAGACCGGCCTTCAGCCCCGCCACCCGGTCGTGCACGGCGCCCCAGTCCGTCATCACCACGCCGTCAAAGCCCCATTCGCTGCGGAGCACGTCGGTTAGGAGCCATTTGTTCTCCGAGCAGAAGGTCCCGTTGATCCGGTTGTAGGCGCACATCACGGTGGCGGGCCTGGCGTGCTTCACGACGTATTCAAAGGGCTTCAGGTAGATTTCCCGCATGGTTTTTTCCGAGGCGACGGAATTGCCCATGAAGCGGTAATTCTCGCTGTTGTTCAGGGCGAAGTGCTTGAGGGAAACGCCCACGCCTTCGCTCTGCACGCCTTCCACCTCCGCCGCGCCCATCACGCCGGAGAGCAGCGGGTCTTCCGAAAAATACTCGAAATTCCGCCCGCAGAGGGGATTCCGCTTGATGTTGACCCCGGGGCCCAGCAGCGTGTGGACACCGTAATGCCTGCATTCCTTCGCGATGGCCCGGCCCATTTTCCTCAGGTTCTCCGGGTTCCAGCCCGAGGCGGTGCAGGCCGCCGTCGGGAACGCCGTCGAAGGCTCAGACTGGCTTACGCCGTTGTCGCCGCTGCCGATCTGCTTGCGCAGGCCGTGGGGGCCGTCCGACATGCAAAGGCTGGGGATCCCCAAACGCGGGATGGGATTCGTATACATGAAATCCGTGCCGGAAACCAGCGCGGCCTTTTCCTCCACGGTCATCTGGCGGATGATGCGATTCACATCCAACGCCGGCCACCTCCATCCTGAATCCTATGGACTGATTATACCATGCAATCCGCTCTTCGTATTACACATTTGTCGTGTATTATTGATATTTGTCTCTAAAGAGGAGCTCCCTTCCCGCATGGATCGCGGGAAGGGAGCGAAAGGGGGATTACGGTTCATCCACCAGCACGATCACCGCGTTCTGGAGGAAGGCCGCGGGCACAGCGGAGCCGTATTCAGCGATGACGTCGTTGATGTTGGAGGTATAGGAAGCGCCTTCCACGTTCAGGTCGCCGTTGGCGATGTAGGGAAGCGCCTCGCCCTTTACGGTGAGCGCCTGGCCTTTCATGGCCGTCACGGCTTCGCCGTTCAGGGTCACGTCCGCTTGATTGTTCCGGCAGCCGGAATAATCCACTGTTCCCGGAGCCGCGAAGATCAGCTGCACGATGCAGTAGGGCACGTTGGTGCTGCCGATCACCTGACCGACGTATACCTTGCCCTGATCGGGATCCAGCTGGAGATCCGTTGTGATGTCCGCTTTCAGGGTGTTGTTCTCCGCCACCTGATAGCGCTGGGAGCCGGTCAGGCCGCCGATGGAGACAGTCGACGCACCTGCGGGTTTCACCACGCGTACATTGATCGTGCCAGTATAAGTGCCGTTCGTCTGGGTGGTGTTGGTGCCGCCCATGCCGCCCACATTCACGATCAGCTCGGTGTCGGTAAGCGCCTGGCTTCTGTCCTCGATGCTGACGTTCAGTTCATAGGTCGCGCTGTTTCCGTCCATGAAGGCGTAGCCTTCGCCCAGCATGGCGCCCACATAGTATTCGCCGCCGTGGGAGCGGACAGGCTCGCCATTCAGGGTGATCTTTGCATCGGTGACTACGCAGCCCGTGATCGTGTCGCTCCAGCCGCCTGCCACCAGGGCGCTGGCGGCGGCCCAGGCGCTGGCCCTGCTTTGGGCGGCGGAATCGCTGGCATTCACAATCACGGAAGGTTCGGTCACGGTGATATGGGCAAGCGTGCTGCCGATATCGAATCCGGCGACCACTGCCGCGTAGGGGGTGGCGTCGCCGTCGGATGTCACGTTGACAAGGGGATAATCGAACACCAGGTCGCGGACCTCAGCCTTGGCCATGGCGCCGAAGAAGGCGGCCTCGCTGCCGGAGTAAGTGCCGTCGTTGCGCCACACGGCGTTTTCGGTGCCCTCCATAGCGGCCACGTCCGCCAGCCAGTTGCCGATGGTCAGGCCGCTGATGGTGTGGCCCGCGCCATCCAGCGTGCCGCGGAAGGCGTAAGTCCAGTAAGGCGCGTTGACGGTCTCATAATTGGAGAAGTACATACCGACGGGAATCCACTGGCGGCCGGAAAGGTCGATGTCCTCCGCCAGCACGTACCAGCCGTACAGGTCTTCGCCCAATGCCTGAAGCTCTTCCGCGGTATGGATATACACGGGCTCCACCCAGCGGGCGTAGACGGTGACGGTTGCCCCGTCCGTGCTCTCCAGGCTGTCGATGGCCGTGCCCGCGCCGCCGTAAAGGCTGGACGCGCCCGCCGGGACTTCATAGGGAGAAACGCCCAGGATCAGGTCATCTCTGGTGACGTTGGGCCGGGTCTGCCAGCCGGCAAAATGGAAGCCCTCCTTCACGGGGATTTCGACCTCCGGGAGGGCGGAGGCGTCCGCGGTCTCGACGGTCTGATAGACGATGCCGTCGGCGTCGGTGTAGATGACGGTGTAGGTCACAGGCTGCGCACTTTCAGCAGTAGGCGCGGGTTCGCCCACTTCCAGCTTCGGATGGCAGACGGTCTGGGTGTTGGGATCCTTGACTTCGCAGCTCCAGACGCCGTTCGCCAGGGTCACGGCGATGTCCTCGCCGGATTCGGGATGCAGCGCAAGTTCGGTATCGCTGACGCGCTCCCAGGCGCCGGACTGGGCCTCGATGCCCTTGTATTCCTCGCTGTAGTCAT
>CACWLP010000033.1 GCA_902761755.1 uncultured Eubacteriales bacterium | reverse complement strand
TACCACCGTGACCCTGGAAGAAGGCACCTGGCCCGTCACGCCCCAGGCCGCCGTCAGCGAGGAAGACTATGCGCTGGTCAGCGCCGGTTCCGTGGACGTCACCGTGAACGTGAACGGCGCGAGCCCCGCGGAAGTTACCTTCACCTATCACCGGATCGTCAAGCCCGCCACCGTGACGGTGCATTACCTGGATGACGGCAATGTGCCCGTGGCTGCCGATACCACCGTGACCCTGGAAGAAGGCACCTGGTCCGTCACCCCCCAGCCTGCCGATCTGCAGCCGGGGTATGAACTGGTGGGGCAGCAGGCATACCCGGTCACCGTGGATGTGAACGGTGCGAGCCCCGCCGAGGTCACTTTCATCTATCATTTCCCCGCGCCGGATTCCGTCCGGCTGGAGATCCTGTATGTGGACGCCGCCGACGGGCGGGAGATCGCCTCCCGTCAGGCAGCGGACTTTGTGCCCGGCACCGAAACCCGGGTGGAGCCCAATCCCATTGATCTGCAGCCCAATTACCTGCTCGTGAGCGATGGCGCCGTGACCGTTACGGTGGATAAATTCGGCCAGCCCAGCCCGGATCGGATCGTATTCCAGTATCAGTACCAGGCCACACCCGAGCCCACCGCCGAGCCGACGCCCGAGCCCACGGCTGAACCGACTGCGGAACCCACCGCCGAGCCGACTGCCGTACCCACGGCTGAACCGACTGCCGAACCCACAGCTGAACCCACCGCCGAGCCCACCGCCGAGCCGACTGCGACGCCCATTCCGGAGCCGGTGGCCGTACGGGTCAGGTACGTGGACCAGGATAACCAGGCCGTGGCGGACACCCAAACGGTGCTCTGCGCCTTCGGGGATACCCGGGTGCCGGCCAATCCCGTAAACCTGCGGGAAAACTATACCCTGACCGGTGAGGACAGCGCCATCGTCCACGTGGATGCGGAAGGCGCCACGCCCGCCGAGGTGGTATTCACCTACCGGGAGGCCTCCGTCACGCCCAAGGTGGCGCTGGTGGGCGTGCGTTACCTGTCCCCCAACGGGGTGGCCTTCTTCAACGATACCGTCACCTGCACGGAAAACGCCCAGAACGTCATTTCCCTGGATTGGAGCCGCATCGACCCCGCCTGGGGCTATGAGCTGGCCTCGCCGGATACCGTGACCGTCACCGTGGACCACAGCGGCACCGCCACGCCCGCGGAAGTGGTGTTCCAGTTCAAGAACGAAGTAAACGCCTATGTGACCATCCGCTTCCTGGACGCCGCAGACCGGCACGAGATCGCCTCTTCCCGCCAGCAGCTGTGCTATGTGGGCAACAACAGCATCCTGGCCGAGCCGCTGAACCTGCAGGAGAATTACCGCCTGATCGGCAGCGAAACCCAGAATGTGATCCTCACCAGCGAAGGCGTGCTGGATCCCGCCGAGGCCGTATTCCTCTACGAATACCTGCCCACGCCTTCCCCGGTGCCGGGCACCCCCACGCCCATCCCCTATGATACCGCCATGGATGCCTACTGCCGGCCTTACGCCAACGGCATCAATTTCCGCTCTTCCCCCACCACGGCTGAAAGCAACGTCATCGGCACCGTGAACCAGACCGATATCTTCCATGTGATCGGCAAGTACACCACGCCGGACAACAAGTCCTGGTACGCGGTGGAAAAGGAAGGCCAGCGCGGATACCTGCATGAGAGCGTGGTGAAATTCCTGAGCGACGCGGAAATCGCCGCCCTGTTCAATTACACCCCCGCGCCCACCAGCGTGCCCACTCCCGCGCCCACGGAGATCCCCGACGGCGTTGTTATCGACCGCTGGGGCCAGGTCAACAAAGGCAGCGTCAATTTCCGCAAGGCCCCCGGCGGCGAAAGGATCATCCAGCTGAATAAGAACACCCGGGTATGGATCTATTCCTCCCAGACGGTGAACGACGAAAAATGGTACAGCGTCCGCGTCAACGGGACGGACGGGTTCCTGATGGCCGGATTCGTGGACATCATGACCGCGGAGGAAAGCCAGCAGGTCCAGTCTTCTCTCAATTCGCCCATGCCCACCCAGATAGGCAGCATGACGCCGCCGCCCACCCAGGGGCCCACGGACGCGCCCACCGCCGAGCCTACCGCTGCCCCCACGGACGTGCCCACCCCGGCGCCCTCCCCCGTGCCTTACCGCGGCTATGCCCTGACCGTGGGGCAGGCCGCCCTGCGCACCGGCGTCAGCCAGACGGACGACACCATCATGCAGATCATGCCGGAGGAATCCCTCATGTACGTGGACGGCCAGACCTGGGTGGACAATACCGCCTGGGCGTCCGTCCAGTCCGTCGCCAGCGGCAACCACGGCTTCATGCTCATGGATTCCCTGCGCCCCATCACCAACGGCGAGGCGCGGCCCTACCTGGACGAGATCCAGGCCACGCCGCCCCCCGTCACCGCCACGCCCGTTCCCGAGCAGACGGAGGGCTACGCCATGACCCGGGGCGACGGCGTGCCCATGCGCTCCGTGCCCGATACCAACGGTGAAATCATCACCCTGCTGCCCTATAAGGACGTGGCCTACGTCCGGGGCCAGACCTATACCGATACCAGCGCCTGGCATCTGGTGCAGTATAACGGCTTGTGGGGCTACATCCGTCAGGACCAGATGCGCATGATGGATCCCCAGGAGAGCCAGGCATACGTGGATTCCCAGGTGGTCGTCACACCTGAGCCCATCGACGTCTTCGCCACGCCGGAGCCCGCTTCCCAGAACAGCCTTTCCAGTTACGGCTATGTGATCAGCAACAGCGGCAAGGTCAACCTCCGCTCCAGCCCCAGCGTGCAGTCCGGCCGGGTGCGGCTGCTGGATAACTACGCCTTTGCCCTGGTCATGGGCACCGTCACCAACGAAGAGGGCACCTGGTATCACGTCAGCCAGGCCGGCCAGGAGGGCTATATCCACAGCAACTACTTCAAAGTGCTCTCTCTTGCCGAGCTTTCGGATTTTCTCCACAGCGATAACTACCTGAACGCCAACGCAGACGCCGAGCAGACCAACAGCAGCCAGATCCAGCCTGTGGAGGATTACAACCACGTCGTCTGGCAGAACCCGGCGCTGACCCCCTCCTACGAGCCTTTCAACCCCCATGCCACCCCCACTCCCAATCCCGAAATACTGCCCAGCCCCACCCCGGTGCCCACGGAAACCCCGGTGTCCGGCGGAACGACGGAGCCCGGCGCCACGCCGGCAGCCACCGTCCTGCCCAACCTCGCCACGGCGGAGCCCGATATGCTGCAGGAGGAAACCAAGCAGGGCGGATCGCCCGTCGTGTGGGTGCTGGCCGCGCTGGCGGTGCTGGGCGGCGGCGGTGCAGGCGCGTATTTCTACATTGACAAGTACCGCAAAGAGCAGCGCAGGCGGCAGGCCGCCCGGACCCAGCAGGCCCGCCAGAACCAGGCCGCTGCCCAGCCGCAGATGCACGCCGCCAAGAACAACCCCACCCAGGGAACCCGGGCCGCGTATCCCGCCCAGTCCACGGCGCCCTTCATGCCGCCGCAGGGCGGCGCGCCGCGGCCGGCCAAGACGCCTGCGGCCAATCAGCAGACCGGCACGTACAAGCCGGCCGGCGCCAATCAGCAGACCGGCACATACAAGCCGGCTGGCACCGATCAGCAGGCCGGCGCCGCCAAGCCCGCTGCCGGGCAGGAGACCAACGTCTTCAAGGCGCCCTCCGCCGGCGACACCCAGGCTTACCGCAGCGTGAAGCCCGCCGCCCAGGAGACGCGGCCCTACCAGCCCGCCTCCGTCGCCGGGAAAGATGCCGCCTGGGCGCCGGCTGCCAAGCCGGTTCCCCAGGAGACCCAGCCCTTCAAGCCTTCCTCCGCCGCCCCGGCCGACCAGGCCGTCAAGCCCGCAGAAGGCAAGGGCAGCCCCCAGCAGGAAAGCGGATACCAGCGCCAGCGGCGGTCCGACCGGCACAGGGATTCCGAAGAATCCTGACCCCCTCCCCGTTTCCCCCGGGGCTGGAGCGTAAGCCTCCAGCCCCGTATCATCATGTTTGAAGGAGCCGATCTATGATGCGTTTGATCCGGCACGTCCTGCCCCTGCTGTTATGCGCCGCGCTGCTGCTTCCCGCCGCCTGCGGAGAGCAGACTGCCGACGCTTACCTGGCCCTGATCCCCGCCGCCGAAGCGGGCGAAACGCTGATCCTTCCCGCTTATCCGGTGCCGGATCACGTGCTGCTTCTGCTGCAAACGGCCCAGAATGAGATCGGCTATACGGAGGAGCGCAGCGGATTTACCAAGTACGGCGACTGGGCCGGCGACCCCACGGCGGAATGGTGCGCCGAATTCCTGTGCTGGTGCGTGCACCGGGTGGACACGGAGCATCACGCCCAGCTGCTGGACCGGGTGTACCCCAATTATTCCGGCACCAACACAGGCCGCAACTGGTTCCTGCGGGAAGGTCGGTACATCGCCCGGACGGGCTTCGTGCCTTCCTGGGGCAGCCAATGGTACAAAGGCGCGTCCGGGCCCATGGAGGAGAACAGCTATATCCCCCAGCCGGGAGACTGGGTGTTCCTGACCGATAACGCCGATGGCGATACCAGCCACGTGGCTCTGGTGGAATACTGCACCCGGGATGAAAGCGGCCGGGTGCTGGTGCACGTCATCGAAGGCAACAACGTCACCAAGCCCGCCCCCCAGAGCGTGGCGCGGAACGTGTATCCCCTGGATTACTGGAAGATCCTGGGCTACGGCACGGTATACGATCTGGCGGATATAGCCCTGCGCTTCGGCAACAAGGGCGTGAAGGTGAAAGCGCTGCAGCAGGCGCTGGTGGCCGCGGGCCTGCTGGATCCCCAGTACACCACCGGGCAGTACGGCGCCATCACCGAGGAAGCGATCAGAACCGTGCAGCGCATGAGCGGCATCGCGGAAAGCGGCATCGCCAACCACGAGACCCAGATAGCCCTGAACGCCCTGGCCGCCGGCGCCTCCGCCCCGTAAGCAGGATTCTTTCCGTACGCGTCGAATTGTATTAGTTCTCCCCCGTTCATCCTTCCATGAAAAGAGGTGCATCCGGCCATGCGGGACGAGGTGCTGGTGCTGAATTTCAACGATGCCGCCAGCCGGGCGGTGACGCGCAAGCTGCGCGCGGAACGGGTGCTGGCCAAGATCGTGCCGGGAAACACCCCGCCGGAGGAGATCCGCGCCCAGGAGCCCCTGGGGCTGCTTTGGGCCGGCGGAACAGGCAACAGCGCATCCCCGGTGCGGCCGGATCCTCGGCTGATGGACCTGGGATTGCCGGTGCTGGCCCTGGGCAGCGCGGCCACGGCGCTGCTGGAATACCTGGGCGGCGCCGCCGGCGGATGGATCCGCGAGCCGGGAATGGCCCGCCTGGAGGGAAAGGAAAACACGCCCTTTGCCTGCCTGGACGGCACGGAACGCATGCTGCCCGCCCTGCGGGATTACCGCTTTGCCCCCGGCATCCTTCCCCTTTGCACCGCGGACGGCCTGCCCGTGGGCTTCGGCAGCGCCGACAAGCCGCTGTACGGCGTACAGTTCGAGGTGGAAGGGGTGGACCCGGACGGCGCCATGCTGCTGCGCCAGTTTGCCCTGGATATCTGCTGCTGCTCCACCTGGTGGGACGACGACGCCTTCGCCCAGCGCGCGGTGGAGGAGATCCGCCGGGTGGTGGGCACGGGCCGGGCGGTCTGCGCCATGACCGGGGGCCTGGACAGCGGCGTCAGCGCCCTGCTGGCGTATAAGGCCCTGGGGCCGCAGCTTGAGTGCATTTTTGTGGATACGGGCCTGCTGCGCTTCCAGGAGGCCCAGGATTTTATGGCCTATTACCGGGATCAGCTGGGCATGAATATTTCCTGCGTTCAGGCGGAAAAGCGCTTCCTTTCCGCCCTGCAGGGGATCACCGATCCGGATGAAAAGCGCCGCGCCATCGGCGATACGCTGCAGGCCGTGCTGAACGAAGAAAAACCCCGGCTGGGGGCCTTCGACGTTCTGATCCGGGGCACCAGCTACAACGACGTCATGTTCGGCACCGATGAAAAAAAGCCCATCCTGGATGAGCACGTGCCCGCCGTGGAGCCGGTGCGGGAGCTGTTCAAGGATGAGATCCGCCGGGTGGGCGATTTCCTGGGCATTCCCGGGGATCTGATGAGCCGCCAGCCCTTCCCCGGCGGCGGGCTGGCCATGCGCATCCTGGGCGAAGCCACCGAGGAGAGGATCTCGCTGCTCCGCCGGGCGGACGCGATTTTCCGCAGCGAAATCCAGCGCAGCGGGAGCGCCAAGCGCCTGTGGCAGTATTTCGCGGTGCTCTGCCCCATGCCGGATGAAAACGGCGCCGCCGCCGTCTGCCTGCGGGCCGTGCAGGCCAGCGAGCAAAGCCTGGCCTATGCCGCGCGGCTGCCCTACGACGTGATGGAAGCCGCCACCGAGCGTATCCTGCGGGAACTACCCCAGGTGCAGCGGGTGGTGTACGATCTGACGCCCAGCACCCATTACGCGGGCATCGAATGGCAATAAAACACACTTGATGAAAGACAGGGGATTCTATGCGTCTGACCCATCCGCAATCCGCCTTTCAGGGCGTGGCGCCGGAAAACGTATTCTTTGTGGCCAATGACCAGCAGGTGCAGCTGGGCACCGGATATGTGATGCCCTTCATGCAGCCGGAAATGTACCCGGAGCGGCCCAGCCATTTCTTTCTCCAGATCGAGTGCCAGCCCTCCGGCCGGGCGCTGATGTTCGGCGCGCTTCTGGCCCGGGCGGAGCAGCTGCGGGCGCGCAACCCCGCCGTCCCCGCCCGGCTGTACGCCCAGGTGCCCCCGGAAAACCTGGATCTGCTGCGGTTTTACGAATCCTGCGGGCTCAAAAACGACGACGGGGAGGACATGTACCGTTTCCTGCCCCCCGCGGGAGTGCCCACCGCGCCCATGGGGCTGACCTTCGCTTCCGTGCCGCTGGCGGATGAGAACGCCCAGGATCTTTTCCTTTCCCGCGTGAATACCCGGCGCATCCAGCCCATCACCCGGGATTACCTGCAGCTGTGGCAGCAGCAGCAGCACTTCATGGCCCTGGGCTTTTACCGGGGCAGCGAGCCCCTGTGCGAATGCGTCATCACCGGCGCCGGGGCCAACGCCACGCTGCTGATGATCTATACCCAGCGGGATTACCGCCGCCAGGGCCTGGCCCGGCAGCTGATCGGCGCGGCGTCCGCGCTGCTCCGGCAGCGGGGCGTCACCATGATGTACACCCACATTTTCCGCCGCAATCAGCCCCAGCAAGGCCTGATGCGGCATCTGGGCGCTTCCTTCGTGCGCACCGTCACCGCTCTGCCGGGGCTGGATCTGTAAGAAAACCGTCCGCGCGCCTCTCATCGAGGGCGCGCTTCTTTTGTGCAAGAAAACGATCCGCCGGATCGTTATTTAGCTGACAGACCGATGAAAGGAGCATTTTGACATGATCAAAAGACTGATCGCGGCAACGCTTGCTTTGCTGCTTTTCCCGGCGCTGCAGGCCGCGGCGGAGGTGATCCCCGCCTACGGGCCGGGCCAGATCGGGTATCAGGCGGTGGTGCTGTGCCAGAGCCTGACCGTCCGGGAAAGCCCCAGCGCTTCTTCCAAGGCAGTGGAAACCCTGAAAGCCGGGGCCGTATTCGCCACCCAGAGCAGCATCGGCGGCTGGACGGATTGCTTCCGTTCGGAAAACGAGGGCATGACGGGCTGGGTCAAATCCGATTACGTGATCATTGATCCCGCCTGGTACAAAACCGACGCGGCCACCCCCGTTTACGCCTGGAGCGATGAAAGCGCCTGCCAGGTGGGCCTGCTGGATCGGGGCGACCGGTATCCCATCCTGAAAGCCGAGGGCGAATGGCTGTGCATCGGCTTGCGGGGCGCGGCGGGCTGGATCCATGATCCCCAGGGCGCGGCCCAGGCCAGGACGGCGGCCTTCTATCCCGCCGATCTGGCGAATCCCGTCCGGGCCGATCTCATCACCCCGGACGGCGCGGCGCATCCGCTGAGCGACCCCGCAGCGCTGAAATCGCTGGGAGAGCTCCTGTCCCGCTGCCATCCGTCCTTCGCTTCCGCGTGCCCCTTCGACGCCCATCTCACATTGACCCTGGCCGACGGGCGCACGGTGAAACTGGAAATGGCCACCGACAGCTGCCACGTTTTCCGCATCGGGGAGGACGCTTATTACCAGTACGGCGACGGCGTCCCCCGGGATCCCATGGCGGACAGCAGCGCCAACATCGGCGAAGCCTTCTGGGCGCTGTTCGGGCTGAAAAGCAATGAATTGCACTGAATGAATCACGAAAAAACAGGGAAGCCAGCCGGCTTCCCTGTTTTTTGATGTTATTCTTCCGTTCCTTACGCCTGTCTTCCGATGGTGGCCTTGATGCGGCGCACGCCGGCGGAGGAGGATTCCTCCTTCTGGATCTTGAAGGACACCAGATCGCCGGTGTTGGAGGCATGGGGGCCGCCGCAGATCTCCTTGGAGAACTTGCCCATGGTGTACACCTTTACCCGCTCGCCGTACTTGCTCTCGAACAGGCCCATGGCGCCCTGGGCTTTCGCCTCGGCCACGGTCATTTCCTCCATGGTGACGGGGGCCTTCGCATCGATGGCCACGTTCACCAGCCGCTCTACCTCCTTCAGCTCCTCGGGGGTCATTTTGCGGCCGAAGGTAAAGTCGAAGCGCAGCCGCTCCGCGGTAATGTTGCTGCCCTTCTGGTGCACCTCGTCCCCCAGCACGTGCCGCAGGGCGGCCTGGAGCAGATGGGTGGCGGTGTGCAGGCAGGCGGTCTGCTCGCTGGCGTCGGCCAATCCGCCCTTGAAGCGCTGCTCGGCCCCGGCGTGGCTGGTTTCCTGGTGCTGCTTAAAGCGCTGGGCGAAATCCTCCTCGTCCACGGTGAGGCCCTTTTCCGCGGCCAGCTCCTTGGTCATTTCGATGGGGAAGCCGTAGGTATCGTACAGCTTGAAGGCGCTGCGCCCATCCAGCACGGTGAGGGTGGACAGCCGGCTTTCGATGGCCGCTTTCAGCCCCTCCAGGTCGCCCTGCTGCGCTTTTTCGATGATGGGCAGCATATCCGGCGAGGGGCGCAGGCGCTTGGTTTCGGCGTGGCCCCTGGCGCAGGCGACGGGATCCGCGTCGGAAAGGATGCTCTCCAGCAGCGCCCGGGTGTTCACCACGTTATTGTACACCTTGTCGAATTCCTTTTCGCCCTGGCGCAGGGTGCGGGCGAAGCGGTCCTCCTCCAGCTTGAGCTGCTCCAGCACGAAGGCCGCGTTGTCCTTCAGCTCGGGATACACGTCGCTGTACTGGTCGATGATGACCTGGGCGATTTTGCCGGTAAAGCCCGCTTCCATGCCCAGCTGCATGGCGTAGCGCACGGCGCGGCGGATCAGGCGGCGCAGGATATAGCCCTGGTCCACGTTGGAGGGGCTGACGCCCCGGGGATCGCCCAGGATGAAGGTGGCGGTGCGCATATGATCGGCGATGATGCGGAAGGCCTTCGTGGTTTCCTCGTCGGCGTCGTAGCGCTTGCCGGACAGCTCCGCGATCTTGTTCAGGATGCGCTCGAAGATGTCCGTTTCATACACGCTCTTTTTGCCGGTCAGCACGCAGACGGTGCGCTCCAGGCCCATGCCGGTATCCACGTTCTTCTGCTCCAGGGGAATGAAGCTGCCGTCGGGCTGCTTGTTGTACTGCATGAACACGTCGTTCCAGATCTCCAGATACGCGCCGCACTTGCAGGCCGGGGAGCAGTTGGGGCCGCAGGGCTTTTTCACGATCATGAACATTTCCGTGTCCGGGCCGCAGGGGCCGGTGATGCCGGCGGGGCCCCACCAGTTGTGCTCCTTGGGCAGGTAGAACAGGTGATCGTCCTTCACGCCGCAGCTGCGCCACAGATCCGCCGCCTCCTCGTCCCGGGGGCAGTCGCTGTCGCCGGCAAAAACGGTGAAGGCCAGCTTGTCCTTGTCGATGCCCAGCCATTTTTCGCCGGTCAAAAATTCCCAGCTCCAGGGGATCATTTCCTTCTTGAAATAGTCGCCCAGGCTCCAGTTGCCCAGCATTTCAAAGAAGGTCAGGTGGCTCATGTCCCCCACGTCGTCGATATCGCCGGTGCGGATGCACTTCTGCACGTCGGTGAGCCGTCTGCCGGCGGGGTGCTTCTGGCCCAGCAGGTAAGGAACCAGGGGGTGCATGCCCGCGGTGGTGAAGAGCACCGTGGGGTCGTTCTCCGGGATCACGGACGCGGAGGGGATCACCGCGTGGCCCTTCTCCTGAAAGAAGCGCAGCCACAGGGATCTGAGTTCGTTGGCGTTCAGGGATTTCATGGTGTTTCGTCTCCTTATAAAAAATTGTGCGTCTGCTTCGTTTTGAAGACGAACAGACACACCCGATTCGCGGTACCACTTCAATTGGCGCTTGCGCGCCCACCTCGAAGGCTGGTAACGGGAGCCTCCCGATCCGCCATACCGGCATCCAGCGTTCCGGCGGATGGCTCGGCAGCGGCCCTTTTCCCCCGTCCTGCCGGGCTCCCACCGCCCCCGGTTCGCTAAAAAGCCGGATGAGAAAACTTTTCTGCCTCCACGCCCTATGAAATTCCCGGTCAGTATACCGCAAATCCCGCGCCCTGTCAAGCCGCGGACTTTTCAATCCGCCGTTTTTCTGTTATAATCTTTCTGCACGAAAAAACCGTGCGGTATCGTTCTATGGCTGGGAGGGAACGCTATGCAGGTCACCGAAGCCGCCGGGGAACTGGCCCGGGCCATTCAGGAAAGCCCCGAATGCCGGGAATACGCCCGGCTGAAAAAGGAAATCGATGGGGACGCCGGGATCAAGGCGCTGGTGGACGAATACAAGCGGCTGCAGACCGCCATGCAGATGCGCGTCCTTTCCGGGCAGGGCCTGGAGGGAGAGGACGCCCAGCGCTTCCAATCCCTGAACGTGCTGCTGTTTTCCGATCAGCGCACCTCCGGGTATCTGCTGGCCGAAATGCGATTGCAGCGGATGATGGCCGAAGTGTTTGAAACCTTGACCCGGGCGGCGGGGATGGATATTCCCCTGCCCGTATGAAACAGGAGGATCCCTTGAGCAACCGTCAAAACGAACAGGATTATACGCCGGAAGAAGTGCACGAGGAGCGGGAATACGGCCTGTTCTGGTACAGCTGGCTGTGGACCGTGCTGCGCCCCGTGCTGATGGCGCTGTGCATCTTCCTGGTGGTGGCCGGGGTGCTGATGGGCGGATGGAACTGGGTGAGCCGCCATTACCTGGCCCCCATGAACGATCAGTACCGCGCGGAAGCGGACAAGGACCATGCGGCTTATTCCTTCACCGTAGCCTCCGGCAGCAGCCTGACCCGGGTGGCCAACAACCTGGAAGCCGCCGGGCTGATCCATAACCGCACGGTGTTCAAGTACGCCGCCGACTTCCTGGGCTACGGGCAGAAGATCCAGGCCGGGGATTACGTGGTCACCAAGGACATGAGCATGCAGGAGATCCTGGAATTGCTCACCACCGGCGACGGCAAGCCCATCACCAAAAACATCACCGTCATCCCCGGCTGGACCGTGCAGGACATCGCCGCCAGCCTGGTGGAGCAGGGCGTGCTCCAAGATGCGGACGAATTCCTTTCCCTGTGCAAATCCGGGCAGAACTACGCCGCGTATTACTATATCACCGACGTGCTGGCCACCCCCGGCGCCGGGCAGCGCCTTTACGCCCTGGAGGGCTATCTGGCCCCCGATACCTATGAGATCTATACCAACGCCACGGCGGACGAGATCATCCGCAAGCTGCTGACCCAGACGGAAGCGGTGTTCAAGGAAGAATACCACGCCCGGGCCGAGGCCATGGGCATGACCATGGACCAGGTGATCACCCTGGCCAGCATGATCGAAAAAGAGGCCAAGACGCAGGATTTCGCCAAGGTTTCCGCCGTGTTCTACAACCGCCTGCGCCAGAACATGACCCTGGGCAGCGACGTGACCGTCAAGTACGGCACGGGCATCCGGCGCATGTCCCTGACCGGCAGCGACCTGGCCGTGGACACCCCCTACAACACCTATCTGCACAAGGGCCTGCCCCTGGGGCCCATCTGCTCTCCCTCCGCGGCGGCCATCCAGGCGGCCCTGTACCCGGACGAACAGTATCTGGCCGAAAACTACTGCTACTTCTGCTCCATGGACCCGGACAGCGGGGCGCTGTGCTTCAGCCGCACCCTGCAGGAGCACGAAGAAAACGTGAAAAAGTATTCCGAAAGCTGGCGGAAATACGATCAGGAGCACGGCTTGTGATCCTCTGTCCGTTTTCCATATTGATTCTGAAAGGCCTGGAAACGGGCCTTTCAGTTTGTCGAAAAACCAAGGGGATGCATCGAAGGGGCCGCAGCCCCTTCGATTCTCATCCGCAGGCGGCATGTACGTCACCGAGGAGCAAATGAAATTTGCTTCCGCTATCAATTTCTGGCCGCAAAATGAGCGTTGAAAATGCCATTTTGCAAGAAATTGATGGATCGAAAAAAAGCGGAATCCTTTTTTCCGCTTTTTTTCGCAGGGTGTCGACTTTGTCGACACCCTGAAAGGCCCGTTCCCGGGCCTTTTTTCATTGTGACAGGCTGAAATATTCTATGACCCCGTCCCGGATCGCCTCCGCGATTTTGCGGCGGTAAGACGCCGTCAGCAGCAGCTTTTCCTCCTCCGGATTGCTGAGAAAGCCGCACTCCACCAGCACGGAGGGCACGTCCAGCGACAGGATGAAGTAATCCCCCGCCATGGCCGCGCGCTCCTTTTTGGGGGCCAGCGCCCGGATCAGGCTGCTTTGCAGCGCCCCGGCCAGCAGCCGGCTCTCCTCCTGCCCCGCCCGGTAAAACACCTGCGGGCCGGACTCCCGCCGGCTCCGGTATTCGTTCATATGAATGCTGATCACCATTTCCGCCCCGTTTTCCCGGGCCAGGCCCAGCCGGGCGGTAAGGTCCTCCCGCTTGTTATCGCTGTACTGCCGGTCCGCATCCCGGGTCAGGATCACCCGGGCGCCGGCTTCCTCCAGCGCATCCCGCAGCGCCAGGGCCGTCTGCAGATTGATTTCCTTTTCCCAGGTTCCCGAATCCCGGGCCCGGGCGCCGCCGTCCCGGCCGCCGTGCCCCGCATCCACCAGGATCACCCGCCCGGCCAGCGCGCCCTCCGCCCGGCCTGCCGGTTTCGCCGGCACCGCCGGCTTCGCTTTCCGGGGCGCCGCCGCCACCGCCAGCAGAAAAATCAGCAGCACGCCTCCCCATTTTTTCATCCGACGCCCCACGCCCACCGCCTCCCTCCCTCCAGCCTATGGCCCCCGCCGGAGCGTCATGCTGTCAAATAAAATATTTCTAAACTTTTTCATTTGCTTTTCCGTCCCGAATTATCCACATGCGTTTTTTTGCTTTTTGCATGGGCTTATGCAGTATATTCATCGCCCATTCAGCGAAAACCGGCGTATTTCGGGCCGATGCCAATGCATATACAGTATAGTCCTGTCGATTTTATGCGGTTTTTGCCTGCCTTGCTTTTTCCCCACTATCCACAGAGTTATCCACACTTTTCCCCGTTTCAAGCCGCTTATTTCCTTGCTTTGCCCTTTTTCTGTGGATAACTTTTTCCGGGAAGCCAAGTTATCCACAATCAGAAATTGTGATTCCCCCTCCCTTTTCCACAGCCTTATCCCGCGCTTTTCCCCGCGGAAAACGATCCTGAAATTTTGAACAGTTTTTAATATTCTGTAACAATTTCCTCTTGACAGGCGGTTTTCCCCGTTCCCAAAACGCGCGGGCCGGGGAAGAAAGCGCGGGGCAGGATCGTTTTTATGGCGGGGATAGCATTTCCCCGCCCGGTGTGGTATAATAATCAGGCGACGGGCCCGCAGGGCCGTCGGCCGGGTCGGCGGCTCCCGAAGGGAAAGACGCCGACGATTATGGTATAATAATCAGGCGAC
>CACWLP010000032.1 GCA_902761755.1 uncultured Eubacteriales bacterium | reverse complement strand
CGGCCGGGTCGGCGGCTCCCGAAGGGAAAGACGCCGACGATTATGGTATAATAATCAGGCGACGGGCCCGCAGGGCCGTCGGCCGGGTCGGCGGCTCCCAAAGGGAAAGACGCCGACGATTATGGTATAATGAATTGCCGTTCCCGGCGAAGCGCTGTTTGTTTCGGAGGTGCCCGTGAAGTATCTGCGTCGATTGATCTGGTATGTGGCCACCCGTCTGCTGGTGCTTCTTTGCGTGCTGGGGCTGATGACCACGGCGTTCTATTTTTCCATGAACGCCACCAACATTTATATCATCATCAAGGACGGCATGGCCAAGCGCGCCCAGACGATCATGATGGGCACGGACGAATCCCTGGAGGCTTATTTTTCCAAATCGTATCTGGACCGGGATGCCCAGTATCAATCAGCCCTGGCCGGCCAGGGGGATTACCAGCCGTATTATACCATCACCGGCTTTGACCACCGCATCAGCCTGGATTCCTTCTGGTGCTGGCCCTGGGACGATTCCGCCCGGGCCACCGTCACCGAGCGGATCCCCGCCATCGACGGGAAAATCAAAGCCTCCGCCCGGGAAGGCATGGCCCAGAGCGGCCAATCCCTGACCCCCAAATGGCAGAGCGCCCAGTACAGCGTGCTGCTCAGCCGGGAAAACGGGCAGTGGCACATCCGGAACATGACGCTGAATAAGATCATCAACGAAGAATGAGGAACGCCCTTTGAGCACGATACTTGCATTGGCGCCCATGGCGGGGATCACGGATCAGGTGTTCCGCCGCCTTTGCTTTGAATGGGGCTGCAGCGCCGCCACCACGGAAATGGTCAGCGCCCAGGGGTTCCTCACCGCGCCCCGGGACAGGAACGCCTACCGCTTCCTGCTGGAAAGGCTTCCGGAGGAAGGCGATCTTTCCGTGCAGCTTTTCGGCAGCGATCCCCTTTATTTCGCCCGGGCCGCCGCGGAGCTGGAGGCCCTGGGCCGCTATACCGGCATCGACATCAACATGGGCTGCCCCGCCCAGAAGGTGGTGGGCGGGCAGAGCGGCTCCGCCCTGATGAAGGACCCGGCCCTGGCCGGAAAAATCGTGGAAAGCGTGAAGAAGGCCGTTTCCCTCCCCGTCACGGTGAAAATGCGCCTGGGCTGGGACGACGCCCACAAAAACGCCGTTTCCTTCGCACGGCTGCTGGAGCAGTCCGGCGCGGACGGGCTCACCGTCCACGGCCGCACCCGGATGCAGCAGTATTCCGGAAAGGCGGACTGGCCCGCCATCGGCGAGGTCAAGGCCGCGGTGAAGATCCCCGTCGTCGCCAACGGCGACGTGACGGACGGAAGCAGCGCCCTGGAATGCCTGCGCGTCACGGGCTGCGACGGCCTGGCCGTGGGCCGGGGAGCCCTGGGGCGGCCCTGGGTATTCGGGGAGATCCGCGCCGCGCTGGAAGGCCGGCCCTGGGAAGCGCCGCCTTTTTCCCTGGCGGTGGACACCGCCCTGCGCCAGGCCCGGGAGATGGCCGCGTGGAAAGGGGAAAAGAGCGCCCTGCTGGAAATGCGCAAGCATTTTTCCTGGTACACCTTCGGCCGCCGGGGCGCGGCCCGGGTGCGTACGGAGATCAACCGGGCGGCCTCCTTTGCGGAGGTGGAGGCGCTGCTCCGGGCCCTGTGCGACGATTCCGGTGGAAAAAAAGCGGAAACCGGTGAAAATATCCCTTGACAACCCGGCCCGCGCGTGCTAATATAACCCCCGTACCCCGTGCGCCATTAGCTCAGTTGGTAGAGCACCTGACTCTTAATCAGGGTGTCCCGGGTTCGAGTCCCTGATGGCGCATCGCAAACCGGGCCGGCTTTTTCCGAAAGGCCGGTCCTTTTTTTCCGAAAGGCCGGCCCGTTTTTTATGCTGAATCCGCGCCGAAATGCCCGTTTTTTGCTTTTTTTCTAAACCCTGGAAGATTTTTTGCCCCGCCGCCGTTTACTTGGTTGTGATCCTATTATTTTTTTATCAGGAGGACAAACTTTATGAAACGTCATCTGAAAAAGCTGATCCTGCCCGCGGCGCTGGCGCTGTGCGTGATCCTCGCCGTATCCGCGGCCCTGGCGGAAAGCACCCTGAACGGCCTGTGGAAAAGCGGCTGCGACCTGCTGTTCCACACCCATAACGTCACCGTGAAGGGCGAAGCGTCCTTTTCCCTGGACGGCGAAAAGTTCAAGACCATGCAGCTTGATTACGTGCAGGACGGCTATCGGTCCTATTACGGGCTGAAGCTGCTCACGCCCCGGGAAGACGGCTCCCAGCGGGAAACCGGCTGGACCATCATCGCCGACCAGGAAGACATCACCGTGATGGAAGCCTTCTATCCCGGCACGTACCGCACCGCCACCGACGCCGCCCAGAATACCCTTCTGCGCCGCACGGTGCATCTGGATGCCCTGACGGATCTGGGCGGCCTGCTGGCGGCGCAGCTGGAGCCGATGCTGCCGGAAGGCGCGGTGACCGAGGAAAATACGGACGGCGGCGCAGCCGTGCATATCGCGCTGAAGGGCGATCAGATCCCCGCCCTGGCCGTCAGCGCCCTGAACACGGCCGCCGGATACCTGTGCAACCGCTGGTTCTCCGGCAGCTATGACCGCGCCGTCATCGAAGATGACAGCTTTGCCTTTGACCAATATATCACCGTGACCCAGGCGCTGACGGACGGCACCGTCCAATGGAAGCTGCAGGGGGTGGACGCGGATCTGAGCCTGGACAGCCAGGGCCGGCTCACCGGCGCGCGGGGCGAAATGCAGGTGCAGTCCGTCTACTGGGACGGCGCCGCGCGGGAAGTGGCGGTACAGTTCGATTTTACCGTTTCGGATTACGGCACCAGCCGCGTCAAGCCCTTTGCTCCCGCCGATTACGGGGTGCAGCTCTTCTGGGATTGGATCAGGGAGCAAGCCGGCGAGGATCCGGAAGGCCTGGACGAGGACGCCTGGGACGAATGGATCGGCCAGACGGTGAGCCTGCTGGAGGACCAGGGCTTCCCGGTGCATCCCGACGCATCCCTGGGCGGCTGGATCTCGGAGGAAGGCGTCAACGTGAACATCACCAACGTAGGCGAGGATTACCTGTGCACCTACGCGGAAGACGGGCGGCTGCTGTCGCTGCAGAACCTGACGGCCCTGTGGCTGCAATCGGAAGAGGAGCCCGCCGCGGATGCGGACGCCGAAGCCTTGCAGTCCGCCGAAACCCTGATCCGCGCATTCATCGCCAAGGTGAATCCCCCGCTGGCGGAGAAGCTGGACAGCCTGACGCCCCAGAGCGCCATCACCGCCGAAGACGGCAGCCGGTATCTCACCTTCCGCAACATGGCCCAGGACGACGCGCATTTCGTCGTCCGCATCGAGCCCTCCCTGCGCCTGGAATATTATGCCGTGATCGGCGAGGAATAATCAAATGCAAAAAACCAGGGGCCGCTTTTTCTCAGCTGCGGCCCCTGGCTTTATTTTTTGATATACGGCTCAATAAACGTGATACTCGGATTTGTCAAACGCCAGGATGGGGTAGAAAATGAAGGGCAGCAGGATCAGCCCCACCGCAAAAGCCTCGGATTTTTTGAAGCGCGGCGCGCCGTTCCAGGAATTGAAAATATGGAAACCGAAGCAGATCTCCACGCCCGCGAACAGCAGCAGCATCCGGACCAGGATCTGTATCTTCTTGGGATCCGACGGCTTGGGAACGGGAACGGGAATGATGCACCACAGGAACAGCACCAGCACGCCCGTGAGGATCATGCCCCAGCAGGTGTCCGTATCGCTCATGATCCGGAACAGACAAATGATATTCAATCCAGGGATCACCGCTTTCCAGGGCTCGACGCCGGCTTTCTGGAAAAGCTTCCACATCACGACCACAAAGAAAATATAGGCTGCTGCAGCCACGGCGATAATCAAGCCGGTCTGCCCGCCTCCGGACGCTTCGGCCGCTTTGACTGTGCTCTTCGCCACTTCTGCCACGGTGGCGGCAACTTCCTGAACCTCTCCATTCATTTGCAGAACCCCCTTATCCGATTCTTGGGTATGGTACGATATAATCAGCCTTGAATATCATAGCACAGATTCGCCGTTTTGTATAGTCAAAAAATGAAAAACTTTTTTGCGCCGCCGGCCGCCCGCTTCCCATGCGGGGCTTCAGGGCGCGTCCCGCTTCTCCCCGTGCTTTTGCTTCCAGGCGGCCTTGTAGGCTTTTTCCAGCGCCGGGGCACCGTGAAAGCGGCTGTGCCGGTCCAGAAATTCCCGGATGCTGCCCTGGGCCTGCGCTACCTCCCGCTTGAACTCCCGGGCGGACACGCGCAGCGCCCGGTTCCCCAGGGCGATCATCTGCTCCGGCCCGTCGGAGGTGGCCACCCGGATGTTGGCGTCCGGCCCCGCCTGATAGGTGGTTTTTTCGATGTATGCGTCGGCGGTCTGGGTTTCCCGGGTGTAGATCACGTAGATATTGGCGTATTTTTCCGCCGATCCCGCGCCGCCCGGCACCTTGTAGGCGTCGAACACCAGGATCACATGGCTGCCTGTGACGCCGCTGTAATTGCACATCAGGTCCATCAGCTGCAGCCGCGCGGCGTCCAGGCTTTCTTCCGCCGTTTCCTTGAGCTCTTCCCAGGCGAAAATCACGTTGTAGCCGTCCACCAGCAGGATTTCCCGCTTTTCCGCGGCTTTTTCCCGGGGCGTTTCCCCGTCGGAAGCCGGATGCGGCGCGGAGAGCAGCTGCCGGGCTTTCACGGGGCCGTAGGTGCGCTCGAAAATGCGCAGCAGCTCCTCGTCCTCCTCCCGGGTGCCGCCGTAACGCACCGGCGCCACGGCCCGGGGCGCTTCCTCCTTTGCGCGGCTTTCCCGGATCTCCTTCTGCAGCGGCAGGTGCATGCGGCTTTCCACCTCGTCCCAGGGCACCTGGATCCCCGCCCCATGATCGCAGAACACGGAATCCGGGGGATTGTCCAGATCCGCCCGGGGATCGTAGCCGATCCCGGCAATGACCTTCTCCGCGTCCCTGCAGGGCAGATACGCAAGGAAAGCCGCCGCGAACCGCCCGCGGCCCCGGGTATAAACGCCTACCTCCCGGCCGTAGGAAACGCACTTCGCCGCCGGCGCCCGGCCCCGGAGCAGCACGGTGCCCTCCCCCGCCGCTTCCGGCGCGTCGAATTCCCCGCCCATCTGCCGGATATCGCTCATGGCGCGGCCCAATGTTTCCTCCGGCAAGGTGAGCTCCAGGGAAAGATACGGCTCCAGCAGCACGCTTTTCGCCTTCATCAGCCCCTGACGGACGGCCCGGTAGGTGGCCTGGCGGAAATCCCCGCCCTCGGTGTGCTTGAGGTGGGCCCTGCCGTTGACCAGAGTGATCTTCACATCCGTAATGGGCGACCCTGTCAGCACCCCCAGGTGCTGTTTTTCCCGGATGTGGGTCAGGATCAAGCGCTGCCAGTTCAGGGCCAGATCGTCCGTGGACAGGGCGGTGGACACGGTAACGCCGCTGCCCCTTTCCCCCGGCGACAGCATCAGGTGCACTTCGGCGTAGTGGCGCAGGGGCTCGTAATGCCCCACGCCCTCCACGGCGTTTTCGATGGTTTCCCGGTATACCACGCCCTGATCCGCAAACGCCACCTCCATGCCGAAGCGGTCCCGGCACTGGCGCTGCAATACCTCCAGGTACACCTCCCCCATGGAGTGGATGCGGATCTCCTTTTTTGCCGCCAGGTATTCCACCTGCAAAAGCGGCTCTTCCTCCTCCAGCGCCCGCAGGTAATCCAGCGCCCGGTGCACATCCGTCCCGTCCAGGATCACCAGGCGGCAGGCATAGCAGGGCTGGGTCGCGGATGCCTTCCGGCTTTCCCCGGCCCCCAGGCCGTCCCCGGGAGCGGTGTGGCTCAGGCCCACCACGCAGCAGATCTCCCCCGCCGCGGCTACGGGCACCGGCACGTATTTTTTCCCGGAATACCGCCTCAGCTCCGCCGCCTTTTCCGCCCACAGGATTTCCCCGTCCTCCGACCGGAGGGAGAGCAGATCCCGGGTGTGCATCTCTCCGCCCGTCACCCTTAGAAACGTGAGCCTGGCCCCCTGCCTGTCCCGGGCCACCTTGAACACCCGGGCGGCGAATTCCCGGGGGTATTCCGTTTCGGGGCAGAGCCGCACCAGGGCGTCCAGCAGCGCCCCGACCCCTTCGTTTTTCAGCGCCGATCCGAAATAGCAGGGAAACAGCCGCCTTTCCCGGATCAGGCGCTGCAGGCGGGCGTCGGGGATGCCGCCGTCCTTCAGATATACGTCCAGGCACCCTTCGTCCAGCATGGCGATCTGCTCCGGGCCGTCCGGCGCTTCCATGTCCACCGCGCCGTCCCCCAGGTCCGCGGCGATCCGGCGCATCAGTTCCCCGCGGTCGCCCCGGAAGGCGTCCATTTTGTTCACGAACAGGAACGCCGGCACCCGGTATTCCCGCAACAGCCGCCACAGGGTGCGGGTGTGCCCCTGCACCCCGTCCGTAGCGCTGACGAGCAGCACGCAGGCGTCCATGACCCCCAGCGCCCGCTCCGTTTCCCCGGAAAAATCCGTGTGCCCCGGGGTGTCCAGCAGGGTAAGGGGCGTTTTGTTCCAGGTGAGCATCGCCTGCTTGGAAAAGATGGTGATGCCCCGCTCCTTTTCCATGTCCTCCGTATCCAGGAAGGCGTCCCCGCGGTCCACCCGTCCCTGGCGGCGCACCGCGCCGGAGAGGAACAGCATCGCTTCCGACAATGTGGTTTTCCCGGCGTCCACGTGGGCCGCCAGGCCGATCACCCTCTCCTTTGCCGCCATGCGCATCGCGCCTCCCTTCTCCGGCGTGCCTTTCTCTGAGTATACCATAAAAACCGCCCGGCGCACAGCGGGAGCCGGAATAATTTCTTCCCTGCGCGCCCGTTTCGGGGGTAGCAAAAAGGAAAAAACTGATATATAATATCTTATATATATCCCCCGCGGAAGGACGGTGCGCCGATGCTTGCCCAGGAAGTACGAAAAGAACTGACCGAACATATTCTGCCCTTCTGGCGCTCCCTGCGGGACGATAAACGGGGCGGATACGTGGGCCTGGTGGATTTTGACCTGACCCGCCATCCGGAGGCCGACCGGGGCTGCATCCTCAACAGCCGCATCCTGTGGTTTTTCTCGGAAACCTTCCTGACGCTGGGGGACCGGGCGCTGCTGTGCGAAGCGGAGCACGCGTATCAAATGCTCCTGCGCATGACGGACGGGGAAAACGGCGGCGTGTACTGGGCGCTGCACGCCGACGGCACCGTGGCCGACGGCACCAAGCACACCTACAACCAGGCCTTCGCCATCTACGCCCTGTCCGCCTATTACCGGGCGTCCGGCGACCGGGAGGCGCTGGAGCGGGCCTTCCGCCTTTACGATGTCATCGAAAGCCGCTGCCGGGACGCGGGCGGGTATCTGGAGGCCTTCACCGCCGACTGGCAGCCCGAAAGCAACGAAAAGCTCAGCGAAAACGGCGTCATGGCCGTGCGCACCATGAATACCCTGCTCCACGTGATGGAGGGGTACACCGCCCTGTACGAAGCCTGCCCCCGGGCGGACGTAAGGGAAAAATTGTATTTCATCCTGGATCTGCTGGAAAATAAGATCTGGAACCCCGAAAAGCGCCGGCAGGAAGTGTTTTTCGATCACGAATACCGTTCCCTCATCGACCTGCACTCCTTCGGCCACGATATCGAGACCTCCTGGCTGGCGGACCGGACGCTCTCCGCCCTGGCCGACCCCGCCCTCACCGCCCGCATCCGCCCGCTGCTCCTGGCCATGGCGGACCATACCTTCCGCGCCGCCTTCACCGACCACGGGTTTGAAAACGAGTGCGAGAGGGGCGTCGTTAACCACAAACGCATCTGGTGGGTGCAGGCGGAGGCCCTGCTGGGCTTCCTCAACGCCTGGGAGAAGACCGGCGAAGAACGCTACAAAGCCGCCGTGCTTAAGCAATGGGCCTACATTCAAAACGTGATGCGGGATCCCCGGCCCGGCTCGGAATGGTACTGGTACGTGCACGAGGACGGCACCCCCGGCAGCGACGAGCCCATCGTGGAGCCCTGGAAATGCCCCTATCACAACGGGCGGATGGCGCTGGAAGTGATGCGCCGGAACCCGCCCTTCTGAAAAGAGGAAGCAAAATGACGGAGATCCTTCAGGAAAACGGCCTCCTGCATCTGCGGAACGGCAGCATCAGCTATATCATGGCCGTCATGCCCGGCGGCGCCCTGGCCCATCTGTATTTCGGGCCGCGGCTTTCCGCCATCCATCCGGACGGCGTGCTCCGGGCCGCCGGCAGCGGCGACACGGGCAATTTCCGCCTGCAGGAATGCGGGCTGGACCGGCTGCCCCAGGAATACCCCGTCCAGGGCCTGGGCGACCAAAGGGAAGGCGCGCTGACGGCGGAATATCCCGGAAAGGGCTGGGCGGCGGACCTGCGCTTTTCCGGCGCGGAAGCGCTGGACGCGAAGCCCGGGCTGGACGGCCTGCCCGCCACCTTCGGAAGCGACGGCAAAACCCTCCGGATCACCCTGGCAGACGCCCTGACCGGCCTGCGCGCCGAGCTGCTTTATACGGTTTTTGATGACAGCCCCGCCGTAATCCGCAGCGTCCGGATCGTGAACGGCGGCGACGCGCCTATGCTCCTCACCGACGCGCAGAGCCTGTGCCTGGACCTGCCGGACAGCCGGTGGGACCTGATCACCCTGAGCGGCGCCTGGGCCCGGGAGCGCGCCGTATACCGCCGCCCGCTGGTGCCGGGGCATCAGGGAGTGTCCACCCTCTGCGGCGCCAGCAGCCTGCAGCAGTCCCCCTTCCTGGCCCTGGCCCGGAAGGAAACCACGGAAGATGCCGGCGAGGCCCTGGGCGCGGCGCTGATTTACAGCGGCAATTTCGCCGCCCGCGCCTCGGTGTACCAGAATGATTCCACCCGCCTGAGCCTGGGCGTCAACCCCCGGGATTTCATCTGGCGATTGGCCCCCGGCGAAGCCTTCCAGACGCCGGAAGCCGTGCTGGTGTATTCGGAAGAAGGCCTGGGCGGCATGAGCCGCGCCTTTCACCGCCTGTGGGAAAGCCATCTGCTGCCGCCCCGGTGGGTGAACGCCCACCGCCCGGTGCTGCTCAACAGCTGGGAGGCGGCGTATTTCGATTTTGACGAAGAAAAGCTGGTGTCCATCGCAGAATGCGCCGCCAAGGCGGGAGTGGAGCTGTTCGTCATGGACGACGGCTGGTTCGGCCGCCGGGACGACGACAGCACCTCCCTGGGCGACTGGGGGGCCGACCGGAAAAAGCTGCCCGGCGGCCTCAGGCGCCTGGGCGACAGGATCCGCGCCCTGGGGCTGCAGTTCGGCATCTGGATGGAGCCGGAAATGGTCTCCCCTCAAAGCGATCTGTACCGCGCCCATCCCGATTGGGCCATCCACGTGCCGGGGCGGGAGCCCATTACCGCCCGGCACCAGCTGACGCTGGATATGAGCCGCCCGGACGTGCAGGAATTCGTGTTCCGCGCGGTATCCGATACGCTGACGGAAAGCGGCGCGGCTTACCTCAAATGGGATATGAACCGGAATTTTTCCAACGTCGGCTCTGCGTATCTGCCGCCGGATAGGCAGCGGGAGCTGCCCCACCGCTACATCCTGGGGCTGTACGCCGTAATGGACCGGCTGGTGCGCGCCTTCCCGGAGGTGCTCATCGAGGGCTGCGCTTCCGGCGGCGGGCGCTTCGACCCCGGCATGCTGTATTACGTGCCCCAGTTCTGGTGCTCCGACGATACGGACGCCCTGCAGCGCTGCCGCATCCAGTGGGGCACCAGCCTGTTCCTGCCGCCCTCCGCCATGGGCAGCCACGTGAGCGCCGTGCCCAACCACCAGACCGGCCGCACCGCCCCCCTGGAAAGCCGCTTCGCCGTGGCTCTGGGCGGGTGCTTCGGCTACGAGCTGGACCCCCGGAAGCTGACGGAAGAAGAGCAAATCGCGCTGCGCAGGCAGATCGCCTACGCCCGGGACACGGAAAAAACCCGCGCCCGGGGCGGGCTGTACCGTCTGCTCTCCCCCTACGAGGGCAACGACACCGCCTGGATCACCGTTTCCCCGGACCAGACGGAGGCGGTATTCACCTTAGTGCGGGCCCTGGGCCGGGTAAACACGCCCCCGCCCCTGGTGCGGCTGCGGGGCCTGGACGGCGAAAAGCGCTACCGCGTCCTGGAAACGAACGAAGTTTACGGCGGCGACGAGCTGATGCGCTCGGGGCTGCTGTGTCCCCTGCGCCCGGGCGACGCCCAGAGCGTGCTTTATACCCTGAAAGCCGAGGAGGAATGAACAAATGAACCGCATCCCCCTGCCGGACCCGCGCTGCACCCCCCTGGGCCGGCACGACCCCAAGGAAGAAAAGGCCCAGCTGTGGTGGAGCGGCGCCGGCGTGCGCTTCACCCTGGACTGCACGTACCTCGCCGCCGAAGTCACCTCCCGCCATACGGCCCACGCCGCCTGGCTGGGCGTGATGGCCGACGGCGCGCCGGTGGCCCGGCTGCCGCTGCTGCCCGGCACCCACCTGTATCCGCTTCTGTCCGGCATGGAAAAGGGCGTGGCCCATGAAATCACCGTCCTCAAGGACACCCAGGCGGGCTATGACGAAAGCGGCCCCGTGACCCTGGAGGCCCTGGAAACGGACGGCGAAATCACCCCCGCGCCGGAAAGGAAGCGGCTGCTGGAATTTATCGGCGACAGCCTCACCGTGGGCGAGGGCTGCATGGGCCCCCAGAGCGGCGAAGAATGGCGCATGGTGTATATATCCCATATGCCCGCCTTCCCCACCCTGGTATCCGAAGCCCTGAGCGCCGACAAGCGGGTGATCGCCCTGGGCGGCTGGGGCGCCGCCCGCAGCTGGGACAACAATCCCGAAAGCCGCATCGGACGGATCTACGATCGGCTCTGCGCCGTGATCCCCGGCGGCGACGTGCCCGCCCCGGAGGGAGAAAAGCCCGCTGACGCGGTGATCATCAACCTGGGCACCAACGACAATTCCGCTTTCGACCGCGTCCCCCTGCCGGAGCAGGACGCCTTCCGCCGGGAGATCCGCGCCCGGGCGGCGGAGCTGATCCGCATGGCCCGGAAGCGCAACCCCGGCGCGTACATCCTCTGGGCCTACGGCCTGTGCGGGAACCAGCTGGAAGGCGTGCTGCGCCAGGCGGTGCTGGACAGCGGCGACCCCAACGCCGGCTATCTGGCCCTGACCCCCGCCCGCAGCAACGGCAGCCGCATGCACCCCAGCCGGGAAAGCCATGAAACCGCCGCGCAGGAAATCATTTCCGCGCTGAAAGAACATCTGAAATAAAAGGAGGATCCCCCATGAAGAAGCGCATCACCCTTATCCTGGTCTGCCTCGCCCTGTGCCTTTCCTGGCTGCCCGCCTGCACGGCGGAGCCCGCGGAGGCCGCCGCCGCCATCGTGCCCGAGCTTACCATCGCCCAGCGCCCCATTCCCGAAAACGAGGCCATGGATTACCTCAAATCCATGGGCGTGGGCTGGAACCTGGGCAACACCTTCGACGCCGAAAAGGGCGACTGGAACCGCAACGCCGACGAAATGACGGTGGAAACCAGCTGGGGCGCGCCCAAAACCACGGAGCAGGTAATGATCGCCCTGAAGGAAGCGGGCTTTTCCACCGTGCGCATCCCCGTCTCCTGGCACGATCACGTGGACGCGGATTTCAACATCAGCGAACGGTGGCTGGCCCGGGTGCAGGAGGTGGTGGACTGGGCCATCGCCCAGGACCTGCACGTGATTCTCAACATCCATCACGACGAGTATCAGTTCTATCCCTCTTCCGAGCGGTACGACGAATCCGCCCGGTACATTTCCGCCATCTGGAGCCAGCTGGCCCTGCGCTTCCGGGATTACGACGACCGGCTGATCTTTGAAGCCATGAACGAGCCCCGGCTCAAAGACACCGGCTATGAATGGACTTTCAATCCCGTCATCCCCGCCTGCCAGGACGCGGAGGACTGCCTGAACCGGCTGAACCAGCTGTTCGTGGACACGGTGCGCGCTTCCGGCGGCAACAACACCGACCGCTATCTCATGGTGCCGGCCTACGACGCCGCCCCCGACAACGCCGCCCGGGATACCTTCCTCCTGCCTCAGGACACCGCCGACAACCGCATCATCGTGTCCATCCACGCCTATACCCCCTACGATTTTGCCCTGAACAAAAAGGGCACCACCTCGTTCACCCTGAACAACAACGCCATGAAAAAAGAGATCGTCACCTTCATGAACAGCGTTTACAACCGCTTCATCCTCCAGGGCGTGCCCGTGGTGATCGGCGAATTCGGCGCCATGACCAAGGGGAACAATCTCCAGGCCCGGGTGGACTGGACGGCCTTCTACGTGGCCACCGCCAGCGCCCGGAACCTGCCCTGCGTCTGGTGGGACAACGCCGCCTTCTCCGGCGACGGCGAGATCTTCGGCATCCTGAACCGCAGGACCGGCGAATTCGTGTTCCCCGAGATCGTGGACGCCATCATCACCTACGGCGGCTATGACAAGCTGCCCGCCGCGGCGCAGCAATAATACCGCCGGGACGTGCGTTTTTACGCGCGTCCCGGTTTTTTCGGGAGGCCATGCCATGACGCCCCAGTTTGAAATTTCCCCGCTGTTCGGCGACGGCGCGGTGCTGTGCCGGGACCGGGAGATCCGTTTGTTCGGCACCGCCCCGGACGGCGCCGCCGTCACCGCCGAACTGCACGACCGCTTCGGCCGCGTCCTGGGAAAGGATACCGCCCCGGCCCGGGACGGCCGCTTCCTGCTGCGTCTGCCGCCCCAGCCCGCCCAGGAAGAATGCACATTGACCTATGCCTGCGCCGGCGCGTCCGTGATCTGCAAGGACGTGCTCATCGGCGACGTGTACCTGGCCGGGGGCCAGAGCAACATGGAATTGGAGCTGCAGAACGCCGACGAGGGCCCCGGCTTGATCGAAACCCACGATCTGCCGCTGGTCCGGTATTTCAACGTGCCCAAGTGCGCCCGCCCGGGCCCGGAAACGGAGCAGGCCAACCGCGCCGCCCGCTGGCAGGCCGTGGCCCCGGGCAAGGCCCGGGATATGAGCGCCGTGGCCTACTTTTTCGCCATGCGGCTGCACCGGCATCTGAACGTCCCCGTAGGCATCATCGACTGCTACTGGGGCGGCACCTCCGTCACCTGCTGGATGGACGAGGAAGCCCTGGGCCGCACCGCCGAAGGCCGGCGCTACATGCAGGAATACGACGACCGCTGGGCTGGCAAATCCATGGAGGATTATCTGAAAGAAGAAGGCGCGTTTTTCAGCGGCCTGGACGAATGGGCCAAGAAAGCCGATCAGCTGAAAAAGGCGCACCCCGAGTACACATCGAAGGAAATCAACGCCGTCATCGGCCCCTGCCCGCCCTGGAACCCGCCGGTGGGCGAGGGCTCGCCCTTCCGGCCCCACGGGCTGTTCCACACCATGCTGGAAAGAGTGATCCCCGCATCGCTCACAGGCGTGCTGTTTTACCAGGGCGAGGAGGACACCTGGCGCACCCAGCGCTACGATCTGCTGCTTTCCTCCTTCATCCTGCGGCTGCGGGAGCTGTTCCAATACGATACGCTGCCTTTCCTGAACGTGCAGCTGCCCATGTGGATCGACGGCGCGGCGGAGCAGGACAGCATGACCTGGCCGCCCCTGCGCCTGGCCCAGCAGCAGGTGGCCGACCAGACGGCCCGCACCGATCTGGCGATCCTGATCGACCAGGGGGAATTCGACAACATCCACCCCACCAACAAGCGGGTGGTGGGCGACAGGCTGTTTGACTGCGCCCGCCGGACGGTCTACGGCGAAAACGCTCCCGCCGCTCCCCGGGCCACGGGAAAATTTACCGAGAACGGCGTTCTGCATATCCTGCTGGATCAGTCCGTCCGGGATCGGGGCGAGGGCGAATTCCTGCTGGAGATCGCCGGGGAGGACGGGGTTTTTTGCCCCGCGGACACGGTGATCGACGGGCAGGAGCTGCTGCTTTCCTCTCCCCGGGCGCCCCGCCCCGTGCAGGCGCGCTACGCCTGGCGGGATTACGGCGTGGTGCGCCTTTTCGGGGAAAACGGGCTGCCCCTGGCGCCGTTCTGGCTGAAATGATAATACGAATCGTCTCCGGGGGGGAAAAATTCCCCCCTCAGGGTGTCGACAAAGTCGACACCCTGCCATCGAAAGCCAGCGAAAGCAGTCTTTCGATGGGAACATCAATTTCTTGTAAAGCAACATTCTGTTGCTCCTCGGCGACGTACACGCCGCCGCCTGCGGATTATTGATGAAGGGGCTGTGGCCCCTTCATACTTCCCCAGGATGCTTTGTCAACAGTCTGGGGGGAAAAAATTCCCCCCTTTTTTCATTTGCCATTGACTTTTTCTTTGCGTCCGCATATAATGTTAAACGTTTGATTATTAACCGCTTGATTTTTTAGAAAGGAGATGCGGTATGGCGTATTGGGAAGCCGTGGGGGCCATGCACCGGCTGGAGCTGCTGCGGCGGATCAAGGCCCGGGAGCTGATGGCCGATTCGGGGCTGCATCCCGGCCAGCCCCGGCTGCTGGAATACGTGCGGTCCCACCCGGGGTGCACCCAGAAGGAAGCGGCGGACGAACTGGACGTGACCCCCGCCTCCATCGCCGCCAGCCTGAAGCGGCTGGAAAAAACGGGATACGTGCGGCGGGAGAGCGATGAAAAGGACGCCCGGCGCAACCGGCTGTACCTCACGGCGGCGGGCGAGTGGCAAATCGAGGAAAACCACCGCCGGTTCGACCAGCTGGACGGGGAAATGTTCCGCGGCATGACGGAGGACGAGGTGGAGGCCTTCCGCCGGGCCTGCGAAAAAATGTTTGACAACTTAGCGGACGAAAGCTGCCGCCACCTGACCATCTGGAAGCTGAACCGGAAAATCCGGGAACAGGAGGAAAAAGGCAAGTGAAATTCACACAAATCCTGAAAAACTGCACCGGGGAATACAAAAAGCATCTGATCCTCTGCCCCGTCGCCATGATCGGCGAGGTGGCCATGGAAACCACCATTCCCCTGATGACGGCCACCCTGATCGACAAAGCGATCCCCCACAGCCAGGAAACGGGCGAAATTTCCCAGGTGCTTCTCTACGGCGGCATCATGCTGGCCATGGCCCTGATTTCCATGGCGTTCGGCTTTATGGGCAGCTATCTGAGCAGCAAGGGCGCCCTGGGCTTCGGCCGGAATCTGCGCCAGGCTCTGTTTGAAAAGATACAGCGGTTTTCCTTTAAGAATATCGACCGTTTCTCCACCGCTTCCCTGGTCACCCGCCTGACCACGGATGTGAACCAGGTGCAGTCCGTGGTCATGATGCTGGTGCGCATGGCCGTGCGCTCCCCCATCATGTTCATCATGGCCCTCATCTGGGCCCTGCGGCTGCAGCCCGCCCTGGTGACGGTGCTGGCGGTGTCCGTTCCCCTGCTGGCGATAGCGGTGGTGGTCATCATGCGCATGGCCTTCCCCCGGTTCCAGGTGATGATGAAAAAATACGACGGCCTGAATTCCTCCATCCAGGAAAATCTGATCGGCATCCGGGTGGTGAAGGCTTTCGTCCGCGCCCGGCATGAAAAAGAAAAGTTCGCCGCTTCCGCGGACGAAGTCACCGCCGCCCAGCGGGCCGCGGAAAAGGTGGTGCTGTGGAACGGCCCCATCATGACCATCCTGATGAATTGCTCCGTGGTGGCGGTGCTGTGGCTGGGCGGGAAAATGATCGTGGGCGGAGAGATGGATTTCGGCACGCTCACCGCCTTCATCACCTACATCACCCAGATCCTCATGAGCCTGATGATGTTTTCCTTCCTGTTTGTGGGCCTGGTGCTGTCCCGGGCCTCCATCGCCCGCATTTCCGAGGTGCTGGAGGAGCAGCCCGACATCGTGAGCCCCGACGGCGCGCAAAACGACGTCCGGGACGGCAGCATCGTATTCGATCATGTGAATTTTTCCTACCAGGGCAATCCCGACAACCTGGTGCTGACGGACGTGAACCTGTCCATCCGCTCCGGGGAAACGGTGGGGATCATCGGAGGCACGGGCTCGGCGAAAACCACGCTGGTCAGCCTGATCCCCCGGCTGTACGACGTCACCTCGGGCCGGCTGCTGGTGGGCGGCAAAGACGTGCGGGAATACGACATCCACGCCCTGCGGGATCAGGTATCCATGGTGCTGCAGAAGAACGTGCTGTTCTCCGGCACCATCCGGGACAACCTGCGCTGGGGCGATGAAAACGCCACGGACGAGGAAATCACCGCCGCCTGCCAGGCCGCCGCGGCGGACGAATTCATCCGCTCCTTCCCCGACGGGTACGACACCGATCTGGGGCAGGGCGGCGTGAATGTGTCCGGCGGCCAGAAGCAGCGGCTGTGCATCGCCCGGGCCTTGCTCAAAAAGCCCAAAATCATGATCCTGGACGACGCCACCAGCGCCGTGGACACCGCCACCGACGCCCGCATCCGCCAGGCCCTGCGCACCCAGATGCCGGATACCACCAAGCTCATCATCGCCCAGCGCATCGCCTCCGTGATGGACGCAGACCATATCCTGGTGCTGGACGAAGGCCGGATCATGGATTTCGGCACCCACGAGGAACTGATGCAGCGCAGCGAGATCTACCGGGAAGTCTATACTTCCCAGCAGAAGGGGGTGGCCTAATATGCCGCCGCGCGGACCGAAAGCCATGGCAAAGCCCAAAAATGCCAAAAACACCCTGCGCCGCCTGATCCGTTATCTGGGAAGAAGCAAAAGGCAGCTGATCCTGGTGTTCTGCTGCATCCTGATCAGCACCGCGGCCACCACCGCCGGCACCTTCCTGCTCAAGCCCGCCGTGGACGGGTATCTTACGCCCCTGGTGGAGCAGGCGTCCCAGAACCTGAAAGTGGATCTGACGCCGTATCTTTCTTTCCTGCTGCTCCTGCTGGCCATGTATCTGGCCGGCGCTGCGGCGCAGTTCCTTTCCAACCGCATCATGATGATGGTGTCCACCGGCACGCTGAATCATCTGCGGAAGGAAATGTTCGATCACATGGAGGATCTGCCCATCCGCTATTTCGACCAGCGGACCCACGGCGAGATCATGAGCCGCTATACCAACGACACCGATACCCTGCGGGAATTCCTCTCCCAGGCGTTTCCCCAGGCGGTATCCTCGGCCCTTTCCATCCTGCTTTCCCTGGCCTTTATGCTGAATCTGAATATCTGGATGACCCTGCTGGTGCTGGCGCTGACGCCGCTGATGTTCAAGATCACCGCCACCATCGGCAAAAAATCCGGCGCCAGCTTCGCCGCCCAGCAAAAGGCCGTGGGCGCCCTGAACGGCTACATCGAAGAAACCATCGAAGGCCAGCGGGTGGTGCAGGTGTTCTGCCACGAAGAAAAATCCATTGACGTATTCACCGGCAAAAATGAGGACGTGCGCGTGGCCGGCACCCGGGCCAACACCTTCGCCAGCATGCTCTGGCCCATCATGGGCAACCTGGGCCACGCCATTTACGTGCTGGTGGCGCTGGTGGGCTCCATCTTCATCGTCAATCATTCCGCCACGTTGGGCACCCTGATCGCTTTCCTGCCGCTGACCGGGCAGTTCAGCCGGCCTATTTCCAATCTGTCCCAGCAGTTCAGCATCATCCTGCAGGCCCTGGCCGGGGCGGAACGCATTTTTGAACTGATGGACGAGCCGGTGGAGGAGGACCAGGGCTACGTGAAGCTGGTACGCTGCCGGAAGGACGAAGACGGCAATATCGTGGAGACGCCCGAGCGCACCGGCATGTGGGCCTGGAAACACCCCCATAAGGCGGACGGCACCGTCACCTATACCGAGCTTCGGGGCGACGTGGTATTCGAGCATGTGAATTTCGGCTACGTGCCGGAAAAGACCGTGCTGCACGACGTATCGCTCTACGCCAAGCCCGGGCAGAAAATCGCCTTCGTGGGCTCCACCGGCGCGGGCAAAACCACCATCACCAACCTGATCAACCGCTTCTACGACATCCAGGACGGCAAGATCCGCTACGACGGCATCAACATCGAAAAGATCAAAAAGGACGATCTGCGCCGGTCCCTGGGCATGGTGCTGCAGGATACCCACCTGTTCACCGGCACCGTGCGGGAGAACATCCGCTACGGCAAGCTGGACGCCACGGACGAGGAGATCCGGCGCGCCGCCAAAATTGCCAACGCCGATTTCTTCATCCGCCATCTGCCCCAGGGCTACGATACCATGCTCACCGGCGACGGCGCCAACCTGAGCCAGGGCCAGCGGCAGCTGATCGCCATCGCCCGGGCCGCCGTGGCCGACCCGCCGGTGCTGATCCTGGACGAAGCCACCTCCTCCATCGACACCCGCACCGAGGCCCTCATCGAAAAGGGCATGGACGGGCTGATGAAGGGGCGCACCGTGTTCGTCATCGCCCACCGGCTGTCCACCGTGCGCAATTCCCAGGCCATCATGGTGCTGGAAAACGGCGTCATCATCGAGCGCGGCAACCACGAACAGCTGCTGGAGCAGAAGGGTAAGTACTATCAGCTCTACACCGGCATGTTCGAGCTGTCGTAAGAAAGCGCGGGCGGGTATTGCATACCCCCCGCGTGCCCCCCGTACAGATTTTCCTGTGATGCTGCGCATCACGGCCGGAAAATCTGCAAGGAAAGAATTTTGCAAGCAAAATTCGCCCCGCCCGACCGGCAAAGCCGGTCGATACGATTTCAGTCAAGGGGCTGCGGCCCCTTGACAATCCCCGTTGTCAGTTCCATTTGGTCTTGAAAACGACAGAGAATGTGTTATAATATAAGCACAAAATCACAGGAAAGAAGGATTTTGATCATGGCCAAGCAGTTTATCGTTGAAACCAGCGCCCGCCACGTGCACGTGACCGCGCAGGACCTGGAAACCCTGTTCGGCAAGGGCTATCAGCTGACCCCAAAGAAATACCTGTCCCAGCCCGGCCAGTTCGCCAGCGAAGAAAGGGTGGACGTGGTCGGCCCCAAGAAGACGCTGAGCCGCGTAAGCATCCTGGGGCCCCTCCGTTCGGCGACCCAGGTGGAGCTGTCCCTCACGGACGCCCGCTCCATCGGCGTCACCGCCCCCATCCGGGAAAGCGGCGACGTGGCCGGCTCCGGCGCGTGCAAGCTGGTGGGCCCCTGCGGGGAAGTGGAGGTTGCCGAGGGCGTCATCGCCGCCAAGCGCCACATCCACATGACCCCCGAGGACGCCGCCGAATTCGGCGTGGCTGACAAGCAGATCGTCTCCGTGAAGGTGAACACCGAAGGCCGCGGCCTGATCTTCGGCGACGTGGTGGTCCGGGTCAGCCCCAAGTTCTCCCTGGCCATGCACATCGACACCGACGAATCCAACGCCGCCGGCGCTTCCGGCAACGTGATGGGCGAAATCGTGGAATAAAATTCTCCGTAAAAGCAAAACGGGAGGCTGCATCGCCTCCCGTTTTTTTGTTGTTTGATCACTGCTTTTCAAACACCGCTTCGGGGCCGTCGGCAAACCGGAATACGATCCGGTGAGTGCCGCCGGGCTGACCCGCTTCACAAATCAGATCACCCGCACGCTTTTTTTCTTCAGCAGCCCGTCCCGGTTCAGCGTCACCAGGCGCTCGTACCGCTCCGCCGCCTTTGCCAGGATCTTTTCCCAAGGCACGGGGATCGTTTCCTTCGCCTTTTCCCCGATCAGGCGGCATTTTTCCGTATCCTCCAGCGCTGTGCGGATCACCCGGGCCAGATCGTCCGCGTCGTTTTCGCACAGATAGCCGTTTTCCCCGTCCCGGATGATTTCGGCGGCGGTGCTGCCCCGCACCATCACAGAGGGGGTGCCCATCACGGCGGCTTCCCGCACCACCATGGGCGCCGCGTCGTACAGGGAGGGGAAGGCGAACACCGTGGCCCGGCTGTACAGCCCGTCCAGCAGCTTCACATCCGTCACATGCCCCGCCAGATAGGTCATCTCATGCAAGCCCAGGCTGTTGATCTTTCTTTCGATCTCCTTCATGTCCGGCCCCTGTCCGGCCAGGATCAGATGGAATTTCACGCCCTCGGCCCTGAGGCGGGCGCAGCCCTCCAGCACGGTGAGGATATTTTTCTTCCAGTTCATCTGCCCCACGAACAGCACCATGGGATCCCGGCCCAGCCCCCAGCGGCGGTTGACCTCCTCCACCGCCCCGGGCTCCGCCACCCGCAGGGTGACGCCGTTGGGCATCACCTGGATGTCGCCTTCATAGCCGTAGCTCCGCAGCACGTCCGCCGTGTTGCTGCCCACGGCCCAGACCTCGTCGCACCGTTCAAAGAAATTCACCACGAATTTGGTGGCCGCTTTCGCTAAGGTCTCGGATTTGGTGACCTTGAGAAAATCATCGTAATACTTGGAATGGAAGGTGCCCACCAGGGGCAATTTGCGCTGGGCGGCGATGCGGATGGCCTCCGAGCCGGCGGTAAAGGGGCTGTGGGCGTGCACGATATCCAGGGGGATCATTTTGATCCGCTTGCGGTAATGGGCGTCCCAGGGGGCCTCGCCGGTCCTGTACTGCTTCATGCCGGGCACGCTGCGGGCCTGGAAATCCACCAGCTCGAAGGGGTAGCCGCCCCGGTAGCCCGTATCGTACATGGGCGATACCACCGTCACCTGATGGCCCATTTTGCACAGCGTTTCCGAATACGCCAGGGCCACCCGGCCCACGCCGTCCACCACCGGCAGGAATGTATCCGTAAACTGACCGATCCTCAGCATTTCACTGTTCCTCCGTTTTGCTCATGGGGTTCCCATTTCCTCCGCCAGGCGCAGCTGCAATGCGGTATAGCGCCGGGCGATGTGATTGTTGCGCACCATCTGGGCGATACACTCCTCCCGGCCCACCAGCACCACCAGCTTCCGGGCCCGGGTCAGGGCGGTATAAAACAGATTCCGCGTCAGCAGCCTGGGCGGGCCGCCCACCACGGGCATCACCACGCAGGGGAATTCGCTGCCCTGGCTCTTGTGCACGGACAGGCAGTAGGCCAGCTCCAATTCCTCCAGCTGCTGATAATCGTACTCCACGGTCCTTTCGTCGTCGTAGCGCACGGTCACGATCCGATCGTCCATGTCGATGGCGGATACGAACCCCACGTCCCCGTTGAACACGCCCATACCCTCTGTGCCGTCGTCAGCGCGCCAGGGCAGCTGATAATTGTTTTTGACGTGCATCACCTTGTCCCCCGTGCGGAAAACGGCGCTGCCGTAGGCCAGCTCCCGCTTGCGGGGGGCGGGCGGGTTCAGCTGCTCCTGCAGAAGGGCGTTGAGCTGCTGCACCCCCGCGCCGGCCTTCCTGCTGGGGGACAGCACCTGGATATCCCGCACCGGGTCCGCCGATTTGAGGAAGGCGGGCAGCCGCCGGGCGCACAGGCCCACGATAGCCGCCGCCGCGTCCTCCGCGGTGGGCTGGCGCTCAAAGAAAAAGTCGCTGTCCCGGCGGTTCAGGATGGGGTTTTCCCCGCCGTTGATCCGGTGGGCGTTGAGGACGATCAGGCTTTCCCCGCTCTGCCGGAAAATATCCGTAAGGCGCACCGAGGGGACGGCCCCGCTCTGCAGGATATCCCCCAGCACGTTCCCCGCCCCCACGGAGGGCAGCTGGTCCGCGTCCCCCACCAGGATGAGCCGGGTGCCGGGCCGCAGCGCCCGCAGCAGCGACCGCATCAGGAACACGTCCACCATGCTCATTTCGTCCACGATCACGCAGGCGCAGTCCAGGGGGTTCTGCTCGTCCCGCAGGAATTTTCCTTCCTCCCCGGCAAATTCCAGCAGCCGGTGCAGGGTTTTCGCCTCGTGGCCGGTGGCCTCGCTCATGCGCTTGGCCGCCCGTCCCGTGGGCGCCGCCAGCAGCACCCCCTCCCCCAGCAGGGCCAGGATGCAGTTGATGATGGTGGTTTTGCCCGTGCCGGGGCCGCCGGTGATCACCATCAGCCCCCGCTGCACCGCCTCGGACACCGCCCGGCGCTGGTTTTCGCTGAAGCAGATGCCCCCGGACTTTTCAAAATCCCGGATCCGCCTGTCCACTTCCGGCAGGATCGCCGTCTGCGCCGCGTTCATCAGCAGCCGCAGATACCTTGCGATTTCCTTTTCCGCATAAAAGAACGGCGACAGCATCATGGCCTGGACGCCGTCTGGCATGTCCGCGGCGATGATCTCCCGGGAAAAGAGCAGCCCGTCCAGGGCGTGCAGCAGCATTTCCCCCTGGATCCGCAGCCCCCGGGCCGCCCGTTCCAGCAGCTCCTCCCGGGGCAGATACGTGTGCCCCTCGCCGTTAGCCGCCTCCTGCAGGGCGTATTTCAGCCCCGCCTTCAGGCGGTAATCGCTGTCCTGGGGGATGCCCAGGGAAAGGGCGATGCGGTCCGCCGTGAGGAAGCCCACGCCCTCGATGTCGTCGATGAGCCGGTACGGATTTTCCCGGATCTTGCGCTGGGCGTCCGCCCCGTAAATGCGGCTGATCTTCACCGCCAGGGAGGGCGAAACCCCGTAGCTCTGCAGGAACACCATGGCTTCCCGCGCCCCGTACTGCTCCTGGAAGGACGCCGCCAGCTGCGCCGCCCGCTTCTTCCCGATGCCCGGGATCTCCGTGAGCCTTTCCGGGTGTTCGCTCATGATATCCAGGGTTTCTTTTCCGAATTCCGCCACGATCAGCTTCGCCGTGGCCGGGCCGATGCCCCGGATGAGCCCCGAGCCCAGATACCTTTCGATGCCGAGCAATGTGGTGGGCTTCCGGATCTCGCAGGAAACGGCCTTCCACTGCCTGCCGTACTGGGGATGCTCCACCCAGCCGCCGGTCAGGAGGATCTGCTCCCCCGCGGCCAGGGGCGGCAGCGTGCCCACGGCCACCACGCTTTCCCGGCCCGTGCGCACCTCCACGACGGAATAACCGTTTTCCTCGTTGCGGAAAACGGTGCCCTCCACGGTGGCTTCCAGCTGCTGCGCGTCCTGATCCGGCATAGCGCCCTCCCACACAAAACGATCCGTGCCTATTATACCCCTTTTTCATTTTCCTGGCAAGGCGCGCAAAAAAGGCCTCCCGTCTTCTGAGAACGGGAGGCCATATGGTGGGGTTACCGTTGGATCACATACTCGATGATCCGGCTTTCGCCGTCGGTATCCCGATATTGGATCACTTCCCCGGGGGCGTGAAAGTAATAGGCGTTATTCTTCGACAGGAGATCAAACTTTTCCTGGGTTTCCGCGTCGCACAGAGGGATGTCGTCTCCCGCCTGATAAAGCGTAATAATGCCATTCGGGCCCTTCAGCTCCATTTTCACGCCCTCGGGCCAGGAATCGTTGTATTTGACGATCTCCGTGTTCCCGTCTACCGGCACGCCCTCCGAAAGCAGTTTCTCAATATCTTCCTGGGTCAGGCTCCAGTCAGAGGCGGCCCAGACGCGTCCCTCCTGCCAGACATAGTTGACACAGAGGGCGTTCATCGCGGCAAAGGCCCAATCCCCATTGGATAGCCGGATCACAAATTGATCCGCATAAGCGTACCGGGCCGTGAATTTTTCGTTGTCAAAATCCCGGTTCAAAAGCTTTGCCAGCCAGGGATAATCAAAAGTGTACTGATATGCCGTCACCTGCTGCTGCTTATCATCCCATACGCTGGCCATGGCGCAGCCGCCGAAGAAATGACGATATGCTTCATCCGGGGTGAATTGCAGCAGAATAGCCCCCTGCTCCGTCCGCACCAGATGCGCATCCTTCATCCAGGCAATGGGCACGGCAGTATCGATGTTATAGAGGATTTCGGAATGGGCGACGATCCCAGTGCAGACGATCATTACCACCGCTGCCAGCACCGCCGCCGCGATCTGCCACAGGCGGAAGCGCCGCCCTTCCTTTTTCAGCGCCTTTTTGAATCCCTTCGCCGCCTTTTCGTCCGTTACCGGGGCGGGCGTCGCCGCCCGGGCGTCGGAAAGGGCCTTTAAGCAGGATTCGCAGGTTTTTACGTGCTCCTCCACAGCCTCCCGGCTTTCCTCGCCGCATACCTCGTCCGCTACCAGCGGGATCAGATCCCGCACCACGCCGCAAGTGATTTTATCCTTCATGGTCTTCTTCCTCCATCATCCGCTGCAGTTTCTGTTTCGCCCGGAAATACGTCACCCGCGCCCAGCTTTCCCCTTTTTCAAACAGCGCCCCGATTTCCTGATAGGGCAGTTCCCCGAACACCCGGAGGGAAAACACCTCCTTATACGGCTCCTCCAATCGGTGCAGCATCCGATGCAGCCTTTTCGCCGTGTCCCGATCCGTCAGCGCCCCTTCCAGGTCTCCGTCATCCGGGATGGCTTCCCAGTCCGGGTCGGCAGCCTCCCGTTTGCGTTTTCGCAGGGAGGAAACGTACAGGTTATGAGCGATGGAACACAGATACGTGTCGATGGAGGATCGGCCCTGAAACGCCTCCGGGTTTTTCATGATCCGGAAAAAAGTCTCCTGGGTGATTTCCTCCGCCGTGTGCTCGTTCCGGGAAAGAGAGAGGACGAAAGTATACACCCGTCGGAAATACTGCGCATATATTTCTTCCAGCCGCATGTCCTCTCCCTCCTTTCACTTATTAGACGCTAGGCGCATCCCCGCGTTACAGACGGTATATAAAAATTCCGCTTCACGCGGATATTTCCTTTCTCGGGCGCATACTGTGGCATATCAGAACGCGTCAAGGAGGCATCCGCCATGACTGACAAAACGATCCGCCGTTTCTTTCCCGGCAGCAACACCGCCCACGGATTCGTTGGCTTCTTTGAGTCTCTCCACGCCCGGGCTCGCCGCGCCGTGATCCTCAAGGGCGGCCCCGGGGTGGGCAAAAGCACCCTGATGCGGGAAGTAGGCGCCCATTTTGAAAAGGCCGGGCTGGCGGTATGCTATTATTTCTGCTCCGGCGATCCGGACAGCCTGGACGCCGTGTTCGCCCCGGAGGCGGGCTTCCTGGTGCTGGACGGCACCGCGCCCCACGTGGTGGACCCCGTCTTGCCCGGGGCCCGGGACGGGATTTTGAACCTGGGCGTCTGCCTGAACGAAGGGCAGCTGTCCAGCCAATCGCAGGAAATCGAGGCGCTCTGTGCCGAAATCGCCGATTTCTATGCCCAGGCATACCGCTATCTTCGCGCCGCCCTGGAGATCCGCCGGGACGCCGGCGCCGTGTACCGGGAAGCCCTGTCGGATCAGGAGCGCCGCCGGCTGATCCGGGATCTTCTGTCCCGTCTGCCCTCCGGCCCTTTAGGGGAAGAATCGCACTGCTTCGCCCAGGCCGTTACCTGGAAAGGCGTTTTGCAGGAAATGGACGCCGTGATCACTGGCACGGTCTGCTGCCTGGATGTTCCCTGGGGCTTTGACGCCGACGCGCTGCTGGCCCCCGTCTGGGCCGCCGCCGGGCGGGCGGGGCTCGCCCGTATCGCCTGCCACGATCCCCTGGACGCCGGGAAGCTGGCCCATGTGCAGGCGGGCGGCATGCTGTTTTCCACCGCCGCGCTGCTGGACGCCCCCGCGCTCATTCCGGAATGGGACGCCGCCGTGCTGCGCCGGGAAGCCTCCCGGCTGAAATTCGACCGGGCGGTGCACGACCTGTGCCTGAATCAGGCGGTGGAATGCCTTTCCGCCGCCAAATCCCGCCACGACGCCCTGGAACGGTATTATACCGACGCCATGGATTACGCCCGTCTGGACGAAATCAAAGCAAAATTCCTCGCCTCGCTGCCCCGGGAATGATCCCCGCCCGAAAAAACAGCGGCGCAGCCCCCTCCCGGATCGGGAAGAAGCTACGCCGCTGTATTGTCTTCCATCAGGCGTCGGCCTTCTTGTAAGTTTCTCCGCGGAACCAGGGCTTCTCCCGGTCGTTGGTCTGCCAGGTAAAGCAGTTCGGCCGGTTCAGCAGCATCCGGGAAAAATAAAGGAAAGCGATGAATTCGATATAAGGCTTTCCCTGGTAAATGCTCTTGCTCTCACTCCCGCTGGAATAGCTGGCCCGGCCCACGGCGTTGATGTCAAGCAGCCGCTGGATGATCTGCTGCGCTTCCTGGGCGGATACGCCCAGCGCCCCGGCCATGGCCTCCGCGTCAAAATAGGTGTTGGGGTTGCTTTCGATGTAATACAGGCCCCGCAGCACGTTGGGCTGCGCCAGCGCCCCGTACAGCCGCACCAGCGCCTCATCGTAGGGCACCGCGCTCTCGTAGCCCGCCTCCGGCTCGGGGATCAGAAGGAAATACGGCTGTTTTTCATTCAGCCTGCCCTGAAAGAATCCTTCGTCCAGGGTGGCCTCCGTATACTGCTGTTCCGATATGTCGTCAAACAGCGACGCGCTGTACCGCTTTACCCAGCACATCGACGCGCCGCACAATTGCCCGATGCGATACAGTTCGCGGATTTTTTCGTGCCACGGAACGCCGTGCATGTGCTGCAAAAACCGGTCATAGAAGGTCGGTTCCTCTTCCCCTCTTCCAAAAAGCGCGTCGATGGATACGCCCAGCGCGTCCGCGATGGCGGGCAGCAGCGCCGCGTCCGGCATCCCGCCCTGCTCCCATTTGCTCACCGCCTGGGGCGACACGCCCACGATGCCGGCCAGCTCCTCCTGCTTCATGCCCTTTTCCTTTCGAATGGATTTGAGATCAAAATTCGCTTCCATGAATGACCCTCCTTCGTTTTTCCTGCCCGGGCAATCGCATCATAACAGAAACCGGCGGTTGTTTCAACGCATGTTTTCTTGAAAAAAACCACTTTCGTTAGTCCGTCCTTTCCGTTTTCAAACGAAAGTGGTTTTTTGATTTGCTGTTCAAACAGAAATCGTCATGGATCAGCTTTCCTGATGGCTCAGGACCTTTTCGCAGAACGAAACGATCTCCTCTTTCCTGGGCTCCACCATTTCCCTGTTTTCGATCCCGGGCAGGCCCAGGCTGCCCATGCAGGCGATTTCCAGGTGGCCATAGAAGTGCTCAATGGTCTGGATGATCCGCTCACATTCCCGCATCCCCGGGCCGGTCCGCAGCGCGATCGCGTATCCTTTTTTGCCCCGCGGTATCGTCGCATGGGGCTCGTGGGTATTGCACCAGGGCGTACACCGGTCGATGAACGCCTTGAACTGCCCGGGAATATCCGCCCAATAGGAGGGCGAAACGGAAACGATGATATCCGCCCGGGCAAATTCCTCCATGATTTCCGCAACGTCGTCCTGCAGGACGCATCGGCCCGTCGCATGGCAGATCCTGCACCCCCGGCAAAAGCTGAATTGATAATCATCAATGCAGATGGTTTTCACCGTGCAGCGTTCTACAAGCCGATCCGATACAAGCCGTGCGATTTCTGCCGTGGCCCCGCTGCGCACCGGGCTGCAATTCACAATCAGCGCTCTCATTTCCGCGTCCTCCGTAACCGTCATCGTTTCCCGTATGCTTTCATTATAGGCTTCGTTTATCACATTCGCAATGTTTTTTCAGCCGGATCATTCCAGCGTGTTTCCTTCATTGCATAAAAAAAGAGGATATCTTTCTGATATCCTCCATTGGAATCCGGCGGCGACCTACTCTCCCGGGCCGTGTCCAGCCAAGTACCATCGGCGCTGAAGGGCTTAACTTCTGTGTTCGGTATGGGAACAGGTGG
>CACWLP010000031.1 GCA_902761755.1 uncultured Eubacteriales bacterium | reverse complement strand
CATCGAAGTGGACCTCACCGCCAACGAGAACCCCTACGGCTTCCCCGTGGACGGCTGGGTGCCCTACCTGAGCATTGATTTCGTCATCAAGGATCTGGACGGCAAGGAAGTGTACTCCGGCTCCATGATGCCCATGGCCGCTTCCGACGGCCCCCACTACGGCAACAACATCCCCCTGGCCGAGGGCGAATACACCATCACCCTCTACATCAAGAGCCCCGCTGAAAACGGCTATCTGCTCCATGTGGACGCCGAAACCGGCGTGGAAGCCAAGGACGGCTTCTGGACCGAACCCCTGACCGCCACCTGGACCGGCTGGAAGTTCGTCAAGGAATGGTAATCTGACCTGAATCCATTTAATTCCGTTTCTTTGCTGGCATGTCCTCCGCGGGGGAGGGCATGCCAGCATTGCGCGCGTTGATCCGCAATGATCATTCGGGGGTTTTATCGTGTTCAAGTATCTGTGGATGGTGACGCAGGATCTGTTCCTGACCGTCACCCTGACCACCCTTATGCACGTTTTTCTCGGCCGGCTGACCGGCCGGAAAGGACGGCTGATCCACGGGATCGCGCTGGGCGCGGGCGTTCTTGCTTCCGTCGCCCTGGCCGCCGTGAAATTCAATACCAAGCTGATCATTTCCAGCCATTGGAATCATTATATTTACGCGGTGATCCTGGCGCTGACGGCGGTGATCCTGGCGCTGTCGATCCCCTTCGGCCGGAAGGAAAGCGGGGAAATGAAAGCGGGGAGCGCGCTCCTGTGCATCGCCTGTTCCCTGCTGTCCGCCGCGCTGGTTTTCTATTCCCTGCCCGGCGTGCTGCTGTATCCCTTCAGCTTCAACACCATGGGGCAGGGGTATCTTTCCTCGTATTATCTGGTGCGCATGGCCGGATGGCTGGGCGCGCTGGTGCTGCTGAGCGTTTATTCGCGCCTGCTTTCCCGCTGCGCGCTGTACCTAAAGCCCTACGGCCTGGTCCCCGCGGCGCTGAACGCCGGCATCCTTTCCTTTGCCGTGTATTGCTTCGGCCGCTTCTTCGTGCCCTGGGTGAACCGGGCCAAATGGCTGAAATGGCCCGTCAAATACACGGACGCTGCCTATGGCTGGATCGGCGGCTGGATGATGTTCACCGCCAATTACTCCATGCTGTTTATCTGGATCATGGCGGGCATCACCGCGCTGCTGGCCATTCTTTTGTTCATCCAGGGAACGGACATCCGGGAGCCCTACGACAATCCCGCCCAGCTGCGCAAGCTGAAAGCCCGGAACCGGCATTGGCGAAGGGTGGCGGCCGGCATGCTTTTCTGCGTGATCCTGTGCACCGTGATCATGACCGCCGTAAAGGCCAACGACACCAAACAGGTGGAATTGTCCGCGCCGGAAGCCTACACCGTGGACCGGGAAGCGGGCGTGATCCTGGTGCCCATGGAAAACGTCAGCGACGGGCACCTGCACCGCTTTGAATACAAAACCGATAAGAACATCTCCGTCCGCTGGATCGTGGTGAAGAAGCCGAATTCCGCCGCCTTCGGCGTGGGGCTGGACGCCTGCGAGGTCTGCGGCAACGCGGGCTATTTCGAGCGCAACGGGCAGATCATCTGCAAGCGCTGCGACGTGGTGATGAACATCAACACCATCGGCTTCAAGGGCGGCTGCAATCCCATCCCCATGCCCTACGAGGTGAAGGACGGAAACCTGGTATTCAGGCTGAGCGATATCATCGCGGGCGAAAAAGAATTTCGGTAAAACAGGGAGAATCAGGCGGGGTTTGCCAAAGAATCCATTTCCCCATGTGGCTTTCTTGGAAGGAGGCCTGGGGAGAACACCTCATCCGGCGCTGCGCGCCACCTTCCCCTCCAGGGGAAGGCAAGCCTTTGGCCTCCAAAGAATGGTTTCCCCCGGAAAGGACAGTTTCTCTATGCTATTCCGTATGATCCGCGGCGTGCTCTTCCATCAGAAGGGCAAAATGCTCCTGATCGCGCTGACCATCGCCCTGGGCGCGTCCCTGGCCACGGGGATGCTGAACGTGGTGCTGGGCGTGGAAGAAAAGGTGAACAAGGAGCTGAAAAACTATGGGGCCAACATCACCGTGAAGCCCAAGGATTCCTCTCTGCTGTCCGATATTTACGACGTGGGCGAGGGCGATTCCCTGAACGACGCCTATCTGCGGGAGGACGAGCTGGGGAGGCTCAAAACCATATTCTGGGCCTTCAATATCGTGGACTTTACGCCCTTCCTGGACGCGCAGGCAACGCTGCCGGACGGAAGCCAGGTCAAGCTGACCGGCACCTGGTTCAACCACCATCTCGACCTGCCCACCGGCGAAAGCCTGGACGCGGGGGTGGTGGGCATGCGCTCCTGGTGGGATGTGACGGAAGGCCGCTGGCTGGATGAAAAGGATGAGAACGCCGCATCCGAAATCATGGTAGGTGCGCTGCTGGCGCAGAAAATGGGCTGGCACGCGGGCGACACCGTGCACATCGCCGCCTCCCACGGCGAAAAAGACGTGACCATTGCGGGCGTTTACGACGCGGGCGGCGACGAGGACGAGCAGATCTTCGCCATCCTGGATCTGGTGCAGGCCCTGACCGGCCGGGAGAACAAGGTGGCCTCCATCGAGGTTTCCGCCCTCACCACCCCGGATAACGATCTGGCCCGCCGGGCGGCCCGCAATCCCGCAGCGCTGTCCAGCCGCGACTATGAAACCTGGTACTGCACGGCCTATGTCAGCGCCATCTGCTATCAGATCCAGGAGGTCATCACCGGCTCCGTGGCCAGCGCCGTGCGCAAGGTGGCCGAGAGCGAGGGCATGATCCTGGATAAAACCAAGCTGCTTATGATCCTGATCACCGCCCTGAGCCTGATCGGTTCTGCCCTGGGCATTTCCAACCTGGTCACCGCCTCCGTCATGGAGCGCAGCCAGGAGATCGGCCTGCTCAAGGCCATCGGCGCGCGGGATCATTCCATCACCGGCGTGGTGATGACGGAGATCCTGATCACCGCCCTGGTGGGCTTCGGGGCCGGGTATTTCCTGGGCTTCGGCTTTGCTCAGCTCATCGGCCAGAGCGTGTTCGGATCGTCCATCGACATGGATCCCCGGGTCGCGCCCATCGTGGCGGGGCTGATTTTTCTGGTCACGGTGGCGGGCAGCCTGCCTGCCATCCGGCAGATCCTGCGGCTGCGGCCCGCGGAAGTGCTGCACGGAGGACGGTGAGGGGACGGAGCATTTCCGGGGAAACCGCTCTTTGGAGGCCAAGGGCTTGCCTTCCCCTGGAGGGGAAGGCGGCGCGCAGCGCCGGATGAGGTGTTCTCCCCCGGACCCCTTTCCGAGAAAGCCATATAAAGCCATGTAGAGGGAGAAAGGTTTTATGACGAAAAGGCGAATGTTCCTGCGCATGATCACCGCGTCGCTGCTGCGGCGGCGCTCGCGGATGCTGATCGCGCTTTTGTCCATCGGCATCGGGGCCACCATCCTGGCGGGCCTTGTGACCATCTATGTGGACGTGCCCCGGCAGATGGGCGCGCAGTTCCGTTCCTACGGCGCGAATATGCTGCTGCTGCCCAAGGACGGCGAAACCCTGAACGGCGAAAGCCTGGCGGAAGCCCTGAAAGCCATCCCCGAGGACGCGCTGGTGGGCGCGGCCCCGTACCGGTATGTGCGGCTGGATATGACCACCCGGCAGCAGTCCTTCCCCGCCGCGGGCACGGATTTTGATGAGATCACCAAAACCAGCCCCTATTTCAGCGTGGAGGGCGAATACCCCGGCGAAAGCGGGCAGGTGCTGGTTGGCAAGGAAATCGCGGACACCGTGGGCGTAAAGCCCGGCTCCACCATGAAGCTGACTTACCAGCCATCCGGCAGCGCTTCCGACAAAACCCCGGAAGAAAGCCGCGTGCCCGGCGCCGCCCTGTCCGGCAAGGCGGAGGGCTTCGGCGGCGGGATCGTGTACGTCAGCGCGGAGCTGGATGAGGAAATGAAAATCGCGTCCCTCTCCGTGGACGCTTCCACCCAGACCCCGGAATACGGCGGGCAGGTGCCGGAGAACGAAGCGTTCCTGGGCCAGTTCATCGGAAAGGCGCTGCCCCTGACGCTGAACGAAGACGTGGATGCGCTCACGGGAGCCACCGTGACCTCCTCCGCGGTGGTGGACGCGCTGAACAAGGCCACGGAAGCGGCGGTTTCCGCCCAGCCCAAAACGCAGAATTTCACCGTTACCGGCATCCTGACCACCGGGGGCGAGGAGGAGGGCTATGTGTTCCTTTCCCTGCGGGACATGGAAGCCATGACGGGCGAAGATAAGCTGGACGTGGCGGAGCTTTCCGTTTCCGCGGGCGTGGACCAGCTGGAAGCCTATGCCGAAGCCATCACCGAAAACAGCGGCAGCGTCCGGGCCCGGCTGGTCAAGCGCGTGGCGCGCTCCGAAGCATCGGTGCTGGAAAAGCTGACGGCGCTGGTATTCCTGGTTACGTTGGTGGTGCTGCTGCTCACCATGATCTGCGTCAGCACCACCATGATGGCGGTGGTTTCCGAGCGCAGGCGGGAAATCGGCCTGCGCAAAGCCCTGGGCGCGTCGGACGGCGCCATCCGGGCGGAGTTCCTGGGCGAAGGGCTGTTCCTGGGGCTGCTGGGCGGCGTGATGGGGGCCGTTCTGGGCTTTGCGTTCGCCCAGGCGGTGAGCGTCAATGTGTTCGGCTCGTCCATCACCTTCCAGCCCCTGCTGCTGCCCGCCGCCATCCTCGTGTCCATGGCCATTGCGGCGGCCTCCTGCCTGCTGCCCATCAAACGCGCCGTGGCCATCGATCCCGCCATCGTCCTGAAAGGAGAATGACACCATGAGCTTATTGGAACTGAAAAACGTATCGAAGATTTACGGCGAGCTGAAGGCGCTGGATAACGTGAGCATCCATGTGGATCAGGGCGAATGGGTGGCCATCATGGGGCCCTCCGGCAGCGGCAAAAGCACCATGATGAACATCATTGGCTGCATGGATAAGCCCACCAAAGGCGAAGTGCTGCTGGATGGCGTCGACATATCCAAAGAGAGCAGCAAGAGGCTGACCGATATCCGCCGGGACAAGATCGGCTTGATTTTCCAGCAGTTCCACATGGTCAATTATCTGACCGCGGTGGAAAACGTGATGGTGTCCCAATACTATCACTCCATGCCGGATGAAGAGGAAGCGCTGGAGGCCCTGGGCCGCGTGGGCCTGCGCGAGCGCGCCCGGCACCTGCCCAGCCAGCTTTCCGGCGGCGAGCAGCAGCGCGTGTGCGTGGCCCGGGCGCTGATCAATCACCCCGAGCTGATCCTGGCCGACGAGCCCACCGGCAACCTGGACGAAGCCAACGAAAACATCGTGCTGGATCTGTTCGCCCAGCTCCACAAAGAAGGCACCACCCTCATCGTCGTCACCCACGACCCCGAGGTGGCCGACGCCGCCCAGCGCACCATCGTGCTGGAGCACGGCAAGGTGGCGCGGGAAGTGATTAACGAGAGTTTCGGGAAGTGACGGCAGGGGGAACCGTTCTTTGGAGGCCAAAGAACGGTTCCCCCTGCACCCCTTCCAAGAAAGCCAGCTGAGGAGTAAATTTTTATGAAAAAGCAGATGATTCCCGCAATCATCCTATTGATTCTTTCAGTTGTCATTATCCTTGGCAGCCAAACCTTCCTGTCCCCCTGCGTCCACGAGGACGGCTCCTTCGGCCCATGCCACTGGGCGGGACAAATGCTGCTGGGGCTGGGCTGCGTTCTGGGCATCCTGGCCGCGCTTGCGCTGTGCGTGAAGCGCGCCCGCCCGGGCGTTTATTTAAGCGTCCTGCCCGTGTGCGCCCTGGGCATCCTGACCCCGGGCACGCTGATGGACCTGTGCCGCATGAGCACCATGCGCTGCCGCATGGTGATGCAGCCCGCCATGATCCTTTTGTTTTCCGCGGCGCTGCTGTGCGCCCTGGCCGGCGTGATCCTGAATGCAGGAAAGAAAGCATGAACATGAAAAAGTTTTCATTGTCGTTGAAAAACCTTGTTCGCAAGCCCGGGCGCACCCTGACCCTGGCGTTCCTCACCGCTTTCCTGGCGTTGGCGGTGTTCGGCGGATCGGTGGTGGTGCTGTCCCTGCGCAGCGGCCTGGACAGCCTGGAAGCCCGCCTGGGCGCGGACATCATCCTGGTGCCCTCCGAAGCCCAGAGCAAGGTGAGCTTTCAGAATATGTTCCTGCAGGGCACTACCGGCGCGTTTTACATGGACGCCTCCGTCCCGGAAAAAGCCCTGGAGGTGGAAGGCGTGGAAAAAGCCGCGCCGCAAACCTTCCTGGCTTCCCTGAAGGCCGACTGCTGCTCCATCAAGATCCAGGTGATCGGCATCGACCCGGAGAAGGATTTCACCGTGCAGCCCTGGATCGCCCGGAGCCTGAAGCGGGAGCTGGGCGATATGGACGTGGCCGTGGGCTGCAAGGTGGAGGCGGGCATCGGCGAAATCATCCGCATCTATGAGCAGCGCTGCAAGGTGGTGGCCCGCCTGGAGGCCACCGGCACCGGGCTGGACACGGCGGTGTACTGCAACATGAACACCATGAACGCCCTGCTTTCCGCCGCAGAGGCAAAGGGCGTCAGCCATAAGATCGAAAGCGGGGATTCCGTGGTCTCCGCCGTGTATGTGAAGGTGCGGGACGGGTATGACATCGACGCCGTCAGCAGCCGGCTGAACGGGCGCCTGCGCAAGGTCACCGCCGTGCGCACCCGCAGCATGATCACCGGCGTATCCGACAGCCTGGCGGGCGTCAGCCGCACGGTAACGGTGCTGATCGCGGCGGTGTGGGCGCTGGCGTTCGTCATCCTGCTGCTGGCCTTCGTGCTGATCATCCGGGAGCGGGCGCGGGAATTTGCCGTGCTGCGGCTGGTGGGCGCGTCCCGGGGGATGCTTTCGCGCACGGTGCTGCTGGAATCCGCGCTGTGCGGGCTGCTGGGCGGGGGAATCGGCGTGGGGCTGGCGGCGGCGCTGCTCTTTCCCTTTTCCCAGCTCATTGAAAGCGCCCTGAAGCTGCCCTATCTGATGCCGGACGCGGGCAGAGTGCTGCTGCTGGCTGCGGGAACCGTTATGCTGTCCGTAGCCGTGGCGGCGCTTTCCAGCGTCGTTGCGGCGTATCGCCTGAGCCGCGTCGATCCCGGCACGGCTTTGCGGGAGGGAAACTGATATGGCTGTGAAAGCTGAAAGCATTGCTAAACGATATTTCAGAAAGACGGGCGGCGCCAATTATTTCTACGCCGTACAGCCCGTAAGCCTTGAAATCGCCGCCGGCGAAATCGCCGTGCTCACGGGCCGCAGCGGCAGCGGCAAAACCACCCTGCTGCACATGCTCTCCGGCCTGCTCAAGCCCACCGAGGGAAAAGTGCGGATCGATGAAACCGATCTGTACAGCCTGGACGACAGGGCGCTTTCCCGCCTGCGCAGTGAAAGGATCGGCGTGGTGCCCCAGGGCCGCAGCGCCATCGACACCCTGACCGTGCTGGAAAACATCCTGCTTCCGGCGAAGCTTTACGGACGGCCCCTCCCTGTGGAAGGCGCGCGGCAATGGATGGAACGGCTGGGCATCGCGCCGCTTGGGGACGCCCGCCCCGCCGAGCTTTCCGGCGGCGAGCTCCGCCGCATGGCCATCGTCCGCGCCCTGGCCCAATCGCCCGATCTCCTCTTTGCCGACGAGCCCACCGGAGACCTGGACGACGAAAACACCCGCCTGGTGTTATCCGCGTTTCAGGCGTACGCCCACGAACAGAAAAAGGCCGTTTTCGTGGTCACCCACGAAAACGACGCCCTGCAGTATGCGGATACCGTATATCAGATGGACGGTGGCCGGATCCTGGACAGATAGCCGCGAGGCTTCTGCTTATCCCAGCGTCACATCCAGGATCATCATTACCACAAAGCCCAGCGCAAAGGCGACGGTGCCCACGTTGGAATGCTTGCCCTCCGACATTTCCGGGATCAGCTCCTCCACCACCACATACATCATCGCTCCGGCAGCGAAAGCCAGAAAATAGGGCATGACCGGCGTGACCAGCCCGGCAGCCAGCATCGTGACGACGGCGGCAGCGGGTTCCACCGCGCCGGACAGTACGCCCATCCGGAAGGTTCTGCCCTTGGGCATGCCCTCCGCCAGCAGCGGCATGGAAACGATCGCTCCCTCCGGGAAGTTCTGGATCGCGATGCCCAGGGCCAGCGTCAGGGCCGCCGCGGCGCTGATGCCGGTGTCTTTGGCGAGAAAGCCGGCATACACCACGCCCACCGCCATCCCCTCGGGAATATTGTGCAGGGTAACCGCCAGGATCAGCTTGGTGGTATGCCGAAGCCTGCTTTGCGGCCCCTCGTGCTGCCTGTCCATGTGCATGTGGGGAGTGAGCATATCCAGCGCCAGCAGGAAGCCCATGCCGATCAGGAAGCCGATGGCGGCGGGCAGGAAGGCCAGCGATCCCAGCGGGGCGCTGCTCTCCAGGGCGGGCTGCAGCAGGCTCCAGAAGGAAGCCGCCACCATCACGCCCGCCGCGAAGCCGATCAGCGCTCTCTGCACGGAAAAAGAGATCTGCTTTTTCAGGAAGAACACCATGGCCGCCCCCAGGCTGGTGCCCAGGAAGGGGAGAAGGATGCCCTCCGCAATCTGAATATTCATTGGTTTCGCCTCGCTGAGTATTCCGCTTCCCTGCACCTGCATTCCGGATCCCCGCCACCGTCAGGATTCTTGATTCGGCGCGATGAGGACGCTCATGGCGGGTTCCTCGAAAGCCTCGGGATTAGCTTTATCTAACCCCCGGACAGATATTAGCACAAATCCGGTTGCCGTGTCATGCTTTTTTGAAAAAGGTCAATAACAGGCAACCGGACGCTGCGTCATGGGCAGTATTTGATTTTCATGCTGAGCATCAGCTCAGCGCATATACGGCAAGCTCCTGGTACGGACGGTTCTCCTCCCACTTGATCAGCGCCATCTTGTCGATTTCGGCGCAGAACGGGGTGAAGATTTCAGACAGTCTCTGAAAGCCCCGGTACAGGCCGTCCCTTTCCATTTTCATTGCCACCGCCATATGCGGCACCCAATGATCGGGCATGTATCGGCCCTGGTTCCCGATCTCAGAAACCTTCAGCATATAGCTGTTGGCGGTCCGGCAGGCTTCGGTCAGGTAAGAATCCACCACGGGCGCCAGGAACAGAACGAGGGGATTGAAAACGCCGATGGACCCGATCTGGATTTTTCCCTTTTTTAATGCCTTGCTCAGCCTTTCCGCTTCTTTCCGGACCGGCTCTTCCGCATCGGCGACGATTGCGGAAACGGTGATATGCGGCTCGATGCCCAGGCAGTAATCGCTCCCGCATACCGGCGCCAGCGCCTTCACCGTTTCTTTTACCATCGCGGTCTTTTCATCATCCAGATACAGAACGATTGCGTAATGCATGAGGGTTCCCTCCGAATACCGCGTCGTTTATTGCTGATCCCGAAGCGCCAGCAGCACGTCCTCGTACATTTCCGGATACGCCCCGGAAAACTTGGTTTCCAGGAACGTTCCGCTGCGGTCCGCATAGAACGTGGTGGGAAGCACGCTGTAGGGGAAAACCATGGTGAATTCCTTCGGAACCAGGATGACCGGATAAGATTTTAGAAGAAGAATAGTATTAGACCGTCTAAAATCAATCAAGGCGGAAGAACTACGTGACAGGATCACCGGCTCTTCCGCCTTTTTTGATTGATTGCCAGACGATTGTTCGATCGCACGGCAGACTGGAAATGGTATGCACTTCCCGGCGCAGTATTTTGTAAACTGCATGGCGATCATCTGTTTCTTCGGTTGTGCTCCGGCCGACTGTAAAATTCATTCTTGGCGGAGAACATGGCGCTTTCCGCCTCTTTTATCAGCTCCTGCATGTCAAAAGAACCCTGACCTTTCTCACGGGCAGCCATGCCGAAGGATACGTGATACCCTTTACCGGCAAACTCCTGGCTCATCTGTTCAAGTTCCGCTGACGCCGTTTCCGGCTGAGCGTCCATCCGAAGAGCGACAAACTCATCCCCGCCGATACGGTAAGTATGCTCCGAACCGAAATGCGCCTGCATCGCTACGGCAATCTCACACAGCATCCTGTCGCCGGCTGAATGGCCCTGCTTGTTATTGACTTCATGCAGGCCGTTCACATCACTGTAAACGCAGATCAGATTTAATCTGCACATCTTCGGATAATTCTGAAGCTGTTTCTCATAATAATTCCGATTTTTCAAGCCTGTCAGCAAATCTGTCTGACTCATGTATTCGATCTGTCTTGACTGCGCCAGCGTACGAATCTTTATACTCATAATGAACACCGTTGTGGCTGCGGCAACGACGCCGAAAGTCACCATATTCCAGACATCGGTCTCAGCAGCCGCCGGCTGTTTGACGCAGAGCGCGATCACACAAAACGCCGCAACATCCGCCGCGATCAGAGCGGACAATCTGACGGGACGGTCATAAAACAGCAAGGGGCTTACCAGCAGGAAGGCGACCGCCGACACGGCGGGCTTATCCGCATGAAGCATGGAAATACGGATACTGAACACAAACAGCACGATCTCGAATACATAGACGAGAACCGTCACAAGCGCGGGATGCTTCGGCGTGATAAAGTGCACGCACAGCATGACCACCAGCATAACGAACCCGCATGCCAGGTAAGTTGAGCTGTTCATGTTGGCAAACCCGTGGGAGAGCATACTCGCAATAAACAGGAGGAAAAATATGATTCCCCCCAGAAGGGAAAATACGCTGAGCAATACCTGGTTCTCTTTGCGGATATCGGCGGACAGGGCGTGATACTCTTCTTTCTCCGCTCCGGCGTATAAAAACAGCTTTCTCAGTTTTCGCAATAAATCCATCTGCCTTCTGAACTCCTTCCTGCTGTGATGTTTTTCAGGCCATCCATCCTGTCGAGGGCGTTTATTCTGCGGCGCTGTCCGGAATCGTCACCGTCACCGCGGTTCCGCCGCCGTCCCGGGGCGTTATCGTGAGTTTCCCTCCGCACATCATTTCCAGCCGCTGCCGGATGTTCGTCAGGGTCGTATGCGTTTCGTTGATCTCCGCCGCATCAAATCCGGGGCCGTTGTCCGTAACGACGATCACGCTGGCGGACTCCGTGCGGAATGTACGGATCATCACGTGAAGCAGCCCGGTATAGGGGTTCATGCCATGCTTGACGGCGTTCTCCGCAATGGGCTGCAGGGTCAGCGGCGGCAGGCGGAACCGTGTAAACTGCGTATCGTATTCCACGAGAAGCATCTCCTCATGCTGCGCCTGCTCCACGGCGAGATAGGCGCGGGTATGCTCCAGTTCATCGGAAAAGGGGATGGGCTTCTCGCTGGCAACGGCCTTGAAATTTTTGCGCAGATAGTCCGTGAAATCCATCGTGACCTGCTGGGCCTTCTCCGGGTCCTGCTGACAGAGATAATAGATGCTTGTCATGGTGTTGTAGATGAAGTGCGGGCGCATTTGCAGCACCAGGATGCTGGCCTTCTGACGGGCGTTTTCCTCCTGTTGTGCGGCATAACGGTCCTGCTGGTCGCGAAGCATGAAGATAAACATACAGAATGCGGCAGCGCAGCTTCCGATGACGATCATCAGCAGGCCGTAGGTAAGCATTTGTACGATCATGCAGCCCATGGGGATCAGCAGATACAGCCCAAACGCCAGCGTTTGCTGCCGGGTGAGCTTTGCCCGTCTGTGCCAAAGCGCCAGCAGGTTCAGCAGCATCAGCAAAACCGGCGCCATGAGCAGCACGGGATACCATGCCCCGCGCTGATAGACATTATCCGGCGTGACCGTGTAGATGACGGTCGTGAACTGCGTCACGATCAGCAGCGCGAAATAGGCCAGCCACAGCGTGCCAACAATTGTCAGGAGCGTGTTCCTGCGCCAGTCCTCGCCGGTACAGCGGAGCAGATGGACCGTCAGCATCGGCATGAGCAGGGAAGAGAAAAAGGATTCGCCGAAAATGGCGATCCGGCTGAGCGGCGCGGCAGGTGGGCCGAGCAGGAGAAGCGTGATCTGACCGAGCAGGTCGCAGCCGACATAGGCGATCAGAAGAGAAAACTGAATGATAAAGAACCTTCTGTTCCATTCCTCCTGATGCCGACTGAAAACGCTCATGAGCAGGCCCAGCAGCACGACCATCATGCCTGCAACGGCGATGCCGTAGTTGGTGAGGTCGATCCAGCCGTTCATCATGCCTCCGCCCCTCCCGCCTGAAAGGGATAACGCAGCCTTTTCAGCTGCTCCCGCACGCGCTCCGGGGTCAGGGGCTTGACCATGAATCCGCTGGCCCCGGTTTCCCATGCGTCGAGGGAGTATTCAGGGTAGGCGGTCAGGAACACGATATTCGTGTGGGGATTGATCTCCTGCAATGTGCGGCTCAGGTCAAGCCCGCTGGCCGTGCCCAGCTCAATATCCAGGATCGCCAGGGCGACCCGGTTCGCCTTCGCGTAATCAATGGCCTCCTGCGGCCAGATAAAGCCCGTGATCGTGGCGTTCGGCATGACCTCCTCCAGCACGGCCAGACCGCCGGAAAGGGTAACCTTGCTGTCGTCCACCATGATGACATTGGGCGATTCATCGCTCTGCGCCGCAAGACGGAGCAGCGTATTGACGTCCACATCGAGACATTTTGCAAGGCGGAGCATCATCGCGGCGTCCGGCAGGCGTGACCCGTTTTCCCAGCGCGCGACAGTGGAATTATTGACAAACATCTGCTTTCCAAGCTGCTTCTGTGAAATCCCCTTTTCCTCTCTCAGCTTCCGCAGGTTTTCCGAGAATAATCCGGTCATGCCGTGTACCTCTGCTTTCCTATTACCTGTTATCATAAACCGACACGGCAACAATTTCAAGGGAAATTGGCAAACGGGGGTTTGACAATCTGGAAACCCCTTGACAACAAATTCGCTATGATACAAGTCGCTCTCCGTGCGAGGGCGTGAATTGAAATTCCGCAAAGATCCAATCCGAGTCGTCGGCTATCATCATGAATGCCCTATGATTGTTTTTTCCTATTTCCCTGGGCTTTTTTATCAGCATCACAGCACTTTCCGCATCAAATAATCATCCGCATAGCTGCCATCCGGGTATTTTATTCCGTGCGGGCGGGTGCCGTAGACCTGAAAACCATACTTGACATATAAGCCGATCGCCCGACGGTTGGTACTGACTACCTCCAGTTCGATCTGTTCAAATCCGCTCTGCCGTGCATGGGCAATCAGCCGCTCCATCATGGCGGAGCCGATGCCAAGCCGCCAGTAATCCTGCCGAACAGACATGCCCAGCGTGGCCCTGTGCAGCGTACGGCTTTTCGTACCCATAGGCATCACATCGCTGGTGGCGATGATCTCGCCGTCTGCTTCGGCCAGAATCATCAAGGCTCTGGGATCATCCCGCCGCCGGGCGAGCACCTCGGCTTCTCCTTCGACAGAATAATCGAATTCTTCCGGCGTGCGCAAAAGATAGGGCGTTTCACCCAGCATGATCTTCATATAAGAAATCATACGCGCCGCATCCTCAGGCTCAACAGAGCGCAAAACACAGGTCTTTCCATTTTTCAGGAGCAACGATTCCACAGGCATTTTCATCTTCATTTCCCCCTGACTTAAGGATTCCGTTAACGCCTTGCCAGCAAGGTAAAAGTGGTTCCCCATTCTTTCAGGATCTGTACAGTTGAAAAACCCGCCTGCTTCAGAGCCTGCGCTTCATGCTCAACGGTCAGCGGCGTGTCATAATGGTAAAACTCGCCCTCGGACAGCCCCTGCTCTTCTTTCAGGCGTTTCAGGTTCTGAAAATACGCTTTTTCCAGTTCTTCCGATTCGGCAAAATAATCTGTCAGCACAAAGCAGCCATCGTCCTTCAACGCAGCATACAGTTTTCTGTATAATGCTTCCTTTTGCTCCGCCGGAAAATGGTGCAGCGATTCTACGGAGACGGCGGCATCATATTCTTTCTCTCCGAGGGGAACGTCAAAATATGAACCCTGAATCAGGCTTATTTTCCGATCCGGAAGCTTCTCCTTCAATGCTTTCAGCATGGCTTCCGACAGATCAATGCCGGTGACGTCTGCATCCGGATTGAGCCGGAAATATTCTTCCAGTTCCAATCCGGTCCCGCAGCCAAGATCCAGGACCCGTTTTCCGCTTCCCATTGGCAGCAGAGACGCCGTATAAGCATAGAAATCGGACGCGCCTTCGATCGTCGTTCGCATATGCTCATCATATCCGTTCACCCGGGCTGCGAAGAATTCGTCCATTCGTTCCAGTTTCATTCGGCCCTCCATGGGAAAGAAGATTTATAGGTATACCCCCGGCAAACTGGTATCACGGCAGCTCATTGCATTTCCTGGATAATCATACATTCCATCTGAAGATCATAAGGCTCTGCCTCCGCGAGTGAAGGAATGGGGTCAGAACTGAGGCGGAACCCCATGGCGGAGTAGAAGTTTACTGTTTCCAGGGCTTCCTGTCTGGCGGCTTCAAACAAGGCTCTGCCGATTCCACGACGGCGGTAATCCCTGGAAACATGGAAGCTGTCAATGATGAGCCGGCCTTTGTTCAGCTTAGGAATCAGCATGATTTCGCCAACCACGTGATTTCCTTCATAAGCGCAATAAGTCACGTACTGCCCGCTGAGCATCTCTTCAGCTTTTTCGATAAGACGCGCAGCATCCCAATCCTCAGTAAAGGGATTGTACACCAGTGTCAGGTTCCCATTCTGCAGGCGGTACACATTTTTTACTTCCTGATACCGCCGAAAGCCTTTCAGTGAATCCCGGGTGAAGTTATGACAGTCAATCAGCTTAATTTCCAAAATATTACGCCTTTCAGTATGTTTCATAAATGCACATGGACCGGGTTTCCGTGCCGATGGCCCGGCCCGTGCGGCGGCTCAGATCGGGGCGGAATTGGTTCTTGCCACCTCATGCAGATTCATCACATTGACCGTACCATCATCGTTATAGGTTGCCGCCATCAATACCGGAGATGATATTCGGCAGTTGCTTGATAAACTCTGCCATTCCACTCGCACCGATCCTTTCATACTCCCGGTGTCTTCATCCGCGCCGGGGCTCCCCGCCTCTGACCGTGTCATACGGTTACTTCGCCGGGGCGTCATCCTCTTTCCGCTCTTCCTCGGGCTGTTCTTTCTCCTCCGGGAGCAGTTTGACGGCAAACTGCAGGAGATTCATGAATAAGGATATGCGGGAAGCCTGCTTCTTTGCGATCAGCATGTCAATCGTATTGGTCATGACGGTGATGTTTACCTGTTCGGTCCCCGCATACTGATCGGATACGATCATGACGGCGCACATGGCACGCTGAGCCCGCTCAGATTCCTTGGAACCGCGAAATCCCTTTTGGGCTTCCAGAAATTCATCCACTTCCTTTATTTCTTCCGTCAGAACCGAAAGGGGCGTGACCGCAAGGGAGAGGGCTGCGAGAGGCGCCAGCTCGCTGGAGTGTCCGTATTTGATTCCCGCTTCATGCAGGGCATCATACAGATCGGTGACCCGCAGCGTCTTTTCTTCCGGCGTGCCGCCTGCCATGGAAAGAACCTGGGCGGCGGTCTGCGCGCCGCCGGCGGAGAATCTCTTTTTCAGCGCCTGGTAGCATGCTTCCGTTTCGCCGGTCAGTTCATCCGCTGTTTTTCCGGAAAACGCCATCAGCATGGCGAAAACGCTGTCTGTTTTGTCTGTCAGGATGCGGTGCTGCCGATTCATCCGGGCGTAGATTTCTTTCCCGCGGAGTATTGCTTCTTCCGTGAGGGCCTGGTCCGCGAGATCAGCAAGCAGGAAGGCAGTCAGCACCAGGTATTCCGTCCCCTTGAACTGCCGCTTCAGCAGATGGAAATACTCATTGGCCTGCGTCATTCTGTCCTCCGGTTTATCCTCCAGGAACAGCATGGCGGCCAGAATGGAGCGGACTTTTTTGCTCCGGAACTTTGACAGAAATCCCGTGCTGTCCCTGATGATTCTCCGGCATTCCTTCAGGCGCTCTGCATCCGCCGTTTCTCCGCGGGCGCAGAAGGTATTGGCGCACACGGTATGAAGCGCGTCGTTTTCCCACCTGAATGCTTTCTTCACCGCGTCCCGGTTGGAGATGAAATCCTGACAGAGCTTTTCCAGTTCAGGTTTCAATCAACTTACCTCCCCTGTTCATCCTGCAGATGCTTCTGCTCTTCCTCATTCGGTTCAAATCCGGCGTTCCGGGACTTCTGGTGCAGCGACTCCTTCTTTTTGCAGGTCCTGCAGCTGTAAAACTCCGCCTTGCTGCCCCGGATCCGAAAACGATTCTACCATCTATGCCGGATTCATGCAATCAAATCTTTGTACCTGACCGCAGCACAACAGAAAAATCAACAAATCTGATTGACAAAGACTGGCTGGATAGGTTAAAATTACCTTGGTGAAATATACATTTTTTTCCTTTATCGACCGCCACCTGATGTGAAAAATGATGAACAGGCGGCTGAGCGACGTGAAACACAGAATTTGTCATTTTACTGAGCATCCGTGAGAAGCACAACGAAAGCAGCCGATACTGTCTGCACAATCGGTATAGTCAGTGACCATTCACTGGCCGGTTGACGAATCGTAAAGTTTCGTTCCCAATCCGATCCTGAGAGAAAAGTGTAAAAGTGCCGGTGCCCGAACCGTTAGGAGAAAGGGGAACTAATCATGAAAAAGAGATTGCAGCGGCATCTCTCTGTTCTATGTGTTGCGATGATGCTGGCCGGCATTCTGCCGGCGGATGTTATTTCGGAAAGCGCGGCGGAGCCGGAGACTGTGGTCACGGAGGGCTCCGTGACCACGCCCGAAGCGCCTGCCGATCCTGCGGCGGAGGGTACTCTGGCCACGGATCCCGTTTCTGCGATTGATCCGGAATCGGTGGAGCCCGCTACGGACCCAACGCCTGCCGAGCCTGCGCAGGAGGATGCCGGCGCCGAGACTGACCAGGAGGTCAAGTTCAACGTGGCGACGCCCCAAAAACCAACGCCGACCATACCGGTGGACGCCACCCTGAACGTGGGCGGTTCCGTCAATGGTAAGATCAAGGAAGACGGCACCAGCGTCATGCGCCTGACCGTGGCGAAGGCGGAGGATCTGATCCTGTCCGCCAGAGGCATGGAACTGTGGGTGGAAGTGCTGAATGAAAAGACTGAAGAACGGAACCGTTACACCAGCAAAGACGGTTCCCTGCTTGTGCATTGGTCTGCCAAGAAGGGCACTTATCTTCTGACATTCGGAGCGATGAAGCAGAACGCGAGCGGCTCCTTTACCGTGCGTGTGTTGAACGAGGAAACTCTGCTGGCGCTGGAAGATGCTCAAGAGAAGCAGGAGGAGCAGCCTGCGGAGGAAACGGCCTCCGCAGCCAAGGTTGAAACGAATGAATCCGCTGCCGGGACTGAAACTGAACCCGAAGCTGAGAATAAAAAAGAAACTCCTGCCGATCCGCAGGAAGCTGAACCTGCGCATGTGACCAACCCTGTCAGCGCTGCCTCTGACGGGCACCCCGTGTCTGACGAAGAGCCCGCCGCCGTAACGGTTGTGCCGGAGCCGTCTGCTGAGGACGAGCAGCCCGCCGAGAAGACGGAGCCCGTGTCTGACGAAGCGTCCGCCGCTGTAACGGTTGTGCCGGAGCCGTCTGCCGAGGACGAGCAGCAGCCCGCCGAGAAGACGGAGCCCGCGTCTGACGAAGCGTCCGCCGCCGTAACGGTTGTGCCGGAGCCGTATGCTGAGGACGAGCAGCCCGCCGAGGAGACGAAAAGTGAACCGTCCGACGAAGACACTCATAGAGAAGGAAAAACCGATGTTGAAACCGGGCTCGATGGAGAGACGGGCGAAGACGGCGAACCTGGAGCCGTTGAGGACGGGAACGCCAAAGCGCCGGCCGGGGAGCCTGAAGCCGCAGCCCTGATCGCCCGAGTGGAGGGCGACGACTTGGTCATTGAGGCGGATGGCGGGATCCTGCCCGCCGATGCCCAGGCCGCCTATCAGAACTATGGCGAGCCGGACGCCGACAGCTGGATCCGCGAGTGGTTCGGCGATAACGGCCAGGCGGAAATCCATCCGCAGCCCCTGCGCGCGAAGATGACCAAGGCTGCGCCCGTGATGCTGTCCCCGATGAACGGCTCCAAGGCGGGCTATAGCATGTTCAGCGTCAGCCTGATCGGCGCGGAGAGCGCCGGCGACGGTGTCTATTCCGTCACAGTCCGCACCCGTATCGACCTGCGCGGAGGCCTGGATGAGGACGCCGTGATTGACTCCGTCAGCTATGCCCTGTACGCCATTAACGGCGACGAGCTGGCCTCCTTGCCGGTCAGCGTCACCCGCGAAGGCGACACCGTGACCGCCCTCACTTTCCGCACAAGCTCGTGGGGATTGTATCTGCTGCGCTATGTGGTGGATTATACCATCGTGCCCGAGGACGTGCCTCAGGGCGACTTCTGCTATACCTTCATCGGCGCCGGCAGCGCCGTGACACTGGGCCAGATCCTGGATTCCAACGGGATAACCCTGACCCGCAATTATCCGTACGTTTCGGCCAGCGATCCCGCGCTCGTCTCCCTGGAGGAGATCAGCGGCGGCAAGATCCAGGACAATAACGTCCGCGACTACGTCGTGACTGCCCTGGCTGCCTTTGACGCTGTCACCCTGATCCTGCGCAATTCCAAAAACGAGATCCGTATCGCCCTCACCTGCCCGCCCGCCGTCGAGCCCGGCACGGTGATCGAGAACGCCGCCGGCTCCTTCATGGCGGATACTGCCGTGCCCGCCGGCACCGTGCTGGTGTCCGCGCCTGCCGGGGAGGATGCCCACGTGACTGCCGCCGCCAAGACCATCCTTGGCGATGAGGCTCGGGTCGCCTTCTATGACTGGAGCCTGGCAGCTCCTGACGGCAGCAAGGTGCAAACCGGCGCGAAGGTGACGGTTAAGACCGACATCGAGTTGCCCGAGGACATGGATGTGCAGAACCTGCTCATCTTCCACGTTTATGAAAACGGCACCGTCAGCGCGCCCATAAACGCCGATTACGAGGTCAGAAATGGCCGCATCGTTTCCGTCAGCTTCCATGCGGACGGTTTCAGTATCTATGGTGTGGCGTATACGGTGGACTTCCATTTTCATGGCATTGATTATTCGATCGAAGGCAACAGCCAGATCCTGCTTTCTGAATTGGTCGGGATACTGGGCCTCGCCCGTGAAGACGGCACAGCGTTCACGATGGCCGAGGTCGCCAGTGTCAGCTTCTCGCAGGACCGTCTCCTGACCGTACAGGAAGTTTCCGGCCTTATTGCCTATAACGGCCATGAAGACGTCGACGTGGGGAATAAGGATTATTTGCTGACCAGCAAAATGCCTTTCACTTCTGATGAACGCCTGACAATCGTACTGACGGACGGCGAAGTGGTTTCTATCGGTGTTACGGATGCTGTCCAGGAATCCAGCAATCTGCAGGATTTTCTGACGGGAGTAACCGTGAGCGGAGCCCAGATACAGGACGGCCATTACGTTGTGCAGGCAGGGCAGAAGTATGAAATCACCATGAGATTCAAAGAAACCGGAGATTTCCAGTTTGAAAATGAAAGCTTTTTAACGTATCAGATGCCTGAGGGTATCACTTTGCCTGAAGAACACGAAGGCGAAATCAAAATTGCGATTGTCAGCAACGGAAGGACCTATGAAATCCCCGCAACCGTTCATGGTTACCCAGACGGAAGGGTTACCGTCAAATTTGATGAAAGCGATCCGAATTATTCACGGCTGGCAGCTGCAACAAATGTCGGGCTCCGCATAAAGCTGGAAGTGTTATTCACGGAGGACGTGCATAAAGAAGTATGGAGCGCCAGCATTGATAAAGACATCATCATTGACACGGACGACCATTCGGACGTATTTGTTGAAAAGATCGGCTCGTTCAACGAAGCGGACGGAAAGTTCTATTATACCATTAAGGTAACGGCGCAGGGCAATCCGCAAAACGTTAACGTGAAGGACGTTATTTCCGGCAACGCGCTGATATTCAATAATGATGTTCAGGTCACCGGAAGCTCTTCCGGTTATACAACCAATCCAGCCCAGAGCGGCTTTGATTACACGTTTGCCGAAATGCAGGACGGCGAGCAGATCACCATTACCTATTCGGCATCGCTGGATCCCCGGCAGGTAAGCACAGGCACGGTCACAGTTGACCAAACCAAAAATACGGTGACCGTCAAGAAAGAAGACGGCGAACCGCATCACGCTGAGTTTTCTCAAGGGTTGACGCTGAAAAAGCCCGTTAAGGGAAACGGCGCAGATACCGGCACAACAGCCGAAAACGGCGAAAAGATCTATTCCTGGACTTCTGAATACAATTCGCTGGCACTGGTTTCTGCCGCAGGGGATATAATCACCGACACCATAGACGCTGCTTCCCAGCAGTACATGAAGAACTATGGCAATGTAACGGTTGAGGTTTATGACCATGAGGGCGCATTGGTGGATACAAGGTCTTTTGCGCCGCAGAGCGAGAGCTCCTGGTCCTATACGGTTCCGTCCGATGATACGGCACCGTACAGGTATGTATTCAAGTACCAGACAGTTGTAAATCAAGCGCTGGTAGATGGCCAGGGCACTTCCGTGATTCTCATAAATAAGATTTCGTCGGGGGATCAGTATGGCAGCGGTATCATTGATGTCAGCCCCACTGAAATGACGACAATCAGCAAGTCTGTCGTATCGTCCAATACCCAGAAGATAACATGGAAATCTGTGATTCATGTGCCGGAAACGGGCCTTGCGCAGGCGGTTGTCAGGGATATGCTGCCGGTTTGGTGGGACGGATCGAAGAACAACATCGATTTGTATGAAGACGGTTCATTGAGCGTCTCGGGCCTGGCACAGGGCGAAGCGTATTCCGTTGATACGAGCGATCCGCTCTATGTGGATATTACCTTCTACAAAGACGAGGCGAAAACGCAGCCGGGTCTGCAAGCGGTTTCCGGCGGACACGACATTACCGTACAGCTGACCACATACGTCAACGATGAATGGCTGCAGTATGGTTATGAGCATCCCGGCGGCTACGAAAGCTCGCATACAAATCAGATCAGGATCAATGAAGGCGATTACGTATCGGCCTATGTTACTTTTGCAAAACCGGACATCAAAAAGACGGGGATTGAGTCCGGCGGCCTGTACACGTATACAATAGTCGTATCCGGTGTTACGGAAGAGCCGCTGGTCATTCAGGATATATTTGACACGGACATTTTAGCGCTGTATACCGGGTATAGTTATTGGCAGCTTAAGGTATTCGGCGGCAATCAGTATGACCAGAGCGCGGGAGGTTATCCCGTTAATTTCAGCGATACGCCCGAAGGCATCATTCTCACCGCGAATACGCTGCCGAAACAGGAGAATGGAGAATTCTATTCCTATTATAAAATAACCTATGTCATGAAGCTGAAGGATGGCGTGGACCTTGTGGAACTGGCGGCGCAGCAAGACGACAATACATATGAACTGACGAATACTGCTGTGTACGGCGAACTGGAAAGTTCCTATACCTTCACGACGAAATATGACATACTGAAAAAGGATCTATTGAAGGAGGCAACCGGCTCAGACCGCCACGTCAAATACAGGATTACCTATAACCCCGAAAAAATGGAAAAGAATGACGGCGAACCTGTCATCATGACGGATACGCTGTCTTCGACTCTCTCGCTGAACTATCCTTCGGTTTCCATCACGACCGATCCGGCAGATGCCGGGGTCAGATATTCAGTCTCGGGTTCTTCGAACGGCGACACCGTTGTTACTTACACCATTCCCGATTCAACGAAGGTTGTGATCGAGTATGAGGCCATGGTTGTGGGCAACGGGGGCATCACGTATGAAAACACAGTTGATGTTCGTGGAGAGAAATCGATTATTACCAGGACTGTCGATATCCGAATCGAAGGGGAAGGGGAAGGCGCTACCGCGGATCTGAACGTGCTGAAGGTTGACGGATATGACGCGACTAAGAAACTCGCCGGCGTAAAGTTCAAATTGTACGGCGCGCAAGGCGAAGACTTGTCGCTGAATCATAGCGGCGTAACAGAAAAGCTCCTGGAGACGGACGCGAATGGCATCATCCACATTGACGGCGAAGGAATCAATATCATTTTCGGCCATAAGTATTACCTCGAAGAGGTTGAGACGCCGGACGGATATGGAAGGATATCCTTCCCTTATCAGTTTACGTTGGTCGATGATGCTGATGAGGTCGACTATCCGCATTATATCTACTTCTATACGGATTCGTTCCAGATCAAAAACTGGCCGCTGGAAGGCCTTGTCGTCGGCAAGACCATAGTAAGCGACAGCGAAAATGACCTCAAGCAGAGATTTACGTTCAATGTATCTATACTGGATGACGAAGGCAATGTGGATGCCTCCGTTAATCAGTCATACGGCGACATGGAGTTTATAAACGGTGTTGCCACATTTGAATTGACGAACAAAGAACAGCTGATGGCCTGGGATATGCCCGAAGGCACAAAGTTCAAGGTTGAAGAGTTGAATCCTTTCGGTTATACCGTACTGATCAATGGAGAAACGACGGAAAACGGGCCTGTATATACCGGCGTATCTTCCATTCCCTATACGCAGGTCGAATTCACCAACAATCTGAATACGGTGGAAGTGGAAGTTGACAAGAAGTGGATAAACGCGGATAAGACCAACAGCTGGCCGACGGGCGCGGTAGTCACGGTCGCGCTGATGAACGGCGAGACGGAAGTGGCGACGCACGACCCTGATGAACGGCGAGACGGAAGTGGCGACGCACGACCTGACGGCAAGCAATCCGAGCTACACGTTCGCGGATCTGCCGGAGAAGGACGCCAGCGGCGCGGTGATCAACTACACAGTGGTTGAGAAGAGCGTAACGGGCGTACCGGCGGGGAACTATGCGACGAGCACGGCAGGCAACAAGACGGAAGGCTTCACGATCACGAATACGGAAGCCGATACGAGGGTACCGGTGACGAAGGCGTGGACGAACGCGGACAAGACCAACAGCTGGCCGACGGGAGCGGTAGTCACAGTCGCGCTGATGAACGGCGAGACGGAAGTGGCGACGCACGATCTGACGGCAAGCAATTGCCGGAGAAGGATGCCAGCGGCGCGGTGATCAACTACACAGTGGTTGAGAAGAGCGTGACGGGCGTACCGGCGGGGAACTACGCGACGAGCACGGCGGACGACAAGACGTCCGGCTTCACGATCACGAATACGCGTAACAAGGGTTCCCTGAAGATCAGGAAGACGGTAACGGTCAACGGGAATCCGACAGAAAGCGCGCTGGTGGACGGTACGTACAAGTTCACTGTGACCGGAAGCGGTATCGCGGCGGGAATCAGCAGAGCTGTTACCATCACCATCACCGACGGCCAGCCTGTGAGCGCGACGATCAACGGCCTTGAGGCTGAGCTGGAGTCTGACGGCACCCTGATCATCGCAGATCTGCCCACCGGCAGCTACAGCGTTGCGGAGGACGAGACCGGCCTGGCAGCCAGGGGCATCAGCCTGGCGCAGAAGCCGAGCGAACCCATTGAAGTAACCAAGAACAACACCGCCAACATCCCGACGGCTGCATTCGTCAACAACAAGGATATTGGCAATCTGGAGATCAGCAAGAGCGTCGTTGGCACGCAGGATACCACGAAGGTGTTCACCTTCGACGTAACGCTGACGCCGACAGGCGGCGTGGTGCTGGAAAGCACATACCCGGCGGTGAAGGTGGCTGAACGGACGGAGACCAAGACCCAGGTCACGGTTTCCGGCAACAGGATCACCGGCATCAAGCTTGCGGCCAATGAAAAGCTGATCATCAATGAACTGCCGGCCAATACGGGATATACAGTAGAAGAAAAGGAAATCCCGGCAGGCTATGAGCAGACCAGCCCGGAGGGCGGCGCCAAGGGCACGATCGGCAAGGATGCCACGAGCGAAGCGGCATTCGTGAACACCTACAGCGCGACCGGGAAGATCACCATCGAAGGCGAAAAGGTGATCGAGAACAGGAAGTTCACCAAGGACGACAAGCTGACCGTGACGATCACGGCGGCCGACGGCGTGAAGCTGCCTGATCCCAGCGAAGTGACTGTGGCGCTGACCGAAGGGAAGACCACCGCGGACTTCAGCTTCGCTGAGTTCGAGTACGAGCTGAGCGACCTGAAGGGGGCCCTCAGCAAGACCTTCGTGTACACCGTGACCGAGAACGCGACCATGGCGGGCACGATGCCTGACGCCAAGACCCACACGGTGACGGTCAAGGTGACGGACAACACGGAAGGCAAGCTGACCGTTGAGAAGACGTACAGCGACGGCGAGAAGGTATCCTTCAGAAATACCTACGACGCCACGGGGGAGACCACCCTGGAAGGCATCAAGGCCATCGACGGCCGCAGCTTCCAGGAAGGCGACAAGTGGGTGTTCACGGTGACGGCTGCCGACGGCACGCCGATGCCCGAGAATACCAGCGTGACCATCGAGCCCACCAGCGGCGCCACCGCCGACATCGACTTCGGCAAGATCAGCTACACGCTGGCAGATGACGGCAAGACCTATTCCTACACCGTCACCGAAACGGGCAGCATCAGCGGCGTCACCAACGACAGCGTGAAGACCGTGACCGTGAAGGTGGAGGATGTGAACACCGGCACCCTCAAAATCACCAACAGCACGGAGGAGACCCCGCTGCAGTTCACCAACAAGTATTCCGCCGACGGCAAGACCACCCTGAAGGGCACCAAGGTCATCGCCGGACGCGAATTCAAGGAGGGCGACGAGTGGACCTTCACGGTCAAGGCGGAGCCTGCGGACGCGCCGATGCCCGAGAAGACCTCCATCACCATCAAGCCCACCAGCGGCGCCAGCGTGGATCTGGACTTCGGTGAGATCCAGTACGAGCTGAAGCACGCGGGCAGGGAGTATGTCTACACCATCGAAGAAGCCGGCAATGTCAAGTTCGTGCAGAACGACACCTCCAAGGTGGTGCGCGTGCGGGTGGACGACGGCGGCGACGGCAAGCTGATCGTGAAGAACGGCAGCAACGACAGCCCGCTGGTGTTCAAGAACCGGTACGACAACGGCAACCTGACGGTAGAGAAGATCCTGGAGAAGGCCTCCGTGGCGGATCCCGACAAGGCGTTCGAGTTCACGGTGACGCTGGCCGATACGGAAATCAGCGGGAGCTACGGCGAGATGACCTTCACGGACGGCGTGGCGACCTTCAGCCTCAAGGGCGGCGAAAGCAAGACCGCCACCGGCCTGCCCAACGCCCTGGGGTACAAGGTGACCGAGCAGACCTACGACGGATACACGCTGACGCGTCACGATAACACCGAGGGCACCATTGACGGCAACTGCGAGAAGCCCGAAACCAAGGTGGTTCACTTCTACAACACCTACGAAGCGGCCGGCGAGCTGCCGCTGAATGCGGTGAAGAAGCTGGAAGGCCGCGAACTGAAGGAAGCGGAATTCACCTTCGAGCTCAAGGATGCGGACGGCAAGGTGCTGCAGAGCAAGACCAACAACGCGCAGGGCACCGTGACCTTCGACGTCATCCGCTACACGCTGGACGACATGGAGAACAGCCCGTTCACC
>CACWLP010000030.1 GCA_902761755.1 uncultured Eubacteriales bacterium | reverse complement strand
GATGGCCGCCGTCAGCGTCGTCTTGCCGTGGTCCACGTGCCCGATCGTGCCGATGTTCACGTGCGGCTTATTGCGCTCAAATTTCTCCTTTGCCATGGGAATCTCCTCCGTTTCCAATTGCGTAATGATGCCGGGCTAACAGCCGGGCGAACCTGGGAAAGCCGGCATCCAGCCGGAAAGCCTCTGTGGCCGCGCAAGTGCGGACACACAAGTGGAGCGGGTGATGGGAATCGAACCCACGTGGTCAGCTTGGGAAGCTGAAGTTCTGCCATTGAACTACACCCGCGCACAAGAAGTATTTTACCCAATTTCCCCTTGATTGTCAACACATGAAAAGAAAAAATTCCATTTGTCCGGAAAATGAAAAAGCCCCTGAAAAGCAGAGGCTTTTTCTTTTGGTACGCCCGGTGCGATTCGAACGCATGGCCTTCAGAGTCGGAGTCTGACACTCTATCCAACTGAGCTACGGGCGCATACCTGCTTTCCGTGGAAAGCTTTGCTATTATAGCACAGGCCCCCGCCGGTGTCAAGGCTGGATTTTTGACATTTTACCGGGCCCGCAGCTTGCGGGTGACGGCGGTATCGTTGGCCAGGCTGTCCATGGAATAGAGGAAAAGGATTTCCTCCGCGTCCCCCGCTTCCGCCAGGGCGTCCGCGAAGGTGCCGTTATAATACCGGGCGTCCACCGCCACGATGCGGCGGTAGTGCGCCGAGAGGAAGGGGATCAGGCTGTTGGCGTAGGAATCCTTGCACAGAAACAGCGTGCCGCGCTCCCCCGCCGGGTTTTCCACCGTCAAAAGCCCGTGGTTTCCCTTGAGGTACACGGCGTAGCCGTCGTAGGTTTCCGCTTCCTCGGGGAAGATCAGATGATCGTAGGCTTCCCCGTCGAACCGCGCCGTCACCGGGGTTTTGGGCTCGGCGCAGATCAGGGTGTCCGCCTTCGCGAAGGGCAGGCCGGAGCGGGTGTAGGTGGTGCCCAGGAAAGCGCCGCAATCGGTGATTTCAAAATCGTCCTTTTCCAGCGGCTCAAGCCCCGCCGCCTCGCAGTACGCCCGGTAGGCCAGATACGCCCCCTCAAAATTCCAGTGGTGATCGGTGCGGTAATACACGGGCTCCGCGCTGCTTTCAAACGCCTCCCGCAGGGGGATGAAGCCTTCCTGCCGGACAACGGCGTCGTAGGTCTCCGCTTCCAGCTCGTACACCGCCCGCCGGGCCGCGGTCATCTCCCCCATTTTCAGCATCCCCGCCGTGGGCGGCGTGAGGAAGCGGCAGGGCGTATCGCCCGCAAATCCCCGCAGCGCTGCCACCCGGCGCAGCAGCGTATCCGCATCCGTTTCCACGGGCTTTTCCACGATGGCGTCCCCCGTGGGCCAGGCCCCCAGCTGCACCGCGCGGCCCGTCAGCGCCTGGGCCTGAGCGTCCAGCGCCACGAACACCCGCCGAAAGGGCAGTTGATCCGAAAGGTACGTTTCCAGATCGTCATTCAGCGTCCATTCCACCGGGGAATAATTCTTCGGCGGTTCCGCCAGATACCGCTTTTCCCAGAAGGAAAAATCCTGCCGGAACACAAACGCGCCAATTCCCAGCAGCAGCAAAAGCGCCAGCCCGACGTATACCGCCCATCCGTCCGGAAGGAATCGCTTTTCTTTCATGCTTTTCCCTCCTTAAAACTGGAAGTACACGAAGGGCTCGTACCCCTGGGCCGCCAGGGCCGCCAGGCACAGCGCCATCAGGATCGGCGCGGCAAACCGCCGGCCGGGCAGGGAGAGCTTCGGCAGGAAGCTGATCCCGGCGCACAAAAGCAGTATGGGCAGATAGGACAGGCAATTCAGCGCGGCCCGGGGGCTGGTCAGCCCGTACATCCCCGCCATGGCGGGAAACACCGCCCATTTTCCGGCAAAGAACCCCCAGCCGATCAGCACCATGAGATACGTGCCCGCCTGCCGCAGCCATCCGGGCGTCCGTTCAAAGCCCGGACGGCCCAGCACATATTTTTTTTCCAGAATCAGCAGCACCCCGAAATAAACGCCCCAGAGGATAAAGTTCCATCCCGCGCCGTGCCACAGCCCTGTAAGCGCCCAGACGATCATCAGGTTCACGTTCCTGCGCGCCTCTCCCCGGCGGTTGCCGCCCAGGGGGATGTACACGTATTCCCGGAACCAGGTGGTCAGCGACATATGCCACCTGCGCCAGAATTCCGTCAGGCTCAGGGCGCGGTAAGGCCGGTCGAAATTTTCGGGGAAGGTGAATCCCAGCGCCTTCCCCAGGCCCAGCGCCATATCGGAATACCCGGAAAAATCAAAGAAAATCTGGAAGGAAAACGCGATCAGCCCCAGCCATGCGCCCAGGGCCCCCGCCGCCGGCAGATCCGCGCTCATCAGCTTCCAGAACCGGCCCATGGCGTCCGCCAGCAGCACCTTTTTGCCCAGGCCCACGGCAAACCTGCGCATGCCCAGCCGGGCCGAGGCAATGTCCGTTTGGGGCGGGCGGTTCAGCTGCGCCTCCAGATCGGTATACCGCACGATGGGCCCGGCCACCAGCTGGGGAAACAGGCTCAGATAAACGCCAAAGCGCACGAAATTCTTCTGCTCCCGGGCGTCGCCCCGGTACACGTCGATCAGATAGGAAATGCCCTGAAAAGTGAAAAAGGAAATGCCCGCGGGCAGCAGCGGCGAATCCATCCGGATGCGCCAGCCCGTGACCGCGTCCAGCGTATCCCGCAGGAACACTGCGTATTTGAAATACACAAGGGGCAGCAGGTTCATCACCAGCAGCGCCGCCAGGATCGCCTTCTTCCGCTTTCCAAACCGCGCGATCAGCAGCCCGCCCGCGTAATCCAGGCCCATGATATAAAGCAGCAGAAGCAGCCAGCCCGGCGAACCCCAGCCGTAAAATACCAGGGAGGACAGCAAAAGAAAAGGCCGTTTGGCCTTTTCCGGCAGCAGCCTGTACCCCAGCAGCACCACCGGCATGAAAAGCAGCAGAAAGGTAAAGGAGCTGAAGATCATCTTATTCCCCCGCCAGCAGCTTTCTGGTTTCCTCCGCCGCGTTTTCGCCCGCGATCAGCGCCACCGTATTGTTCTTTACTTCCACCTTCGCCGCGGCGAGCAGCTTATAGGCTTCCGGCAGATAATCCCGGGTTTCCTTCCGCTGGCGCTCCAGATACGCTTCCAGCTTTACGCGCACCTGCTCCGCCGCTTCGGGGCTCCCCGTCCGCAGCGCCAGGATCTCCCGCCCCGTCATGGCGTCGTCCTGCAGGTAAATGAATTCCGTATACATTTCCGGCGTGATGCCCAGGGCATCCTCCAGATCTTCCGCGGAAAGCTTCAGCAGCGTTCCGGCGTCCGCCGCCACGCTGGCGGCCAGCTCATCCAGCGGCAGCTTCACGGCAGGCGCTTCTTCCTTGGGCTGCCCACAGCCGGCAAGGGAAAGGACCAGCGCAATCAGAACGGCGGTCAGCAGCAATTTCTTCATCATCGGTCATCCTTTCGCAGTTCATTTCAGGGCGTCCGGCGTCCACAGCCCCGCTTCGTACTGGGCCTGGGCGTAATCCAGCAGCTCCCGGATCCAGATGGCGTTGCCCTCTTCGTTCAGGTGATACTCCCCGTCGCTGGACAGCGCCTTGGGCAGCACCCCGTTTTCATCCTTGAGCCCCTCCGCGATGTTCATATACCCGGCGCCGATCTGGGTGCATTTTTCCTCCAGCCAGGCGTTGTAGGCGTCGATCTTGGCCTGGCGGTTTTTCTTTTTGTTCACGGATTGGGTCACCGGCGTCATGGAGAAGAAAATGATCTGGGTGCCGGGGGCGTGCTTCTCCGTCAGCGCCATGATCTTGTTGAGATAATTTTCCGCCCAGTCGTAATGCTCCTCGATCCGGTCGTTCAGCCCGGCCAGGAGAAAGACCCGCACCGGCTTTTCGCCCTTCATCACTTCATACAGCGTCGCTTCGCTGCCCTTATACGTGAGGAAGACCCTGTCCGACCCCGTCTGCACCCATTCCCGGGCGGCGGTGGACAGCTGGAAGCTGTACTCGCTGTAAAACTTGACGCCGGGGAAAAAGCCGGGGTCCTTTTTCTGCACGCCCTTCACATAGTTCCGCAGCATCCGGATCAGGGAATCCCCCACGAAAATCGTATGATCGTAATAGGTCATCAGCACCTCGTCGGGCAGCCTGTCCTTCGCGACGCTTTCCTCCGCGGCGGCCCCGGGCAGCAGCAGCAAAAAGCACAAAACCAGCGACAGCCATTTCTTCATCTTTGCAATGCTCCTCTTTGAGCCGGTTTTCCGGCCCGCGTCAGTCCTCCGGCGTCCACAGCCCCGCGTCGTACTGGGCCTGGGCATAATCCTTCAGCGCGTCCACCCACAGCGCGATCCCCGCGGTATTCAGGTGGTATCCGTCCCCCTGGGAGTATTCCGCCGCCAGGTATCCTTCTTCGTCCTTCAGCCGCGACGCGATGTCGATATACCCCGCGCCTTTTTCCCGGCACATTTCCTCCAGCGCGGCGTTGTATTCGTCCCACATGGTGCGGTAATCCGCCTTCCGGCAGAACCGCGGCGTGACCGGCGTCAGGGATTGAAATATCACCTGGGTATCGGGCGAACTGTCCGCGATGAGATCCACGATCCTTTCGCAGTAGCCGATCCCTTTGCCGATTTCCTTGCCGATATAATCGTTGACCCCCAGCAGGATCAGCACCCGTTTGGGCTTCGTATGCCCCACGATTTCGCACAGCGGCATTTCGGTGCCGTGGTATACCAGATTAACGGCCGATTTCTGCAGGTATTTCCGGCTGGCGATATACAGGTGATAGCTGTCCGCCGCCTTGAAATCGACGCCCTTCATGTAATCCGGGTCGGTCTTGCGCTGATTGAGCACGTAAAACCGCAGATCCCTGGTGATGGAGTCCCCCACGAACAGGCAGTTTTCATAATAGGACAGCAGCTGCTTTTCCGTCAGCTCCTCCCCGGATACGGGCGCCGCGCACAGCAGCAGCACGGCCGCCGTCAATAAGCATACGATCCGCCGCATGGTTTCCTTCCTTTCGGCCGGATTCCGGCCCTTTCCATTTTATCCCCTGCGCCAAAATGTGTCAAGGCGGAGGCCTGTAAATTTCGCGCCGCCGGCGCTTCATATTTTTTGTTTTTCTGCGCATACTACCGGCGTAAAAAGGGAGGGAAACGGGATGCTGTATCTGCAGTTGAAGGGCCGCGCCTGCCTGCGCCCGGGCGAGCAGCTGCTCCTGCGCCACGTGGCGGACGCCCTGGACACCGATGGAAAAAGCGTCCTGGACCTGCCGGTGGAGTGCCCGAAAACCCCCGGCGTCTGGCGGCTGCCCGCCATGGCGGTGGTCAAGGCGCTCTCGCCCGTATGCGGGGACATCACCGTGCTGGGAGAGCAGGAATGCTATGTGCATATCCAGCGGGAGAGCAAGCGCGGCCCCGGGCATTTCCTGCGCACGGCGCTGGCCTTCCTGCTGCTGGCGGTAGGCAGCGCCATGGCCATCACCTGGTTCCACGCCGACGTGAACATGGCCGAGGCGCAGCAGACCCTTTACCGCATGGTCACGGGCCATCCGGCTGCGGACCCGCTGCTGATCACCGTGCCTTACGCCGCGGGCGTCTTTTTCGGCGTGGCGCTGTTTTACGCCCTGATCGGAAAAAAGCACACCGTGGCGCCGCTGGAAATCAAGCTGGAGGACTACCGGAAAAGCGCCGAAAAGTATTCGGGGCTGATCCCGTGACGGCGGCGATGCTGCTGGGCCTGCTGGGCGGGGCCACCCTGGGGCTGTGCGTCGCCCCGGTGTGGCTGATGCTGCAGCTGCCCATCCGCGCGGCGGACACCCTGGGCGCCTCCGGGCGCATGCGGATTTACGCCGTCGCCCTGGCCCTGGGCAGCACCGTGGGGGCGCTGTGTCCCCAGGGGATGCTGCCAGACGCGGCGGGAGCGGGGGCGATGCTCCTGTGCGGGGCGTTCGTGGGCATGCTGGCCGCCGGGCTCACCGAGGCCATCGAGGTGGTGCCCGCGCTGTTCGACCGGCTGAGCATCACCGCCGACATGCGCGTCGCAGCCCTGGCCCTGGCCATCGGAAAAACTGCCGGCGCGCTGTTCGCCGGATTGACGGGAGGCTGACAAAAATGGGCGTGCATCTGTTCCCCCATCCGCTGGACCGTCTGCCCCGCCCCGGCTGCCGGGAGATCTGCCGCCCCCTCATCCCGGCGCTTCCCCCCATCCGCAATGAAAGGAAGGATGCCCTGTGCAGCAATCCGGAAAAAAGCAAGCCCTGATCCGGGAATACGCCCAGCTGGTCCGCCGCCTGACCCCCAAATCCCAGCTGGGCCTGGGATGCCTGCGGGCGTTCTGGGTGGGCGGCGCGATCTGTCTGCTGGGCCAATGGATCGCCGAGGCCGCCCAGCGCTGGCTGTCGCTGCCCCTGTCCGCCGCCCAGACGGCGGCTTCCATCACCCTGGTGTTCCTGACCGCCCTGCTCACCGGCATCGGCGTGTTCGATCGCATCGCCCGTTACGCCGGCGCGGGCACCGTGGTGCCCATTACCGGCTTTGCCAACGCCATGGTGTCCCCCGCCATGGAATTCAAGCCGGAGGGCTGGGTGCTGGGCACCGGCGCCAGGCTCTTCACCATTGCGGGGCCGGTGCTGGTGTACGGCATCGCCTCCTCCGTGATCGTGGGCATCCTGTATTATTTTATCCGCTGGTAAGGAGGCGTTCCATGCGCACAGGCAGATCCACCCTCGTATTTGAGCACAGGCCCCGCATCCTTTCCTCCGCCGCCGTCACCGGGCCCAAGGAGGGCCGCGGGCCCCTGGGCAGGGATTTCGACCTGGTGCTGGACGACCCGGCCTTCGGGGAAAAGAGCTTCGAGCAGGCGGAAAGAAAAATGTTCCAGACCGCCTGCGAAATCTGCCTGAAAAAGGCGAAAAAGCCGGCGGAAAAGGTGCAGGCCCTGCTGGGGGGCGATCTGGAAAACCAGATCATGGCGGCGTCCCTGTCCGCCCGGGCGCTGGAGATCCCCTTCCTGGGGCTGTACGGCGCCTGCTCCACCATGGCGGAATCCCTGATCCTGGGCAGCATCCTCACGGACGGCGGCTTTGCCGATCCCGTGCTTTGCGCCGCGGGCAGCCATTACGCCACCGCCGAGCGCCAGTACCGCTTCCCCCTGGAATACGGCAACCAGCGCACCCCCGCCGCCCAGTGGACGGTCACGGGGGCGGGGGCGTGCCTGCTGTCGCAGACCGGCCGCGGCCTTGCCCGGGCGGTCAGCGCCTGCGTGGGCCGGGTGGTGGATCTGGGGATCAGCGACGTGAACAACATGGGCGCGGCCATGGCCCCCGCCGCGGCGGACACGCTGCTGCGCTTTTTTGCCGATACCGGCACCGCCCCCCGGGATTACGACCGGGTGATTTCCGGGGATCTGGGGGGCGTGGGCTCCCATCTGCTCAAGGAAATGATGCGGAAGGAGGGGCAGCCGCTGACGGACGAAATGTATTTGGATTGCGGCCTGTGCATTTTCGACGGCCGGGACGACGTGCACGCCGGGGCCAGCGGGTGCGGCTGCTCCGCCGCGGTATTGAGCGCCCTGATCCTCCCCAAGCTGCGCTCCGGAAAATGGAAGCGGGTGCTTTTCATGGCCACCGGCGCGCTGCTGTCCCCCACCAGCGCCCAGCAGGGGGAAACCATCCCCGGCGTGGCCCACGTGATCTGTCTGGAAGGAGAATGAAGGATGCTGACGTACCTGAAGGTTTTCCTCGTGGGCGGCGCGCTGTGCGCCCTGGGCGAGGTGCTGATCCTGAAAACCAAGCTGACCCCTGCCCGGATCCTGGTTGTCTACATTACCGCCGGGGCCGCCCTGAGCGCCCTGGGGCTTTACGGGCCGCTGGCGCGTTTCGCTTTCGCCGGGGCCACGGTGCCGCTGACGGGCTTTGGGCACGCCCTGGCCCAGGGAGCCATTTCCGCCGTGCAGGAAACGGGATTGCTGGGGGCGTTCACCGGCGGGCTCGCCGCCACTGCGGGAGGCATCGCCGCCGCGGTGTTTTTCGGCTTTCTCGCGGCGCTTTTGTTCCGTCCGCGGCCCAAGGATTTTTGACGCGGCCCCTTCATCCCCTTGTGAATCCCTCCCATATATGGTATACTGAAGCGTAATCCATACAAAGTCGAGGGATGCTTATGCGAATGAAATCGTTGATCCTGCTTCTGCTCGCGCTGATCCTGGCGCTGCCGTCCATCGCCGGGGCGGAGAGCACGGAAGAAATCTCCGGCTATTCCCGCGCCGAAGGCCACCGCTACGTCCTGTTCGGATCTTATCCCACCGAGGAGGACGGCACGGTGAAGCCCATCCTCTGGCGGGTGCTGAAGGCCGGGAACGGCGAAGCCTGGCTGCTGAGCGAATACCTGCTCTTCGCCGCCCCCATCCACGGGGATTACCAGCATTACGCCGGCTGGGAAAGCAGCGATCTGTACAAATATCTGAACGAAGTTTTCATCAACGACGCCTTTTCCGCCGGGGAGCAGTCGGCCCTGCTGGTCCGCACGGAGGACGGCGCCCGGGTGACGCTGATCACTTCCGATGAAATGAAGGACGCTTCCATCGGCTTTGCGTCCAATAACGACCGGCTCTGCGAGGGCACGCCCTACGCCAGCGTGGCGGTGGACCCTCCGATTTTTGAATTGCCCGCCCCCAACTTCTGGAAGGAGCAGCGCAATCAGCCCCATCTGTTCAAGTATCAGAAGGGCGGCTTCAAATACAGCCCCTGGTGGAGCCGCACCCGTTCCGCCGATTATCCCCACGAACACCGCCGGATCATGGACGAAGGCAAGATCGGCCGCATCTCCACCGGCAACAGCGATCTGGGCGTGCGCCCCACGGTGTATATCGACCTGTCCGCCCTGGCCCTGACCGGCGGCAGCGGCACCTTCGCCGATCCCTGGGTGCTGAGCGCCGGGGCGGAGGAAGCCCCCGCCGCGCCCGCCGAAGCCCCTGCGCCGGAAGCCACAGCGGAGCCCGCACCCGCCGATGCGCCGCAGCCCGATCCCGCCCCGGAAGCCACTCCCGCGCCCGCCGAAGCGTTCCCGCAGTCCGCCGTGGAAGCGGACCCGCGTTTCCCCGCGCTCACGGCGGAAGGCTTTCTTCCGGAGGGCGAAGAGGAGTTTTATCTTGCGGATGAGGAAAACGGCCTGTGGCTGTACGCTTCCCAGACGCTGCGCATCGAAATCAACCGCCGCAGCGCTCCCAACGCCAAAAGAGAAGAAACCGTCTGGTACGAGGCCCATATTTATTCCCACGATCCCGGCCAGCTTTTCCGCCCTTATCATTACGACGAAAAGCTGATCGCGGACTGGCATGAAAACAAATGGAAGTTCCCCGGCGAGATCGTGGCGGCGAATCATTTGGTATTCGCCATCAATTCTGACCACTTCATCTACCGCGTGGCCCGCACCCACGATCCCGACGGCGGCGGCGCCCTGGGCCTGGTCATCCGGAACGGGGAGATCCTCTTTGAAAAGCAGAAAAATCCCGCTTCCCAGGCCTATCCGCCCCTGGACATCATGGCGCTGTATCCCGACGGCTCCGTCCGGGTGTTCGTCACCAAGGATCTGACCGGCAAAGAGATTCTCTCCACCGGGGCTACGGACACGCTGTCCTTCGGCCCCATCCTGGTGCAGGACGGCGAAATCTCCGTCCGTTCCAAACAGTTCGGCGAAACCTTCCAGCCCCGCACCGCCTTCGGCACCGCGGAGCCCGGCCATTATATCGCCGTGGTGGTGGAAGGCCGCAGCAGCGGCCACGGCCAGTCCTGCATCTGGCTGGCCCAGAAAATGCAGGAGCTGGGCTGCCTCAACGCCATCAATCTGGACGGCGGCGGCACCGCCGCCATGGTGCTGATGGGCGTTCAGATCAACAAAAGCGGCAACTTCGGCGGCCAGAATCACCGTTTGGTCAACGAGGTGCTGGGCATCGGCTACTCCGAAAAAGTGCAGCCCGGGGACTGAAGCGGATCATCTCCCGGGCCATTCCCCGCACGGTTTTCGTGCGGGGTTTTAAAATACAGCGAAAAACTGCAAAACAGTGAGAAAAATCTTAAAATAACAAGCATCAGGCATACTGCATCCGATTTCTGACCTTCTTTGACTTTTTCGATATTTGACCTTCTTTGATCTTTTGGGTATACTATGGGCGTCAGGTGGGAAGAATGAAGCCTGACGGATGAAATCACAAGCTATGTGGGGCCACGCCCCGGGATCAAAGGAGGATGAATGTTATGTATACTCTGATGCCTTACCGCAATCACCGCGATATGACCGCGCGCCGCACCCCTTCCCTGTTTGACGACCGTTTTTTCCGTTCCTTCTTCGATATGAACGACTGGATGGGCAACGCGGGCTTCCGGGTGGATATCCATGACAATGAGAAAGATTACACCATCGAAGCCGAGCTGCCCGGCGTCACCGAGGATCAGATCAATCTGAGCGTGGAAAACGACACCCTCACCATCTCCGCCGACATGCAGTCCGAGCGCAGCGACGAAAAGGCCTATTACAGCGAACGCCGGGTGGGCCACGTGAGCCGCTCCTTCAGCCTGGAGGGCATCGACCAGGACCATATCAGCGCCGACTATAAGAACGGCATCCTGTACGTCACCCTGCCCAAGCAGGAGCCCGTCAAGGCCCCCGGCGCCCGCAGGATCGCCATCGGCCGGGGAACGGAAGAAGCGCCGAAGGAACAGTAAACCAGCTATAAATTGTCAGCAACAGGGGGCCGCATCCGGGAAGGATGCGGCCCCCCGCTTTTTCATTGATCACAAAAGGCCGCGTTCCTTCCGGAACGCGGCCTCTCTGTTCGCGGTCAAGGCATGCCTTGAAACAGAATACGGTCTGTTACTGTCAGAACTTGAGCATATAGGTGCTTACGTACCCAATTTTGCCTTCGATTTCCACCTTGCACCACAGCTCGCCCTTTTCCAGCACCTTCACCTGTGTGCCCACGGGGTACGCCTGGATGATCTTGGTTTTCATGCCGGGATACAGGCGGAAATTCACCACCTTGCCGCCGTTGATGTTCTTCATGGTGGCGGTGACGGGGGCGTCCAGGGGCTTGGTATAGGCCGGGGCTTTGCTTGCCGACAGGTACGCGCTGGCCATATACCCTTCGTAGCAGCCCACCTTCACTTTATACCAGCCCTTGCCCTTTTCCAGCACGGTCACTTCCGTGTCGATGGGGAAGGAAGTGATGATGGCGGTTTGGGTGCCGGGACCCTTGCGCAGGTTCAGGCCGATGCCGGTGTTGGTGCGCACGTACATTTTCCTGTCCGCTTCCGCGGCCTTGAGGAATTTGCTCATCATGTAGCCGTCCTTGCCGGCCACCTTCACCTTGCACCATTCCTCGCCCTTTTCCACGATCTCCACCCAGGTGCCCGTCCAGTACTGGCCCAGCACCTTGGCGTTCAGGTCCGCCTTTTCCCGCAGATTCAGCCCGCCGCCCTGCACGGTGGCGTATTCCTCTGCCTGCGCCAGCACCGGCAGCAGGCACATCGCCGCCAGCGCCAGGCTGAGAATGCGGGAAAGCATGCGTCTTTTCATGGGAATTCCTCCTTTGTTTTCTTTTTCCGGCCTTGACCGTACACCACAAAAACGCCCGGACAGCCCCCGCCGTTCCTGTTTTTTACCGGTAAAACCTGGCAATCGCGCCCGTTTTCGTGCCGCATTTCCAGCGCTTTCCATCCGCCCTTTCCCCCGCTCCCCGCGCCTGCTGCATTTCCCCGCTTTCCGCCTGCCAGTCATTCCCAGCGCCCAGTTTGCCTTTTCCGCTTCTTTTTCTTGCAAATTCCGCAGAAAGACCGTATAATGGATGCAGATGAAACTGCATACGGGAGGGGATACCATGGAAATCACCGAAAACGGGAAGAAAAAGAGATTCACAAAAAAAGAATGGAGCTGGATCATGTACGACTGGGCCAACTCCATCTACGCCACCAACATCATGGCGGCCATTTTCCCCACCATCTTCGTCAACATCGCCGGAGACGCGGGCGATATCTGGTGGGGCTACGGCACCTCCATCGCCACCTTCCTGGTGGCCATCCTGGCCCCGCTGCTGGGGGCGCTGGCGGATTATAAAGGCATGAAAAAGAAGCTGTTCACCGGCTTTATGCTCACGGGCGTGGTCTTTACCTTCCTGATCGCCCTGGTGATGAACGACTGGAAGCTGATGCTGGTGGGCTACATCATCAGCCGCATCGGCTTCTCCGGCAGCTGCCTGTTCTACGATTCCTTCCTCACCGACGTCACCACCGACGAGCGCATGGACAAGGTTTCCTCCTGGGGCTACGCCATGGGCTATATCGGCGGCAGCACCATCCCCTTCGTCATTTCCATCGCCGTGCTGCTGGTGCTGGGCTATTCCAACCCCATCGCCCAGAAATTCTCCATCATCATCGTCAGCGTCTGGTGGCTCGTCTTTTCCCTCCCTTTCATCAAAAACGTGGAGCAGGAGCATTACATCGAGCGCACGGCGGAAAACTCCCTGGGCAACACCTTCCGCAATATCGCCCACACGGCCAAAGACATTTTCCGGCGCAAAGGCCTGTTCCTGTTCGTGATCGCGTACTTCTTCTATATTGACGGCGTGGGCACCATCATTTCGATCTCCACCGCCTACGGCAGCGTGCTGGGCCTGGGCAGCGTGGGCATGATCCTGGCCCTGCTGGTCACCCAGATCGTGGCCATGCCCTGCTCCATCTGGTTTGCCAATTTGGCCGCGAAAATCACCGCCCGCAGGGCGCTGATCTTCGCCATCGTCATGTACACCCTCATCTGCTGCGTGGGCTTCTATATGGGCTATTCCCTGGAGCCGCAGCAGGAGGCCTACGAAACCGCGCTGAAAGCCGATTTCTCCGATCCCCTGAGCGACCTGACCGACGAAAACGCCATCGCTCTCCGGGACGCTGCCGCCGGCCTCATCACCAAGAAGGACGCCAAAGCGCAGTTCGACAAGGAAGTGGCGAAGTACGTTTCCGACGAAAACATCCCGCCGGAAGTGGATCGGGTCATGACCACCTTCGCGCAGTTCCTGGGCAACCATACGGAGACCGTTTCGGAATTCCAGAGCGCCGTCAGCCGCTCCACCATCCTGTTCTGGGCCATGGCCACGCTGGTGGGCACCGTGCAGGGCGGCATCCAGGCGGTAAGCCGCAGCTATTTCGGCAAGCTGATCCCAAAGGAGCGCAGCAACGAATTCTTTGGCTTCTTCGATATCTTCGGCAAGTTTGCCTCCGTGATGGGCCCCTTCCTTTACGCCACCATCGGCGCCTGGACGGGCCGCAGCAGCTACGGCGTGCTGGCGCTGATCGTGCTGTTCCTCATCGGCCTGGTCATCATGATCAAGGGCAAAAAGCACTTCGACGAGCTGGACCCGGCCGACGCCTGATCCCATCCTTTCGCCCCGCTTCCGCGGGGCTTTTTTCTGCTTGTGCCGGGAGCGGGATGTATGATACAATGAAAAAAAGCCCACAAAAGCGACGCGGAGGACGGCCATGGAATGGAATGACATGAAAGAAATGATCCAGCAGCAGGGCATGCGGCTGCTGTTCGGGCTGCTGATCCTTATCGCGGGGATCCTGCTGGTGCATTGGATCGCCGGGCTGCTGGAGAAAAAGCTCAAAATCAAGCGGATCGAGCCGACCCTGCTGGGGTTCCTGCGCAATCTGTTCAAGCTGCTGATGTATCTGATCGTGATCCTCACCGCCGTCAGCGTCATGGGCATCCCGCTGACCTCGGTGCTCACCATCGTGGCCTCCGCAGGCGTGGCCGTTTCCCTGGCCATGCAGGGGGCGCTGAGCAACCTGGTGGGCGGATTGACGCTGCTGATCCTCAAGCCCATCCGGGTGGGCGAATACGTGAAGGTCGGGGATTACGAGGGCACCGTGCAGGCCATCAACGCCTTCTACACCGAGATGACCACCTACGATAACCGCCACATCTCCATGCCCAATTCCTCCCTCACCAACACCGCCATCGTCAATTACACCCGGGAGGGCAGCCGCCGCCTGGACGTTTCCTTTTCCGTGGGCTATCAGAGCGATATGTCCCTGGTGAACCATACCCTGCGGGAATTGGTGTCCCGCTGCCACGGCGTGCTGCCCGATCCGCTGCCCGAGGTGCGTCTGATCCAGCTGGGCGAAAGCTACATGGTCTTTTCCGTCCGCGTATGGGTCAAAACCGCCGATTACTGGAACGTGAATTTCTATCTCCTGGAGGAAGGCAAAAAAGCCCTGGACGCCGCGGGCATCCAGATCCCCTTCCCCCAGATGGACGTGCACATCAAATGACCCCCGATCCGGGAAAGGAGAAATACCGTGAACCACTGCGGCACAAAACGGCTGGAAACGGAAAGGCTGATCCTGCGGCGCTTCGCGGCGGAGGACGCCGAAGCCATGTATAAGAACTGGTGCGCCGACAGCGAGGTGACGAAATTCCTCACCTGGCCGCCCCACAAAAGCGTGGAGGTCAGCCGTTCCGTCGTGCAAAAATGGGTGGATTCCTACGCCAATGACGCCTATTATCAGTGGGCCATCGTGCCGAAAGCGCTGGGCGAGCCCATCGGCAGCATCGCCGCCGTAAATCAAAACGACGATACGGAAATGGTGCACATCGGCTATTGCATCGGCCGGGCCTGGTGGCACCGGGGCTATACCTCCGAAGCCCTCCGGGCGGTGATGGATTTTTTCTTCGACACCGTGGGCGTCAACCGCGTGGAATCCGAGCACGATCCGGAAAACCCCCATTCCGGCATGGTGATGCGAAAGTGCGGCATGAAATACGAAGGCACCCTGCGCCAGGCCGTCCGCAGCAACCGGGGCGTATGCGACGCCAGCTGGTACGCCCTGCTTCGCGGGGAACGCTGAAGCCCTTCCACCCAAATAAAAAGCCCTCCTGGCCGGAGGGCTTTCAGGGTGTCGACAAAGTCGACACCCTGCGAAAAAAAGCGGAAAAAAGGATTCCGCTTTTTTTCGATCCATCAATTTCTTGCAAAATGGCATTTGCTCCTCGGCGACGTACATGCCGCCGCCTGCGGATGAGAATCGAAGGGGCTGCGGCCCCTTCGATGCATCCCCTTGGTTTTTCGACAAACTGAAAGCCCTCCTGGCCGGAGGGCTTTTTGATTATTCCCAGCAATGTGAAGCTCAGAACAGCCCCGTGATCCTCCCGTCGGCGTCCACGTCGATCTTTTCGGCGGCGGGCACTTTGGGCAAGCCCGGCATGGTCATGATCTCGCCGGTAAGCGCCACGATGAAGCCCGCGCCGGCGGACACCCGCAGGTTCCTCACCGTCACGGTGAAGCCCCTGGGCGCGCCCAGCAGCGCCGGGTCGTCGGAAAAGGAATATTGGGTTTTCGCCATGCACACGGGCAGGCCGCCGAAGCCCAGCTTCTCCAGCGTCAGGGCCTGCTTCTTCGCCTGGGGCGTCAGCACGGCGCCGTCGCCGTGATAGACGCGCTTCACGATCAGGCCGATCTTTTCCTCGATGGAGGCGTCCAGGGGATAGCTGAAGGAGAAATCGTTCTTCTCCCCGCACAGCCGCACCACTTCCTCCGCCAGGGCCATGCCGCCCGCGCCGCCCCTGGCCCACACCTCCGAAAGCGCCACGTTGACCCCCAGGGCGCGGCACTCGTCCTCGATGAGCCGGAGCTCCGCCTCCGTGTCGTCCGGGAACCGGTTAATGGCCACCACGCAGGGCAGCTTGTACACCTGCGTCATGTTCTCCACATGCTGCAGCAGATTGGGCAGGCCCTTCTTCAGCGCGTCCAGGTTTTCTGTTTTCAGCTCCGTCTTGGGCAGGCCCCCGTGCATTTTCAGCGCGCGGACGGTGGCCACCACCACTACGGCGTCCGGCTTCAGGCCGTTCACCCGGCACTTGATATCCAGGAATTTTTCCGCCCCCAGATCCGCGCCGAAGCCGGCCTCGGTGATCACGTAATCCCCCAGCTTCAGCGCCGTGCGGGTGGCCATGATGGAATTGCAGCCGTGGGCGATATTGGCAAACGGCCCGCCGTGGACGATGGCGGGGGTGCCCTCCAGGGTCTGCACCAGGTTGGGCTTGAGGGCGTCCCTGAGCAGGGCGGCCATGGCGCCGGCGGCCTTGATCTGCCCCGCGGTGACGGGCTGCTCGTCGTAGGTATAGGCGATCACCATCCGGGCCAGGCGTTCCTTCAGGTCCGTCAGGCTGTCGGACAGGCACAGCACCGCCATGATCTCCGAGGCCACGGTGATATCGTATCCGTCCTCCCTGGGCACGCCGTTGACCCGGCCGCCCAGCCCGTCCACCACGAACCGCAGCTGCCGGTCGTTCATGTCCACGCACCGCTTCCACACGATGCGCCGGGGATCGATGTTCAGGGCGTTGCCCTGGTGGATGTGATTGTCCAGCATGGCGGCCAAAAGATTATTGGCCGCGCCGATGGCGTGAAAATCGCCGGTAAAATGCAGGTTGATGTCCTCCATGGGCACCACCTGTGCGTACCCGCCGCCCGCAGCCCCGCCCTTGATGCCGAACACCGGGCCCAGGGAGGGCTCCCGCAGCGCCACGATCGATTTTTTGCCGATCCTGCGCAGTCCGTCGGCCAGGCCGATGGTGGTGGTGGTTTTGCCTTCCCCGGCGGGGGTGGGCGTAATGGCCGTCACCAGCACCAGTTTGCCGTCCTTTCCCTCCCGTGCGCGGATGGCTTTGGCATCCAGCTTTGCTTTGTATTTTCCGTAGGGCTCCAGCAGCTCTTCGCCGATCCCCGCGGCCCGGGCAATTTCATAAATGGGCTTCATGGGGGTGCTCTGGGCGATTTCGATATCCGTCAGCATTCATGGTTCCTCCCCTCGAATATTCGGGTTCCGCACCATTATATCCTATCATTCCGCAGAATACAACCCTCATATCCCGATTCTTTGAGCATATTGTCGAACATTTATCATGCGATCGTCAAAAACATCCATTTTTTTTCGCAGGACAAGCTCTCCCTGTTACGGAATACCTTTTTCCGCGTATACCGTCAGGAGGGATGAAGCATGGAGTATGAGCGGCGGAAAGACACCGTCATCGCCCGCGTCACGGGCGAACTGGATCACTGCAGCGCCCCGGCCGTCCGCCGGGAACTGGACCGGCTGATCGGGGATCCGTCGGTGCGGCGGCTGGTATTGGATCTGTCCGGCATGACGTTTATGGATTCCTCCGGCATCGGGGTGATCCTGGGCCGGTACCGGGAAATGCGCGCCCGGGGCGGCCGGGTGGCTGTCCGGAGCATGAACCCCCACGTGGAAAAGATCTTTTTCCTGTCCGGCATGAACCAGGTCATCGACATTATCTAACGGAGGATAACGCCATGGAGCCGATCAATCAGATGAAACTGGAATTTGTCAGCGTCCCGGAAAACGAGGGCTTCGCCCGGGTGGCCGTCAGCGCCTTCGCCGTGCAGCTGAACCCCACCCTGGACGTGCTGGCCGATATCAAAACCGCCGTCAGCGAGGCCGTCACCAACGCCATCGTCCACGGCTACGGCGAAAGGAAGGGCACCGTCACCGTCAGCGCCGCGCTGCGGCCCGACGGGGTGCTGGAGATCTCCGTGCACGACCGGGGCCGGGGCATCGACGACATCCCCCGAGCCATGCAGCCGTTTTTCACCACCCAGCCGGAAAAGGAACGCAGCGGCATGGGCTTTTCCGTGATGCAGACCTTCATGGACGATGTGCAGGTGGAATCCGCCCCCGGCGAGGGCACCACGGTGCGCATGAAAAAGCGGCTGCGAGGGAATTGAATGGAGGCGTATTCCCGGGCTCAGGCCGGGGACGCCGACGCGCTCTCCGCCCTGGTGCGCCGTCACGTTCCCCTGGTACAGTCCCTGTGCCGCCGTTTTCCGGACGTGCCGGATGCGTTCCAGGCGGGCTGCGTGGGGCTGGTGAAGGCCATTCGCGGCTTCCGGGCGGAAATGGGCTATGCCTTCTCCACCTACGCCGTGCCCGTGATCCTGGGCGAAATGCGCGCCGCCCGCAGCCACGCCCTGGGCTGGCGCGCCCGGGCCGCCCTGAAACGCGCCCGGGATTACGAAAACGGCGTCCTTTCCCGCACGGGGCGCCGGCCCTCCGTTGCCGACGCCGCCGCCCACGCGGGGATATCCCCGGAGGAGCTGATGCTGCTGGAGGAGCGTTCCCAGCCCCCTGTATACGATGAAACAGGCGATCTGCTTTCCTCCCTGCCGGATCCCCGGGGGGAAGATTTCCTGCTCCGGCTGTGCATTTTCGATATCCTGGACCGTCTGCCCCGGATCGAAGGCTGGCTGCTTAAAGAGCGCTTCGTCCGCCTGCGCACCCAGCAGGAGATCGCCCGCCGGCTGCACACCCGGCAGTACAGCGTTTCCCGCCTGGAGAAGCGCGCCCGCCAGCGCTTCATCCGGGAATGGAACGCATAAAAAAGCGCGGCCTTGATTACCGCGCTTTGATTTTTTCTTCCTGCTCCAGCCGGTCCAGCCACAGCCCGCAGCCTTCCAGAATGTCCGCGGCCGCGGCGTCGAAATCCCCCGTATACCAGGGATCGGCGATGTCCCGCCGGCGGGGCGAATCCTCCAGCATCAGGTGGATCTTGCCCTCCGGATCTCCGCCGCAGATGCGCCGCATGGCGCTCAGGTTCCTTTCCTCCATGCCGATGAGCAGATCGTACCGCCCGTAATCGTGCCTGTCCATCTGCCGGGCGCGCTTCTCCGCGCAGGAGATGCCCATTTCCGCCAGCTTCCGCCGGGCGGGCGGATACACCGGGTTCCCCCATTCCTCGTCGCTGGTGCCGGCGGAATCGCACTGCACCGGAAGGTCGCGCCGCTGCGCCATGCTTTTGAAGATATACTCCGCCATGGGGCTGCGGCAGATGTTCCCCAGGCACACCATCAGCACCCGGATCACGGCTGGATCTCTCCCTCTCCGCCGGAGATGGGCTGGATCAGGCGCAGGCCCCGGGCGGTGATGTATTCCATGGGCAGCCAGTATTCCAGCGCCCCGTATTCCCCCGTTTCAAAATACCACGTCGCCCCAGCCAGCTCGTCCAGCGTCCTGACCGCCCGGAACGCGCCGCTGCGGGACTGCTGATACAGCGAAGCGCTCTTGATCCGTTCATAGGTAGCCCCCGGCGCGGAATCCACCACGTGCACCATGGTCCCGTCTTCGCTCACCCCGTCCGCCATGGCGATGTGCCCCCGGGCAGGGGAAAAGCTGAATACCGCCCCGGATTCAAAGAGGCTGATGATCTGCGCCTTTTCCACGTACAGCGCCCCCCGGGTCCTGAATCCGAAATCCACGGCCGCTTTGTTGATCAGCCGTTCGTTGCTGGTGCCCTCCCCCGGGATCAGGAACTGGGCGTACCGGACCGCCAGGTTTTCCGGCTCCGTATCCGGGCCGGATACGCCCAGATGGTGCAGCGCATGGGACAGGGCGAAAATGGCGCAGCCGGATTTGCCCAGGTTGCTGTGGCGGTATTTCTTATCCTTCCACCAGCCGTCCTTCTGGCTGTACACCCCGGCGTCCGCGTCTTCCGCCGCATCCTCGCTGACCACAAAGGTGTCCTTCACGGTGAACCCGGCTTCCCGGGCAACGGTTTCGCCCGCTTCGTCCTTCACCGTCACCGTCAGGCAGTACGTCCCGGCCTGGCGCGGACGGAACGCGGCGGCAAAATGGCTGCCGGGCTCCCCCTTCACGATCTGGGCGCCGTCCAGGGCCAGCGCATAGGAAACCTCGTTCCGCGTCCAGGCGTCCACCCGGATCCGAAGCACGTCTCCCACGCCCAGGGTATCCGCGCTCAGAGAGATTTCCACGTTTCCTTTTTCCAGCAGCGGGATCTCCTCGGGCATGGGCTCCGCAAAGCCCTTGTACCGGGCGGAAAACACCACTTTCCCCGTTTCCGCGTCCACCAGCGCGCCGTAAAGATACTGGCCCTGATCACTGAAAAAGCCCACGCGGTACGCGTTTCCGGGGTATCCGCCCACGTCCTGGGCGACGGCGCAGGTTTCATACAGTTTTTCCTTGGCAAACGCCTTGAACTGCTTTTCCAGCGCCGCCCGGGCCGCGGAACAGGCCTCGTTGGGCGTCATGCCTTCCAGGGCGTCCCAGGTGTCCGGCGCGCCCTTGAGGCACAGGGCCGATACCGGCGCCCAGGCGTACTTTCCCGCCGCCTCCACCAGGCATTCGTCCCCGTCGATCACCGTGACGGTGCATCCGTCCCCCGCTTTCAGGCTGCCGGCGGGGCTGCCCTTGCCGCCGGGCTGGTTTTTCAATTCCGTATCCTGCCGGGCGACGGCCTCCTCCGGGATCCATTCCATGGCCCCGCTGGGCTCCTCCAGCTGATAGGAAAAGCCGGCGCAGGGGGCGTAGCCCGTCAAGCCGTCCTTGCTCAGGATCAGCCAATCTCCCTCGATCCCCGTGACGGCGACCTTCTCCGCGCAGCCCACCACTCCGATCACAGGTGCGTCCTCCGCCGCTTCCGAATGGATCAGCACGGTGCCGCCGTCGGGGTACGCTTCCTTCCCCACCAGGCGGCTGGGGGCCCGGAGGAATTCGGTTTTCACGTATCCCGTCTGCTTCTTATAGCGGATGCGGCTCCATTCCTCGCCCAGTTCCTCGATTTCCACCGCCGTCCGGTTGGGCACGCTTTCCACCAGCGGCGCCTTGTCCTCGGGCCGCTTGCGCATGTTGGCCGGCCCCTTGGGCGTCACGATGCGCCCCGTTTCCGCCAGCGCGCCGCCCGCCGTCAGCGCCAGGGCCAGCGCCAGGGCGATCCCTCTCCGCATCCATTTCCTCACGGTTTTTTCCTCCAGTGCTGCCGATGTAACGCAGTCATTTTATCATATTCTCCCCGTTTCCGCCACAAAAATCTTTTCTTCCTTCCGCATATTTTCCAATATGAAAAGAAATTGCTTGCATTGATTACCAATATATGGTATAATCACGGCAGAAACAGAGTTCTTGGCTTTTTCCCGTTTTTCGTTTTTTCCGTGTCTTCTGTATCCCGCCGGAAACATACCTGTTTTTCACATGCACTCCACACAGGATCCGTACGCGCTGCAAGGGAAGGAGAATCCTTATGACCGGGAATCCCCCCACCGGCAAGGCCGCTGACCGCCTTTTTTCCGACAGCTGCCGCATCCTGCAGGGAACGCAGGAATTCATCGCCTATCCCTCCGATTCCTCCATCTGCGTCCTGCCGTGTTCGGAGACGGGCTCCTGCGGGATGCACTATCATTCCGCGGTGGAGATCGTGCTGGTGAAAACGGGCGAAACCGTTTATACCCTGCCGGAGAAGACGTACACCGTTTCCGCCGGGCAGGTGCTGATCCTGCCGCCCAAGTATGCCCACGCCTGTTCCTGCGGGGCGGGCACCCAGCGGTATGCCTTCCTCTTCGAGCCCCATATTTTCAACAGCCTCAGGGATCTTTCCGTATACGCCCAGCGCCTTTCCCAGGCCATTTACCTGGAGGACGATACGGCCCTGCGCCGGGAAGCGCGGGAGCTTCTGCTTCAGGTGGCGGAGATCTTCGAGGCCCGGAAACCCCTGTGGAATTCCCTGTGCTATTCCCTGCTGATCCGCCTCTACTCCGCGCTGGGCCGCGAGTGGGCCCTGCAGGCCGCCCAGCCCGAGCCGGTGAATATCGATTCGGAAATCATGAACAGCGTGCTCAGCTACATCAGCCAGCACTACGGCGAAAATATCCACCTGGACGACGCCGCGGCGTTCTCCGGCTTTTCCAAGTTTTATTTCTCCCGGGCGTTCAAGAAATACTTCGGGGTCACCTTCAGCGAATACCTGTGCCGCTGCCGGCTGGAAGCCGCCATGAAGCTGCTGACGCAGACGCGGCTGCCCATCCGCCAGGTGGCGGAGCAATCGGGCTTCGGCAGCGTGGCCACCTTCAACCGCATCTTCCGCGCGGCCTTGTCCTGCACGCCCTCCCGGTACCGCAGCCTTTACGGCAGCCCCTGAACAAACGCCGCTTTTGCGCAGTTTCTGCGCATTTTTCTTGTTTTTGGGGTTTGTTGAAACTTTTTTCTGAAATATCCATTGCATCCCGGTGCACAATCAGGCAAAATAGAGAAAAGGAGCGTGATTTGCCATGATTCGTCAGGTCAGAACCGAAAACGGCTGGGTGCGCGGGCTGCCCGCCGCCGATCCCCGGATCACCAGCTATAAGGGCGTCCCCTACGCCGCGCCGCCCGTGGGCGGGAACCGCTGGCGCGCCCCCCAGCCCTGTGAAAGCTGGGAAGGCGTGCGGGATGCTTTCGCCTTTTCCCCCATCCCCATGCAGGCCCCCATCTCCGCCGATCCCAAAAACCTCTACGACCGGGAATGGCACGTGGACAAAGAGATCCCCATGAGCGAGGACTGCCTGTACCTGAATATCTGGGCCCCCGCCGACGGGCGCACGGGCATGCCCGTATTCGTGTGGTATTTCGGCGGCGGGCTGCAGGTGGGCTACAGCGCGGAAATGGAATTTGACGGGGAGCGCATCGCCCGCCGGGGCATCGTGGTGGTGACGGTGAATTACCGGGTGAACTGCTTCGGCTTTCTGGCCCATCCGGAAATCACCGCGGAATCCCCGGACGCCCCCGTCAATTTCGGCTTCCTGGATCAGCAGGCGGCCACCCGCTGGGTGAAGCGCAACATCGCTTCCTTCGGCGGCGATCCCGAAAGCATCACCATCGGCGGCCAGTCCGCCGGGGGCATGAGCGTTTCCGCCCAGCTCTCCTGCCCGGAAAACGCCGGCCTATTTCAGCGCGCCATCATCCAGAGCGGCGCTTTCGCCCCGCCCTATCCCTTCGAGTTCGGCCTGTGCAGCGATATGAAGACCGCCGAGGAAAACGGAAAGAAATTCTTCGATTTCCTGGGGGTTAAATCCCTGGCGGAGGCCCGGCGGATCGACGCTGTGACCCTGCGGGACAAAGCCCTGGAATGGGACGGCGTATACGGCTGGGGCAAAACCTTCGGGGAAGCGGTGGACGGCGTGTTCTCCCGCCGCAGCAGCCAGCAGTGGTTCCTGAATGAAAGCCGCCTGCCCGTGCCCGTGTTCATCGGCCACACCAGCAGCGAATTTTTCGGCTTCCCGCCCGCCAAGGACGAGGAAAGCCTCCGGGCCCTGGCGGAAAAGACCTACCCCGGCAGGGAAAAGGAATTCCTTTCCTTCTTCTCCCATCCCGCCACGGAGGAAAGCATCCGCAGGGAGGGCGCGGTCCATTCCATCGAATTTGCCGTCCGCGCCGCGGCGGAGGCCGGGAAGCGCCTGGGCGTGAACGCCCCGCTGTATTACTATCAGTTCGACGGCGATATCCCGGGCTGGGATCACCCCGGCACCTTCCACAGCGTGGATCTGTGGTTCTTCTTCGAGACCCTGGCCAAATGCTGGCGGCCCTTCCGGGGCGTGCATTACGATCTGGCCCGGCAAATGTGCGATTACTGGTGCAATTTCATCAAAACCGGCGATCCCAACGGCCCGGATTCCCAGGGCAGCGATCTGCCCTGGTGGCCGGCCTTCGATCCGGAGCAGCCGGTGCGCATGAATTTCACCGCCTCCGCCGCGCCCCATCGCTGCCCCGCATCGCCCCTGCAGCAGTTCCTTCTGGACCAATACATGCAAAGGATGATGAAATAACATGAAAAAGCAGGCCTTCAACCCCTACCTGCCCTCCTGGGAATACATCCCGGACGGGGAGCCCTACGTGTTCGGCGATCGGGTCTACGTTTACGGCAGCCATGATCAGTTCAACGGCTGGGTGTTCTGCCAGGGGGATTACATGGGCTGGTCCGCCCCGGTGAACGATCTGAGCGACTGGCGCTGCGAGGGCGTCATTTACCCCCGGGACGCGGACCCCGTCAACGCCGACGGCCATATGTGCCTCTATGCCCCGGACGTGACGCAGGGCCCCGACGGCCGGTATTATCTTTACTACGTGTACGACAAGGTGGGCTTCGTGTCCGTGGCCGTGTGCGATTCCCCCGCCGGCATGTTCAAATTCCTGGGCTACGTGCACTATAAGGACGGCACCCGCCTGGGCGACCGCCCCGGGGACGAGCCCCAGTTCGACCCCGGCGTGCTCACCGAGGGCGATAAGACGTTCCTGTACACGGGCTTCTGCGGCCACGGAGACAAGAGCCGCCACGGCGCCTATTGCACCGTGCTGGGCCCGGATATGGTGACTATAGAGGAAGAGCCCGTCCTCGCGGCCCCCGGCGCCATGTACGCCCAGGGCACCGGCTTTGAGGGCCACGCCTTCTTCGAGGCCTCCTCCATCCGCAAGCGGAACGGCACCTATTATTTCGTTTATTCCTCCCAGGTGATGCACGAATTGTGCTACGCCACCGCCTCCGATCCCCGGGGGCCGTTCGCCTACGGCGGCGTCATCGTCAGCAACAACGATATCGGCATCGATTCCTACAAGCCCGCGGACAAGCCGATGGCTTTCGGCGGCAACAACCATGGCAGCATCGTGGAGATCGCCGGCCAGTGGTACATCTTCTACCACCGGCAGACCAACGGCCACTGGTTCAGCCGCCAGGGCTGCGCTGAGCCCATCTTCTTTGATGAGAACGGGCAAATCAAACAGGCGGAGATCACCTCCTGCGGCCTGAACGGCGGCCCGCTCCGGGGGGAGGGCGAATACCCCGCCTATATCGCCTGCCATATCTTCATGGAGAAGGACCAGCCCCTCTACATCGGCGAGCCGGGCTATCCCCGGGTCACCCAGGACGGCCGGGACGGGGACAAGATCCCCGGCCACATCACCGACATCGGCGACGGCGTCACCGTGGGCTTCAAGTATTTCGACTGCCATGGCGTCCGCCGCATCGCCATCCAGACCCGGGCCTACTGCAACGGCGTGTTTCAGATCAAATCCGCCCCCTTCGGGGACGTGCTGGGCGAGATCCCGGTGCAAGGCACCAACGTGTGGACCCGGGGCGAAGCGGAGGTGGTTTTTCCCGATGGGAAGCAGGCCCTGTACCTTACCTACCGGGGCACCGGCAAAGCCCAGCTGAAATGCGTTTCCCTGGAAAAATAGAACGCTGAACCAGCTCCATCGGTGCGTAGGGGACGCTTTTCCCACCCATGTGAACAGACCGCCGAATCCTCAATCATCCCAACGAAAACGGCCTGGAAAAACCACCGAACCGGGTGGATTTCCAGGCCATATTTTTTTGACGGGCAAATACTTCCTGATCTGAGACAGCCTCTTCTCCGCACATTTACCCGGCGATGCCCAGATACTTTTTGATCTCCGCGATATACTTTTCCCCCACCGGGGACATCACGCTGCCCTTCCTCGTCAGAAATCCGATCTCCATGGCGCTGCCGGTCCCTTCCTCCCGATAGGGCACGGCGGTGTAATCCCCGCCGTTCAGCTCCTCGCAGATGATGCCGGAGCACAGGGTATACCCGTTCACCCCCACCATCAGGTTGAGCACCGTGGCCCGGTCGCAGCATTTGATGAGCCGCGGGTATTCGTTGGTGGACAGGATCTCCTCGGACAGATAGAAGCTCGCGTCGTCCCCCTGCTCGAAGGACAGGCAGGGGTAGGGCAGCAGATCCTCAAACCGGATCTCTTTTCTTTTCGCCAGGGGATGGCCCTTCCACAGGTACACAAAGGCGTCGCAGCGGATCAATTCCGTAAAGTGCAGGTTTTTTTCGGAAAACAGCTTCATCATCGCCCGGCGGTTGAAATCGTTCAAGTACAGGATGCCGATTTCGCTGCGGGAAGAAGAAACGTCCTCCATCACGTCCCGGGTGCGGGTTTCCCGGATGGCAAATTCGTACTCCGCCACGTCGAAGGTGCGGGTCATCTCCACAAAGGCCTTCACCGCAAAGGAATAATGCTGGGTGGACACGGCGAACTTCTGCCTGCGCCGCCCGGGCCGGGCATAGGCGTCCAGCAGGTTCTGGTACTGATCGTACACCTGCCGGGCGTAGGGCAGAAAATCCGCGCCCTCCGCCGTCAGCTTCACGCCCCGGCCGCTCCGGTGGAAGATCATGATGCCCAGTTCCTTTTCCAGCTCCTTCACCGCGCTGGTCAGCGACGGCTGGGACACGTACAGCCTTTCCGCCGCCTTGTTGAAGGATCCCGCCTCCGCAATCACGATCACATAATTCAGCTGCTGCAGCGTCACGCGCCGCTCACCTCCGTTCTGTTCCGTTTCCATTCGCGCCCGGGCCGCATTTTCCGCGTCACTTCACCGGAAAATCGAAGGACGTATCGGGGTAAGGCTCTCCCACCATTTTATAGTGCCACCATTCCCGCTCAAAGCAGCGGAAGCCGCATTGCTCCATCACGGTTTTAAGCATTTCGCGGTTCTTTGCCTGCTCCCCGGTGATTCCCTTCGCCCCGTGCCAGGCCAGGGGGCCGAAATAATCGAAGCCCGTGCCCATATCCAGGGGCGTTCCCTTCATATCCGTCAGCGTCATGTCGATGGCGCTGCCCCGGCAGTGGGAGGAATTGCGGGCGATGTATTCCAGATCCAGCAGCCGGCTTTTTTTTGTAATGTCGGGATAGAATTCCGCCTGCATCCGCAGGTCGTCCGGGTCCTGTGCCCAGCGCACGAAATGCTTCACCGCCCGCTGGGGCCGGTAAGCGTCGAACACCAGGATGCGGCAGCCCATCTCCCGGAACACGTCCGCCGCCTGCCGCAGCTTTTCCGCCGCCTCTACGGTCATAATGGCCCATGGCGCTTCGTAGCCGTCGATGGGATCGCCCACGAAATTATGCGTGCCGGCGTAGCGCATGTCCAGCTGGATATCCGGGATGATTTCATGCAGATAGCAAAAGCCCGCCGGCAGCGCGTGGGCGGGGGCGGGAATTTCGCTTTCCTCCGCCGAAGCGCCGCAGAACGCCAGCAGTGCCGCCGCCAGCAGGAGCGCCGCCTTACAGCGATGGATCATACGTAAATTTGACCTCCTGGGGATTGCCCCACAGATAATAGGTGATCCGGATCTCCCGGACAGGCGACGGCCTGCCCTCCGTCAGCAGCACGCACCACACGTCCCGCGAGGCGCCGGGGGCGATATCGATTTCCTTCGTTTCCCCATAGTACAGGATGTCCCCCGCCGCGGGCGAAATCTGCAGTTCCACCATTTCCGCCGGCACCAGGCCGCTGTTTTTGAGCCGCAGGGAATACACGTAATAGGTATAATCCTCCGGCTGCCCCAGCTCGCCGCCTTTGAGCACCGTTCCCAGCAGGCTCTGCCGCTGCAGGGCAAGCCGATGGCGCTCAAAATCCACGGCGCGCTCGGCGGCGTTCAGCTCCTGCATGCCCTTGCCCGTAACCTGCAGCGCGGAATGAAACAGCGCGTAGAGCAGCACTCCGCCCGCAACGACTACCAGCGCCATGAGGATCAACGCGACCTTTTTCAAGGAATCCCTCCCGGTTCGTTTTGCTTTATTCCAGCGTGGAAAGGATCTCGTTCATTTCCTGGATCATTTCCGCGTCCTTCAGCCGGAATTTGAATTCCACCCGGCGGGAAGCGTCCCTGTCCACGCTGCCGTCCGCGTTCCTGATCGGATCGGAGAAGCTGCGGCCCCTGGCGGTAAACATTTCCTGCACCTGGGCAGCCTGCTGGCTGTTCAGATTCAGCTCCGTCAGGCAGAATTCCATTACGGACAGGGCGCGGTCCTGACTCAGCTTCAGGTTGGTCATATACTCGCCCTGATCGTCAGTATGCCCTTCGATGATGATTTCACCCACATAATCGGCGTATTCCGGGCGCATCAGCACGTCCAGATACACCGGCAGGAACCGGGCCAGCCACGTCCTTCCTTCCTCCCTGATGGTGGAGGAATTGGAATCGAAGGACAGATAGTTGCCCGTCACCACAATATCCCCGGTGGTTTCGTCCGGGTGCACGTTAATGCCGGCCGTTTTCAGCGCCTGGCTCAGATCCTGGATGATCTTGGTGCGCACGTCGATCATGGCGTCGATGCGCTGCTGATACGCCAGCATTTCCGCCTTCTGGTTTTCCAGCACCGTCTGCATGGCGGCCAGCCTGTCCGCCTGCTCCGCCA
>CACWLP010000029.1 GCA_902761755.1 uncultured Eubacteriales bacterium | reverse complement strand
CGTCGCCTGATTATTATACCATAATCGTCGGCGTCTTTCCCTTCGGGAGCCGCCGACCCGGCCGACGGCCCTGCGGGCCCGTCGCCTGATTATTATACCGCACTTCTTTCCCGGCACACAAGCCGGAAAATGTAACAAACAGCAAACGGCTGACCGGCCTGCGTTTTACCCGCATGCCCTTTCCGTTTCCGTCACTCCGCGGCTTCCAGGGCTTTTTTGAACTGGGTCTCGTACAATTCGGTATACACGCCGCCGCGCTTCACCAGCTCCTGGTGCTGGCCGCGCTCCACGATGCGGCCGTCCTTCACCACCAGGATCTCGTCCGCCGCCAGGATGGTGGAAAGCCGGTGGGCGATGAGGATGCTGGTGCGCTCCTGGATGATGGGCTCGATGGCCTCCTGGATCTTGGCTTCGGAAATGGAATCCAGGGCGGAGGTGGCTTCGTCGAAAATCAGGAGCGCCGGGTTTTTCAGCAGCACCCGGGCGATGGAAAGCCGCTGCTTTTCCCCGCCGGAGAGCTTCAGCCCCCGGTTGCCCACCATGGCGTCCAGCCCCAATTCCTGCTTCTCCACAAACTCGTAGATATTCGCTTTCTTGCAAGCGGCGATCAGCTCCGCTTCGGTGGCGTCGGGCTTGGCGTAGAGCAGATTGTCCCGGATGGTGCCGTTGAACAGGTACGTTTCCTGGCTGACGATGCCCACGTGGCTGCGCAGGAAGGCCAGGTCCAGCTTCTTCACGTCCGTGCCGCCGAAATACACCGCCCCGCCCTGGCAGTCGTACAGCCGGGGGATCAGATTGATGATGGTGCTTTTGCCGCTGCCGGAGGGCCCCACGATGGCGACGCTGCGGCCGGCCTTGAGATCGAACGTCACATCGTAAAGGATCTGGCGCTCGGGATCATAGGAAAAATCCACGTGAGAGAAGCGCACGCTGCCGTCGCAGGACGCAGGAGTGACGGCATCCGGGGCGTTCTGGATCTCCACCGGCATATCGTAGTATTCAAAGATCCGGGTGAACAGCGCCATGGACCGGATCCATTCCACCTGGATGTTCAGCAGCTGGTTCACCGGCCCGTACATCCGCCCCAGCAGGGCCACCATCACGGTGATGTCGCCCACGGTGATATCCTGATTGTAATTCATCATCAGGATGCCGCCCACCAGATACAGCAGCATGGGCCCGATGGAGGAAAAGGTCTGGATGATCATGAAGAACCAGCGGCCCGCCATGCTCTCCCTGATATTCAGCCGGATCATCCGGCCGTTGGCGTCCTTGTAGCGGCCGTATTCGTATTCTTCCTTGCCGAAGAGCTTCACCAGGCTCTGCCCGCTGACGGACAGGGTCTCGTTGAGGATGCCGTTGATTTCGTCGTTGCAGGCCTGGGATTCCCGCGTCAGGTTCCAGCGGGTCCTGCCCGCCCGGCGGGAGGGGATCACAAACAGCGGGATCACCAGCACCCCCAATGTGGCCAGCATCCAGTTCCGCCGGTACATGACGGCCAGGGCGGCAATGAGGGTAATGGAATTGGAGAGGATGGAGGTGAACGTATTGGTGATCACCGACTGCACGCCGGAAATATCGCTGGTCATGCGGGTGATGATATCGCCCTGGTTGTTGGAGGTGAAAAAACGCTGGCTCATCCTTTGCAGGTGGGCAAACATTTTGTTGCGCATGTCGTAGGTGATGTGCTGGGCGATCCAGCTGTTCAGGTAATTCTGTCCCACGCCGATGAGGCTGCTGAGCAGCGTCACCCCCAGGGAAAGCAGGATCAGCTGCACCAGCACCCCAACGCCGCTCCTTTCCGCCAGGGCGTCCACGATGCGGCCCGTCAGCACCGAGGGGTACAGCCCCAGCAGGCTGGACACCGCGATGGCGCACAGGATCAGAAGGAATTGCTTCCAGTAAGGCTTCAGATAAGAAAACACCCGTTTAAGCAGCGCGCCGGTGACCTTGGGCCGGTTCGCCTTTTCTTCTTCGCTCATAAAGCCGCGTCCCATCGGCCCCATCCGCATCATGGCATGCCGCCTCCTTTTTCTGTGCCCGATGCGTCATTATACCAGCTTTTCTGCGCCCCTTTCAACGGGGAAAGAAATGATTTCAAAAAAATATCAGCAATTTTTCCCCTTTTTAAGGTTCCTTTAAGCCCCGGAGCGCACAATGGGCACGTCCTCAGGAGAGGAGAAAGGAGGCGGTAACCGTGAGCGATTCCTTCCTGCAGGCTATGCAGCGCTATGAAATCAAGTACCTGATGACCGAAGCGCAGACCGCGCATCTTCTTTCCGCCCTGCGGGGGCGCATGCTGCTGGACCGGTACGGCCGCACCCCGATCTTTTCCCTTTATTACGACACCCCGGACAGCCGTCTGATCCGCGCGTCCCTGGAAAAGCCCGCGTACAAGGAAAAGATCCGCCTGCGTTCCTACGGCCCGGCGGATGCGTCTTCGCCCGTGTTCCTGGAGCTCAAGCGCAAGGCGGAGGGCGTCGTGTACAAACGCCGGGTGCAGACCAGCCTGGAAAAAACGGAAGCGTTCTTTTCCGGCGGCCCGCCTCCGGAGGACAGCCAGATCGGCCGGGAAATCGCCTTTTTCCGGGATCGGTATTCCGCCCTTTGCCCCGCCTGCCTGATCGTGTACGACCGGGAGGCATACTTTGAGCCGGCGGGCGATCTTCGCCTCACCGTGGACTACGCACCCCGCTTCCGCACCGACCGCCTGACGCTGGATCATCCGGACGCCTGCGCGCCGCTGCTGGCGCCGGGCGGGGCCATCCTGGAAATCAAGGTGCAGCAGGCCCTGCCCCTGTGGCTGAGCCACGCGCTGGACGCCGGGGAGATCCGGAAATCCAGCTTTTCCAAATACGGCGAGGCCTGGCGCCTCACCCACGCCGCCGACACCGTCCGGACCGGAAAGGAGAGAAAACCATGTTTGATTCCATCTTTGCGTCTTCCGTCACCGCGAGCCAGTTTTTCCTGATGGCCGCCGCCGCCCTGGTGTCCGGGGCGATCTACGGGTGGCTGCTTTCCTTCCGGGTGCGGGCCAGCCGCCGCTTCTTCGTATCCTGCGCCCTGCTGCCCTGCGTGGTGGGCACGGTGATCACCTTCGTCAGCGGCAGCATCGGCGCCGGGGTGGCCTTCGGCGGAGCCCTGGCCCTGACCCGCTTCCGCAGCGCCCAGGCCAGCGCCGACGAAATGGCCGGGGTGCTCATCGCCATGGGCGCCGGGGTAGCCTTCGGCATGGGCTATGTGGGCTACGGCGCGGCGATCCTGCTGGGGCTGGGGCTGGTGTTTCTGGCCCTCAGCGCCCTGCCCGTCTTCGAGCACAAAGCGCTGGCGGAGGAAAAGCTGCTGCGCGTCACCGTGCCCGAATCCATGGAATTTACCGACGCGTTTTCGGACGTATTCGCCCAATATCTCCTCTCCGCGGAAAACTGCGGCGTCAAAACCACGGGGATGGGCAGCATGTTCCGCCTGTCCTACCGCATCCGGATGAAGACTCCCGCCCGGGAAAAGGCTTTCCTGGACGAGCTCCGCACCCGGAACGGCAATCTGGAGATTTCCCTGACCCCCTGGGCGGAGCCCCAGATCACGCTCTGAGCCCGGACCCCTGCGCGGGGCTGTTGCACAGCCCTTTCGATCAAATGGATCCTCCATTTGATCGACTTAAAACGCCTTTTCCTCTCGTCCCTGTGGGACTCCTGGGCGTAAAAAGGCGCAAGGAAAGCATTTTTGCTCCCGCAGGGCACGCTCTGCTTTAGCAAAAATGCTCCTCGCAGCGCACAGGTCGCTGCTGCGGATTCCGCTTGGAGGGGCTGCGGCCCCTCCAAACCACCCCGGGGTTCTTCGGTTTCCCGGAATTCACTGTTGCTCGTTCTTTTATGAAAACCAATATCCCTGGAAACAAAGAGGATGTTGCAGATCAGCGTCTGCAACATCCTCTTTTATAAAATCCAAATATTCTTCCGGCTTCTCCGGTTTTCGTTCGCTTTTTGCCCGCTGCGCTATTGACGGGGCCCGGGGCGGCATATATAATGGGTAGGAAATCCGGGAAACGGCGCGAAGCGTGCCGGAAGCCCGGGAATCTTCATGATACGGGACGGGAGGGCGCTCCTTATGCTTTGGTATATCCTGGTCCTGGGCGTGGTAGCCCTGTGTATCGCCTATGTGGCGTACAACTACGCGCGCATCCGCAAAATGCCGGAGGGCACGCGGGAAATGGCCGATATGGCGGGGATCATCCGGTCCGGCGCCAATACCTTCATGAAAACCGAATACCGCACCATCGTGATCGTGGTGATCCTGCTGGCGGCGGTGTTCAGCCTGTTCGTGGAGACCACCAGCGGCCTCACGTTCCTCTTCGGCGCGCTGATGAGCTCCTGCGCCTGCATCGTGGGCATGCGCAGCGCCACCTACGCCAACGTGCGCACCGCCAACCGCGCCCGGGAAACCAAGTCCATCGGCGAAACGGTGAAGGTGGCCCTCTGCGGCGGCAGCATTTCCGGCCTGTGCGTGCAGGGGCTGGGCCTGCTGGGCATGGTGGCCATCCTGATGATCTTCGGCAGCGTCCGCCACGACGTGCTGGGCGGCGGGCTGATCACCACCCTGGAAGGGGTCAACCCCACCATCATGCGCATATCCACCTACTCCCTGGGCTGCTCCCTGGTGGCCATGTTCAACCGCGTGGCCGGCGGCAACTACACCAAGGCGGCGGATATTTCCGCCGACATCCTGGCGAAGGTGCGCAACGACCTGCCGGAGGACGATTCCCGGGTGCCCAACGTAATCGCGGACTTTATCGGCGACAACGTCAACGACATCGCCGGCAACTGCTCCGACCTGCTGGAATCCTTCGTGGCCACCATTTCCGCCGCGCTGATGATCGCCGTGATCCTGTTCCAGCAGTATGAGCTCAACATCGCCGAAAATGTGAAGCAGGCCCTGGAAAACGTGTTCAGCGGCACCATCCTCTATCCCGTGCTGCTGGCGGGCGTGGGCCTGCTCAGCTGCGTGCTGGGCCTGTTCTATGCCGACCGGAAAAAGATGGGCGACAACCCCTCCCGGGAGCTGAACCTGGCCACCTGGATCTCCGCCGGTCTCACCATCGTGCTGGGCTTCGGCGCCGCGGCCATCTGCTTTGCGAACACGGACGCCGCCGTGCTGCGGGAAACCTACAAATGGTCCGCCGGCTGGGCTTCGCCCTGGATCTGCGCCGTGCTGGGGATCTTAAGCGGCGTGGCCATCGGCTCCATCACCGAGTATTACACCTCCACCGATTACAAGCCCACCCGCAAGCTGGCTGAAATGGCCCCGGAGGGCGAGGCCTTCGTGGTCACCAAGGGCGACGCCGTGGGCTCCCGCAGCGTGCTGCTGCCGGTGCTGGTGATCGGCATTGCGCTGTTCGTTTCCGGCAAGCTGGCGGGCATCTACGGCGTGGCCGTGGCCGCGCTGGGCATGCTGGCCTTCGTGGGCGCCACGGTGTCCATCGACGCCTTCGGCCCCATCGCCGACAACGCCGGCGGCCTGGCGGAAAGCTGCCATCTGGAGAGCGACGTGCGGGTGATCACCGATAAGCTGGACGCCGTGGGCAACACCACCGCCGCCGTGGGCAAGGGCTTCGCCATCGGCTCCGCCGCCTTCGCCACCGTGTCCCTCATCGTTTCCTACGTGGGCAACTTCACCAAGGCCGGGGCGGAAATGACGCTGAATATCGCCTCCTTCGTGGTGGTGGCCGGCGCCATCATCGGCGGCGCCCTGGTGGAATACTTCTCCGCCATGCTCACCGACAACACCATCGAATCCGCCAAGCTCATGGCCGACGAGGGCGACAAGCAGCTGACTCCCGAAGTCCTCTCCGGCGAAAAAACCCCGGATTATAACCGCATGATCGCCATCGCGGCCCGGCAGGCGCTGAAAAAGATGCTGGTGCCCTCCGTGCTGGCCATGGCGATCCCCGTGATCGGCGGCTTCCTCTTCGGCGTGGAATTCGTGGGCGGCCTGCTCATCGGCGCCACCATCGTGGCCATCCCCCGGGCCATCTTCATGGGCAACTCCGGCGGCGCGTTCGACAACGCGAAAAAGTACATCGAATCCGGCGCGCTGGAAGGCTACGGCAAGGGCTCCCACGCCCATAAGGCCGCCGTCACCGGCGATACCATCGGCGACACCCGCAAGGACGTGGTGGGCGTGGCCCTGGATATTTTCATCAAGACCATGTCCACCGTGGCCAACACCCTGGTCAGCGTGTTCAAGAACATTACGCTGATCCGGTAACGGCCCGCCTGTCCGGCGGCTGCCCCGGTTTTTCATCACGCAAAAAAAGCGGCGCGTTTTTCCTCCCCTTCGGAAGAAAGACGCGCCGTTCATTCTTTGCCCGTTTATTCGTCGATTTCCGCCCAGTCCAGGGTTTCGCCGGCAAAGTAATCGTCCGCCAGCGTCCGCAGCCCGTTTTCATCCCGGAACAGAAGCATCATCATCGTCATTTCCCCTTCGCCGGTGCACAGGCCAAGAATCAGATAATCCGCCTCATCGGGGATTTCCGCATGAAAATGATACGCGCCGTCCGCACTGTCGTACAGGCTGTCCAGATCCGTCTGATCGCTCCAATCGATTTCCAGGTAGTCGTCCTGCACTGCGCCCTCCAGCAGCCGGAAAATGAAATCCGCTTCCGTTCCGTCCATGATCCAGGCGGCGTCTACCACGTTTTCTCCCTCATAGGTGAGGCTGATTTTCCGGGCGCCCTCCACGCCGACGTCCCACACCCGGGCCGGAGGGATCGCATCCAGCACCCGGGAGGCCGTATAGTCGTCCCCCAGGAAAGCGTCCATCAGCCGCAGGAAAGCGTCGGTGGAAGTGATGGCGCCGCTGTCCATGAAGCAGGCGTTGCCGAACCGGTCCACAATAACGGTGGTGGGGATGGAATAAACCTGCACATAGTTGCTCAGCGCTTCGCCCTCGTCCCGGCCCATGGGCAGGGAAAGGCCCAGATTGTTCTTAAACTCCGCGATGGCCTCCAGGGTGTCTTCCCCCTCGATGGAGAGGGCGATCACCGCCACGTCGTCGGCCCGCTGGGCGTACGCCTCGTCCAGGAAGGGGAATTCCGCCTGGCAGGGCGGGCACCAGGTGGCCCACAGGTTGATGAGCACCGCTTTTTTCTCCTTCAGCGCCTCGGACAGGGTAAAGGTGTTCCCCTCGGTATCGACGGCGGTGAAATCCGGGAAGGGCTGGCCCAGGATGGCGGCGTTTTCCGCCCGGACGGGCAGCAGCGCCAGGCACAGAAGCAGCGCCAGGCTCAGGGCGATTCCTTTTTTCAGCATGATCTTTTCCTCCTGTTATGTTTGATTCCCGCTCCGGCGGGAAGGATGCTTTACCGGGGCCGCAGCTGCCAGAAGGCAACGGCGGAAGCGGCGGCCACATTCAGGGAATCGATCCCCGCCGCCATGGGGATGCGCACGATATCGTCGCACTGATCCAGCACGCCGTCCGTCAGGCCCGTGTCCTCCGTGCCCAGGCACACCGCCAGCCGCTGCTCTTTGGGGAGGGACGGATCGTCCAGCGTCAGGCAGTTTTCCCTGAGCGCCAGGCCCAGCACTCGGAAGCCCTCGCGTTTCATCAGCGGGATCGCGCAGTCCTCCCCCGTCCGGGCCCAGGGCACCAGGAACACCGCGCCCATGCACACCCGCACCGCCCGGCGGTGCAGCGGATCGCAGCAATCCGGGGACAAAAGAATGCCCTCGCACCCCAGCGCCGCCGCCGAACGGATGATCGCCCCCACGTTGGAGGGCTCGGTGATCCTTTCCAGCAGGGCGATGCGGCGCCTGCCCCGGATCACTTCCTCCGGCTTGCGCAGGGGCGGCCTTCGGAAGGCGCCCAGCACCCAGGACCTTTGCAGCCGGAACCCCGTCAGGGCGGCGAGGGTATCGTCGTCCCCGGTATATACGGGCACGTCCGGGCACCGGGCGATCACCGCCGCCCCCGGGCCATCCACGAATTTCCGCCGCATCAGCAGGGAAACCGGCGCGCAGCCGGCCTCCAGCGCCGACAGCACCACCTTGGGCCCTTCGGCGATGAACAGCCCCTTTTCCGGCTCCTGACGGCTGCGGAGCTGATGATCCGTCAGGTGAAAGAATACCTCCGCCCCGGGAAATGAAAGATCCCGGATTTCCACGACCGGCACGCCCGCTTTCCTCCTCTCGCCGGAAAAAGAAAAGGGAAGGCAGCCGGGCCTTCCCTGCTGAAAACGCTTACAGATCGGAAAACAGATCCGTCCGGTACACGCCCCGGGCGATCAGATCCCGGAAGCTGTTCACCACGAAGGGCTTGTCTTCCTTGTACGTGACGCCGAACCAAGCGTCCGGGGTGTCCAGCACCTGCACGGTGACCTTATTTTCCTTCAGCAGCCGGCCGATATAGCTGGGGATCAGGAATTCGGCCTTCAGGGGGTTTTTCTTCGCTTCCGTTTCCAGGAATTCCACGAACCCCTCCTCCAACAGCTTCATGAACGCGGGGCTGAGGCCCCAGAAATTCATGGACGCATACGCGTTGGGGTCGATGGCCCGGCCGGCCGCTTCCGCGCCGATCTGCCCGTCCTTCACGGTTTTGACGATATCGGAGGTTTCCACCACTTCGGTGAGGAAGCCTTTTTCGTCCACCCGGCACACGCCCCGGGTCACCGCGCCGTTATCTGACAGGGTGTTTTTGAGAATGAACCCCGCCATGCCGAATTCCCCGTCGCCCCGGGGAACGGACAGGAAATCGTGCAGCCGGAAGAACGCTTCCCGGCCGTAGTAATCGTCCGCGTTGATCACGGCGAAAGGCTCCCGGATCACATCCCGGGCCGCCAGCACCGCCTGGCCCGTGCCCCAGGGCTTGCCGCGGCCCTCCGGCACGGCATAGCCCGCCGGCAGGTCGTGCAGATCCTGAAAGCCGTAGGCCACCTCCACGCCGCAGCGGGCGCAGATCTTTTCGATCCGGCTGCCGATGATTTCCCGGAAATCCTTTTCGATATCCCGGCGGATCACGAACACGATCTTGCCGAACCCAGCCCGGATGGCGTCATGGATGGAATAATCCATGATGATCTCGCCGCAGGGGCCCACCTTCTCCAACTGCTTGATGCCGCCGCCGAACCGGGAGCCGATCCCCGCGGCCATGATGAGCAGCGCCGTTTTCACTGTGCTTTCCTCCTCGCTTTTTTCTCAGCGCCAGTCGATCTGATAATACTGATTGATGGCGTAATCCTGCTCCCAGAAATGGCCGTGGGTAAAGTTCAGGCTCTCCGTATAGCCCACCTCTTCGGCCAGGGCCTGCAGGGAACGCTCGTAATTCTTGCGCAGCGGGGTGGGGATGGCGGCCCGGTAATCCCCGTCCTCCACCTTGGCGGACGCGCTTTCAAACGCCTCCAGGAAATCGTTGTATATCATTTCAAAGTCCGCCAGCGCGGCCTTCTGGGAGGCCGTGGGGTTCGTCACATTGCCGGCAAAAGCCATCACGAACTGGCCCTTGCGCAGGTGCTTGATATAATCGAATCCGTCGTTGGCGTAGCGGTTCTGGGTGATATCCGCTCCCTCCGTCACGTCGCCGTTCCCCCGGAACAGCCACTTAACGTACCGCTGGCTGATATAGGGCAGGGGCGCGGCCTCGATGCCGAAAACCTCCCGGAGCACCCGGATGCGGTTGTCCTGGTCCAGGATGCGGAACTGGAAATCCCCGCAGGTGGTATGGGTGCCGTAATCACCGTTCAGCATATAGGAGCCCACTTCCCGGCTGCTCAGGCCCTGCACCGCCTGATACAGCGCAGCCAGATCACCGCCCTCGATATTGGTATAGAAATTGATGCCGCCGCCGTTGGCGGTCTCCCACAGCTGGCTGATCAGCTCCCAATTTCCCCACAGCTTCTGGATGATGGCGGAAATCATTTTTCTTCCGCGCTCGGTGCGGTTCTGATCGTTGCTGTCGATGTTTTTGCGGGCCCGGACGTAGTCCATGATGCCCACCCCGTCCAGGTGCTGCCGGCCCGCGGAATAGTTCCGCCCGCTGGTGCCCTTGTAGCTCACTTCCAGATCGAAATCCACGCCGCCCAGGACGGTGGCCAGCTTCGTTAAAGCGCCCATATCCACGAACACGTACGCGTCGATCTTCACGCCGCCCAGCAGCCAGCGCACCGCATCCTGGGCGCGGCTGATGCCTTCCCGCACGGAGGACGCGCAGTTGAACGCGTCGTTCAGCTTATACACGCCGTATACGCCGGGCACATACACCATGGTGTCCCGGGGAATGGAGATCAGGTTGATTTTTCCCTTGGTCTTGTTGACGGACAGCACCATGACGGCGTCGGTATGATAGGCCATGATCTCCGGCAGGCCCTGATCCCTGGCCTTGACCGCCTTGCTGCTGCTGGCGCTGGGCTTGCCCTGGCCGCTGGTGCCGTCTTCGTATTCGTTGCCCAGCAGCAATACGTTGAATACGTCGTCCGCGGCGTAGGCGGGCGTCAGCTCCTGGGCGTCCACGATGCTCATGGTGCTTTTGCGGACTTCCGCCGACCCGGGAACCGCCATCCCCAGGATCAGCAACGCGGCCAGCAGCGCCGCCATGATTTTATTGCGTTTCATTGAATCATCCTCCTCGCTTCCGGTTTTTCCGCAGGCGAATTGCGGCGCCGGATGCTCCTCCGGCAGTTGTTTTCGCCGTTTTCCGGCCATGAACCGCGCATCCGCCTTGGGATGCGTGGGACGGGAATGTGCGCAGCGGCTGTTGGCCTGATTATACCACACAAGCCCCCGCGCCGCAATATTGGGAATTGTAAATCCTGCCCGGCGCGTCAGACCGTCAGGCCTTTCAGCTTTTCCGCCTGCTCCTTCAGGATCAGGGCGTCGATGATCGCGTCCAGATCCCCGTCCATGACGGCGTCGATCTGGTACAGCGTCAGGTTGGCCCGATGGTCCGTCACCCGGCCCTGGGGAAAATTGTAGGTGCGGATGCGCTCGTTGCGCTCCCCGGTGCCCACCTGGGCCTTCCGGTTCCGGGCGTAGGCCGCGTCCTTTTCGGATCGGTACAGATCATACAGCCGGGATTTGAGCACCTTCATGGCCTTTTCCTTGTTTTTCAGCTGGCTCTTCTCATCCTGGCAGGTGACCACCAGGCCGGAAGGCAGGTGGGTGATGCGCACGGCGGAATCGGTGCGGTTGATGTACTGCCCGCCGTGGCCGGAGGCCCGGTAGGTGTCGATGCGCAGGTCCTCAGGGCGGATCTCCACTTCCACGTCCTCCGCCTCCGGCAGCACCGCCACCGTGGCGGTGGAGGTGTGGATGCGGCCGCCGGCCTCGGTGATAGGCACCCGCTGGATGCGGTGCACGCCGGATTCGTACTTCATCCGGGAAAACGCCCCCGCGCCGGAAAGGGTAAACACCGCTTCCTTCACGCCCCCCAGCTCCGTGTCCGTCACGTCCACCGTTTCAAACCGGAAGCCCCTGCGCTCGGCGTAGCGCTGGTACATCCGCATCAGCAGCGCCGCGAACAGCGCGGCCTCCTCGCCCCCTGCGCCGGGGCGAATCTCCATCACCACGCTGCGGCCGTCGTCCGGGTCCCGGGGAATGAGGAAAAGCCGCAGGGCTTCCCGCTCCTTTTCCTCCCGGGGAAGCAGGGACTTCAGCTCCTCCTGCGCGATCTCCGCCATTTCCGGGTCCTTCAGCATGTCCTTCGCGCCGTCGATTTCCCGCAGCAGCTGCCTGTACGCCCGCCAGGCGTTCACCGCGGGCTCCAGCTGCCCGATCTCCCGCAGCAGCTTCTGATACCGGGGCACGTCGGAAAGGATTTCCGGCTGGGCCGCGGCGATCTGCATTTCCTCATAGCGGCCTTCCATGCTTTCAAACTGGGCCTCCATCATGGCGCTCCGCCCTCCTTTTTCACCGCGCTGACCCCCCGGGGCAGGCCCGAAAGATCAGAAAACACCGTAATGTTGTCAAACGCATCCGCCAGCAGCTTTTCCACCGCCCGGCTTTCTCCGTCGCCGGTTTCCAGGATCAGCCGCCCGCCGTCCGTCAGGTGCTCCGGCGCTTCCCGGGCGATCCGGCGGTAAAAATCCAGCCCGTCCGCCCCGGCAAACAGCGCCAGCGCCGGCTCCTTTTCCACTTCGGATTGCAATTTTCCCCGCAGCCCATCGGGGATGTAGGGCGGATTGCTGACGATCAGGTCAAACCGTTCCCCGGAAACAGGCGCGAACAGATCGCCCTGCAGGAAGCGCACCACCGCGCCCAGCCTTTCCGCGTTCTCCCGGGCCAGGGACAAGGCGTCCCCGCTTACGTCCGACGCGGTGAGCTCCGCCCCGGGGCACAGCTTTTTGAGCGAAACGGCCAGGGCGCCGGTACCGGTGCACAGATCCAGCGCCCGCATGCCGGGCCGAAGATAACAGAGCGCCTCCCCGCACACCGCCTCCGTATCCTGCCGGGGGATCAGCGCCCGGGGATCGCACCGGAAGGAAAAGCCCATAAAGCTCTGTTCCCCCAGGATGTACTGCAGGGGCTCCCTTTCCTTCCGCCGGGCCGTAAGCCCCGCATACGCCGCGCGCTGCCCGTCCGTCAGCTCCCTGCCCTTGTCCAGCAGCATGGGCAGCCTGGATACGCCCAGCACCGCCGCCAGCAGGTATTCCGCGTCCAGCCGGGGCTCCGGGATCTCCCCCAGCTCCTTTTCCCCCCATTTCAGGGCTTCCCGTACCGTCATGTTTTTGCTCCTTTTTTGGGGTTTTCCGGGGGGAGACGCTCTTTGGAGGCCAAAGAGCGTCTCCCCCCGGACCCCCTTCCGAGAAAGCCGGAACTGATGTTTTTTCAAATCGTTGTCTTTTCATCCGCTGGGATTTTGGGAAATAAAAAGCCTCCCCAAACCGGCTTTCTTGGGGAGGGCGCGGGAGGGGGATTCTTTCCCCCCGGAAAGAATCCCCCTCCCGCAAAAACCGCTATTCTTCTTCCGTTTTTTCTTCTTCCTTATGCAGCACGATCCAGCCTTCTTCGGTCTTTTCCCCTTCGGGCAGGCCGTGGAGGGCGGCGTTCATGGAGGCGATGGCCACCTCCAGCTGGCTGTCGCTGGGCTCCCGGGTGGTGAGGCGCTGCATCTGCAGCCCCGGCCAGCGCAGGGCGCGGGTCAGGGGGGTTTCGGCGTGGGCCACGCCCTTGAGAATCTCATAGCTGATGCCCGCCACGCAGGGCAGCAGGATCAGCCGGCTCAGCACCCGCCACAGATAATGATTTCCCAGGTTGAACCCCGTCAGCTTCCACACCAGCACGTCGATGACGGAATAAAACAGGATGGACAGAATGAACGTCAGCAGCAGAAAGCTGGTGCCGCACCGGGGATGGAGCCGGGAAAACTGCCGGGCGTTCTGCGGCGTCAGGGGCAGATCGTGCTCGTGGCAGAACACCGTCTTGTGCTCCGAGCCGTGGTACTGAAAAGTCTTTTTCATGTCCGGCACCTGGCCCACCAGGGCGATGTACCCGATGAGCAGCAGCGTCCGCACCAGGCCGCTGACCAGGTTTTTCAGCAGCAGCGTCCAGGACGCGGAATCCTTGGGCGTATCGGGGAACAGCTTGATCACCAGGTTGGGCAGAAGCACGAACAGGCCCACGCTCATGGCCACCGCCAGCACGATGGCGGTGCCCATCACCACCTTATCCACGCTTTTCCCCAGCTTTTTCGCCAGCCATTTTTCAAATTTACTGGGCTCTTCCTCTTCCTCGCCGGACATTTTCATGCTGTCCTCCAGCACCCGCATGCCCAGCCCCAGCATCTGCACCATGCTCACCGACCCACGGATGAAGGGCCAGCCCATCCATTTGTGCTTCTTGGCCGGGCTGACGTAAGGCTCCCTTTTCACCACAATGTCGCCGTTGGGCCGGCGCACGGCCACGGCCACGGCGTCGGGGCTTTTCATCATCACGCCGTCCAGTACGGCCTGGCCGCCGATGTCCGCCCGGGGGCACCGGGCGTTTGCGTTTCCCTTCTTCATAGCTTTCTCCAATTCAGTAAAATGTTCCCGTTCCGCCTCAACAGCGGATCTTCTCCATGATGGCGTCCGCATCTGCTTTGCCATGCCCGTCATAGGCGCATCTTTCCGCGATCCAGGCCCAGTCCAGGGCGCGGTACGCTTCGAAATTCGCGGCGGCTTTCTTCAGCGCCTGAATATTCCGGGAAATCAGGATGGGCGATTTGTACGCCGCCTCCAGCACCCGCGCCGCTTCCCGATGGCGCAGATAGCGATACCGGCCGAAGATGTTTTTCTGCCCCTTTTTTGTAAACCCGTAATGACCGCACTGCGGGCAGATGCATTTCATGCCTTCCAGCTTATCGCTGACCCGCTCGGTCCCGGCGTCCATGGCTTTCAGCTCATGCTCCACCGCATGCCGCAGCTGATCCACCGCGTCGTCCCGCAGCTCCCTGCGCTCATAGATCGGCGTCGATGAATAATACTCATACCATGTGCATACGGCGTAAGCCGTCGGCGCCACGGCGCCTTTCCCGCATTCCGGGCACACATACAGGCACCAGACCGGTATTTCCGCGGTGATTCTGTTTCTGTGGCGCCTGTTATCCATGCCGCTTCCCTCTTTCCGGGCCATACCCACGGACGATAAAGAAAAGCAGCGCGGGCCTGTGCAGGGCCGTGCTGCTTTTGCTGCTTACATACCGAAGCGCTTCTTGAAACGGTCGACGCGGCCGCCGCTGTCCACCAGCTTCTGCTTGCCGGTGAAGAAGGGATGGCACTTGGAGCAGATTTCCACGCGCAGCTCCTTTTTGGTGGAACCGGTCTCAAAGGTCTCGCCGCACACGCAGCGCACGATCGCCTTTTCGTACTTGGGATGGATCTTTTCCTTCATCTTGATTTCACCTCTTTTGCCCTTGAATCTCGGATTCATGGGGGGCTGCCCATGAGCCGCAAAAGGGATTATAGCATGGATTCGGCGGGAATGCAAGGGTTTGGGGGAAAAAACTTGCGTAGACGCAGGAAAAGCAGGGTTTTTGCCCGGCATACCACCTCATCCGGCCCTTCGGGCCACCTTCCCCTCCAGGGGAAGGGATATAAGGCTTCCCCTGGAGGGGGGCCGCAGCGCCCGGAAAATGATCCAGTGGATCATTTTCAGCGTAGGCCGGGCGGCAGCCCCGGACGCTCCGCCGAAGGCGGTGATGAGGTGGAACGCCACGAACTGAGTCTGCTTGTTTTTTCAAAACATCATTCAATCTGCCGTAGGGGCGGATATCATCCGCCCGGGCGAAACATGTTGATTTTCCTTGCTTTTCAGCGCTTTTCGTGTGCCCGGCTTTTACGGGCGGATGATATCCGCCCCTACGATATGAGCCCCTATTGCGTGCTTATAGTTTTCTGTGTGAATAAACCGGCGTTTACTCAAGGGCAAGGTGGCCCGTGAATGCCGAATTGCGGCGGGCGTTCCCGTCATTTCTTTTCTTCCCCGGCGGTCAGGGCCTGGTAGCGCCGCATCAGTTCGGCGACGCAGCTGCTTTCCGTGGTGGTTTTGACGGGCATACCATACGCTTCCATCACGGCGCGGTCATTCTGCTGGTGGGCGGTGCGCAGCTCCGGCGGCATGGTCAGCTCGTCGTACAGATCGGCCAGGGAAGCATCGGGATACAGCGCCCGGGCATCCAGGATGGCCTGGGCGGTCTGCTCAATTTTAGTCTTTTGCGAATCGGTAGGCGTTGGCCAGGGGAAGTTGTTGTAGACAATATCTTTGGAATAGCGGTAATCGCTCTTTACGGCAGGCTGGTGCGCCTGTCCCAGGATGCGACCGAGGGCAAGGATGTCTCGCAGGAACTGCTGACCGTGACCGATGCACTGGACACCATGGTGAAGTGGTTCTGCATCCTGTTCAACAACCAGTTCACGCCGGATGAGGTCTACGACAATTATCCCGCTGACCATCTGATGCATGACATCGCGCTGGCGCTGATGGCCACCCAGACCCAGACCAGGTCGGTGCTGGACACTTTCCCTACGATTCCGGCGGTGCAGGAAGCGGAGCAGATTCTGGCGGAGGCGGAGAATCCGGAAGTGACGATCCCGCAGGAAGCCTG
>CACWLP010000028.1 GCA_902761755.1 uncultured Eubacteriales bacterium | reverse complement strand
TGAAAGCACAAGGCACAGCGCCATGACCGTATATCGTTTCATTCCGTTTTTTCTCCTCAGGCCGTTATTGACAATCCAGCGTCCAGGCTTCCACCGTCTGGGATTCGTAATTGAAGATCAGCAGCGTGCCGTCCTGGTTCCACACCATGCCGGGCTGATATTTTCTCGTCAGGGCGGAATTGAGATAGATGGTGGCCATGCCCTCCGGGGCGTTCACCGGGCGCATTTCCATGGTTTCCATGTCCACCAGGAAAAAGCCGCAAACGCCCCGATGCGACACCCCCGCGTTGATCAGCGCGAACCGCCCATCAGGCGACACGCAGCCGCAGGTGGAGAAAGGCTGCGGGTTCCTGATCAGCGCAATGTTATACGCGCCCAGCGCGTCGCTGGCTTCCGGCGTGACGCCGTTCCTGCTTTCTTCTTCCATGCGGACGAGCTCCGAAACGATGCCGTCGTCCACGGGCTCCAGCCGCACGCCCGTCAGATCCCCCGAATCGTCCACGAAATGCCAGTAATGCTGCATGTCCGGCCCCTCCGGGGTGATCCTGCACAGATTCATGTTATTCAAAACGGTGCTGAGCCTCCATGTGTCAGCCAGATTACCCTCCATAGCTGCGGTATTTGACGCTGCCATCAGGCACCCGCCGATCATCAGCCCGTAGCCGGAAACGGAAGAATAAACCAGGCATCCCGTCTGCCACGCGCCGGACGAAAACTGGCGAATGAAGGACTGATCCACGCCGATGGGATAGCCGGTTTGGGCCATCGTTTCGTACAGGGGCAGCATGGCACTGGGGATGGGGTCTTTCGCGCTCAGGTAAACCGCTTCCCTGGCCCGGTTGGTCCTCTCCGTGGCGTCCAGCATCAGCCAGCAGCCCTCGGGGGTTTCAAACAGCCCGGCGGTGGAGGCCATATTCATATTTCCGGATACCAGCTGCACTTCGTACGTTTCCATATCGCACCGGAACAGGCCGTACCCTTTGAAGATGCTGCTGAGGTACCCCGTGAAATACACATACCGGCCGGTATGATCAAATTTGGCCTCGATAACGAAGCCGCCGCCTTCCTTCAGCAGGTTCCTGGACACCGCCACCGCCTGGAACACCTCGCCGGTTTCGGCGTCCAGCACCATCAGTCCCAAGGGCTTGTTGTTCTGGAGGACGGCGCGCTTATAGGTAAGCAGGGCATACCGCCCGTCCGGGGACCAGTTGATCCCCTCCTGGCCCGGCAGGGTTCTGAAAATCCCCATCAGGTTCTTTTCCAGGGCTTCATACGGGTCCCCCGCGCCCCTGTCCTTATTGATGGTGAGGGGGATCGTCTGGCCGTCCCGGGTCAGGACACCCGGCCCCCACAGCACGGTCCTTCCGTCCGGGGACATGCTCACGGGCATCCAGTCATTCTGGGCCCCGGGCAGGTCCACCTTTTCCAGCGTCAGGGTTTTGCCCTCGGTAAATGCCGCCGCATAAGGCGCTTCCGCCTGCGAGATCACAGGCAGCAAAACCAGCGAGAGGATCAAAAGAGCAGAGAACAGCTTTTTCACGGCGATCCCATCCTTTCCGTTTACGGGACGAATTTTTCTCCTGCGGCGTCGTCGCGCTCGAAGGCGCTGCCGATTTCATTGCGGAACACGTTCATGAATTCGGGGGAAGAAAAGACCTCCTGGGGCGCGCCGGTCTTGAGCACCCGCTGCTGCACCAGCACCACGTAATCCGCGTACCGGCGCACCAGATCCCAATCGTGGGACACCATGAGGATGGCCAGGTGATGGGTCCTGCGCAGGGCGGACACGGTCTGCAAAAAAAGCTGCAGACCGTTCTGGTCCACGCCGGACACGGGCTCGTCCAGCACCAGCAGATCCGGAAGCGGACAGAGCGCCATCGCCAGCAGCACCCGCTGCAGCTCCCCGCCGCTCAACGCCCCCAGGCGTTTGTCGATGAGATTGGCGGCCTGGGTCTCCTCCAGGGCGGCGTGCACCCGGCGGCGCATATCCTTTCCGATGCCCGTCCACACCGGGCGGCTGCCCAGGCTGGCGGCCATCAGGTCGCACACCGTCAGCGGCATTTCCCGGTCGAAGGGCAGCTGCTGGGGCACATAGCCGATCCGGGGCACGGGCAGGGCATGGCCCGCCTCGTCCACGTGCCGGATCACGCCCGTATGGGCGCGCTGGCCCAGGATGGCCTGCACCAGCGTGGTTTTCCCTGCGCCGTTGGGCCCCACCAGGGCGGTGAGCTGGCCGCAGTGGATGTGAAAGCTCACATTCTCAAGCAGCACGTCCGCCCCGGCGGTAACGCCCACCCGGTCCAATTCGATCCGGCACAGGCTGCACGCCCCGCCGGCGTTCTGATCACGCTTCGTCGCCATCGCTCAAATCCGGGTTCATTTCGGGAATGTCGTTTTCGTCCACCGCAGGCACGGTGGTCTGAGTCAGCAGCGCCCGCAGCTGGGCCTCCACCTCGTCCGCCACGTCGGGATGGTCCTTCAAGTACTGGCGGGCGTTGTCCCTTCCCTGGGCGATGCGCTGATCCTTGTAGGAGAACCAGGCACCGGACTTGGTAATGATATCCTTGGCCACGGCGTTGTCCAGCAGACTGCCTTCCCGGCTGATGCCCTGGCCGTAGATCAGATCGAATTCGCAGGTGCGGAAGGGCGGGGCCACCTTGTTCTTGACCACCTTCACCTTGGTGCGGTTGCCGATGACCTCGCTGCCGTTCTTGAGCTGCTCGCCGCGGCGCACGTCCAGGCGCACGGAGGCGTAGAATTTCAGCGCCCGGCCGCCGGGGGTGGTTTCGGGGTTGCCGTACATGACGCCCACCTTTTCACGGATCTGATTGATAAACAGGGCGATGGCGTTGGTTTTTGCCACCACGCCGGTGAGCTTGCGCATGGCCTGGCTCATGAGCCGGGCCTGGATGCCCACGAAGGAATCGCCCATTTCGCCGTCGATCTCGGCCCGGGGCACCAGGGCGGCCACGGAGTCGATCACCACGATGTCGATGGCGCCGGAGCGCAGCAGGGCCTCGGCGATCTCCAGGGCGTCCTCGCCGCAGTTGGGCTGGCTGACGTACAGTTCGTCGATGTTCACGCCCAGGTTCCGTGCGTAGGCGGGGTCCAGGGCGTGCTCGGCGTCGATAAAGGCCGCCGCGCCGCCCATTTTCTGCACCTGGGCCACCACATGCAGCGCCACGGTGGTTTTGCCGCTGGATTCCGGGCCGAACACTTCGATGATGCGGCCCCGGGGGATGCCGCCCACGCCCAGGGCCATATCCAGGTCCAGGCAGCCGGTGGGCACGGTTTCCACCTGCATGGCGGTCTTATCCCCCAGCTTCATCACGGTGCCCTTGCCGAATTCCTTCTCGATGGAGGACAAGGTGGCTTCCAGGGCCTTGAGCTTTTCCTGCTGGGTAGCGTCCAGGGGCTTCATTTCTTTCTTGGGGGCTTCCTTTTTTGCCATGATTCTTATCTCCTTTTCACTCGGATTGATTTTTTTCAATACAGATCAATAACCACCATTTCCGGCGGGTTATAGAACCGCGGCACATGCCGGGCGGCCCGGGCCAGGCCGCGGCCCACGATCATGACGGTGCCGTCCTTTTCAAACCGGCCCCCGGCGTATTTGGGAAAATAGCCCTGCCCCGGGGCGTAAACGCCGTTGAGGAGCCCGGGAACGGCCCATTGCCCGCCGTGGGCGTGGCCCGCCAGCACCAGATCGAAATCATACGAGCAGTACAGATCATACTTTTCCGGGCGGTGGGAAAGCAATATGGTATATCCGCTGTTCCGGGGCAGCGCGGATACGTGCTCCAGCTGCTCCTCAAAGGACGCCCAGCCCGCCGCGGCGGGATCAAAGCCCCCCGTCCAGGCGGCGGGATCATCCACGCCGCAGAGATTCAGCCGGACGCCCTTCACTTCGATTTCCGCCATTTCTCCGCTGAGCCGGGGGATGCGCAGCCCCTCCAGCACGGCCATCCGGGCGGCGAAGGCCTCCGCGCCGCCCGCGTACTCGTGATTGCCCGTCACATAATAACAGGGATACCGCCCGGCGATCCCTTCCAGGAAGCGGACGGTATTTTCAGAGGAGGGGCCGTCGCTGAACAAATCGCCCCCCAGCAGCACCAGGTCCGGCCGCTGCCCGTCCACGGCGGAAAGCAGCCCGTCCATATCCTCGCCCCAGGCGCAGTCGTGCAGGTCGGAAAGGAAAACGATGCGGATCTCCTCCGGCGAAACGCCCGCATCCAGCCGGTAATGCGTTTCCTTCAGCCCGTTATACAATCCCGGCAGCAGCGCGCACAGCAGCGCGATGCTGACCCAGCGGGGAAGATGAATCTTCATGCCCGTTCCTCAATTCCGGCGGCGCGCTCAGGCGGCCTTCCCGCCGCCGTCCTCCGTAAATACGTCCCGGCTGGCCCAGAAATACTGCGCGCCGCTCCATACCGTCATCACGCTCATGGCGATGGCCAGGGCCAGGGTGATCCAGTGCCCCTGCGCCAGCAGCATGGCCGCCAGCACGCAGAAATACTGGGTGTTCGTTTTGATCTTGCCCAGCCAGCCCGCGGCGATGACGTTGCCCTTTTTCACGGCCACCAGGCGCAGCCCGTCCACCATCAGCTCCCGGGCCGCCACGATGCACACCGCCCAGGCGGGCAGCCGCCCGTCGGCGCACAGGAAGATCATGGCGCACAGCACCAGCAGCTTGTCCGCCACGGGATCGGCAAACTTGCCGAACACCGTCACGATCCCCCGCTTCCGGGCGATGTAGCCATCCAAAAAATCGGTGACCGCCGCCAGGGCGAACACCGCCGCCGCCCACCAGGGCAGCCCCAGCGCCCACAGCAGCAGGCATACGGGAATCAGGATCACCCGCAGGATCGTCAGTTGATTGGGTAGGTTCATGGGTGGTTTGATCTCCTTTTACGGCTTTTTTCGGGGATGGATGATGCCGTCGGCCCAGTCCGCCATGCGGTAGGCCCAGTGCTGGCGCTTTTTCAGCGCCACGGCGGCCTCCAGGGCGCCGGCGCGGTAATCGTTATTGTCCGGCTGCAGCCGGATGGCTTCCCGGAAGGACTGGTGGGCGGAGCCGAACTGCTTCATCCCCATCAGGATCAGCCCCTGGATATAATACCATTCGTCGTCCCGGCTTTCGGCCCTTCCCAGCTGCACCAGCGCGCTTTCATACCGGTCCTGGCTGAGCAGGCGGCGGGCGGTGGCCTTCGCTTCCCCCGGCGGCACCCGGCGGTACACCGTGGGCTTCATGGTCAGGGCGCGCTTGAGGGCCTCCTCGTACGCCAGGTTCAGCTCCGTCAGCTCCTCCTGGGCTTTGCGCTGCATCTCCGCGTCGGTAAACTGATCGGGATGGCAGCGCTTCACCCGGGCATGGTAAGCCCTGCGGATCTGCTGTTCGTTGGCGTCCGCGGTCAGGCCCAGCACTTCAAAGGCGTTCACCGGCTCGCTCCATCCTTCCCGTTACAGCGTTTCGATGGGTTCCCTGCGGATGTTGGCCCCCAGGGAACGCAGCTTTTCTTCAATATGCTCATACCCGCGTTCGATATAGCCGGGCTCGTAGATCTCCGTGGTGCCGTTGGCCATGAGCCCGGCGATCACCAGGGCGGCCCCGGCCCGCAGATCCGTGGCGGTGACGGGAGAACCGTACAATTCGTCCACGCCCTCGATGATGGCGGTCTGGTCCAGGATGCGCACCCGGGCGCCCATGCGCTGCATTTCGATCAGGTGCTTGAACCGGGATTCAAAGATCGTTTCGATCACCACCGAATCGCCGTTGGCCCGGGTGAGCAGGGCGCTCATGGGCTGCTGGAGATCGGTGGGGAAGCCGGGATATTCCTGGGTTTTGATATTCACGGCCCGGTGCCCCCGGGCGGTGCGCACCCGGATGGCGTCGTCGCTTTCGGAAACAGAAACGCCCATTTCCAGCAGCTTGGCGGTCAGCGCCTCCATATGGGTGGGGATGCAGCCGCGGATCACCACGTCGCCCCGGGTGGCGGCAGCGGCGATCATCAGCGTGCCGGTCTCGATCTGATCCGGGATCACGGTGTATACGCTGCCGTGGAGGTGGGGAACGCCGGTGACGCGCACGGTATCCGTGCCGGCGCCCTTGATCTTCCCGCCCATGGAGTTGAGGAAGTTGGCAAGGTCCACCACGTGGGGCTCCTTGGCGGCGTTGTAGAGCACGGTGTTGCCCTCCGCCTTCACGGCGGCCAGCAGGGCGTTGATGGTGCCCCCCACGGTGATGCGGTCGAAATACACGTGGGCGCCGGTCATCTTGCCCCGGGCGCTGATGGTGGCCCCCCGCTCCTTCACCTCCGCACCCATGGCGCGGAAGGCCTTCAGATGCTGCTCGAAGGGCCGGGCGCCGATGGAGCAGCCCCCGGGATAGCCCACGTCGGCCTCGCCGAAGCGCCCCAGGAGCACCCCCAGCAGGTAATAGCTGGCGCGCATCTGCTGGGTCTGGGCATAGGGCACCTTGCAGGAATTGACCCCCCGGGGATCGATCCTGAGCCGGCGGGCAACGGGATCGTACACCGCCTTGGCCCCCAGTCCCCGCAGGATCTCCACCAGCACCCGCACGTCCTCGATATCCGGCAGGTTCTCGATCACGCATTCCTCGTCGCTCAGCAGCGCCGCGGGGATCACGGCTACGGACGTGTTTTTGCCGCCCGAAACATAGGTTTCCCCCATCAGGGGAATCCCCCCTGTGATGAGCAGCTTATAGGCATCCATCCGGCCTGTTCCTCCTCGTTTGCAAGTCCTTGTGAAAAATAGTTTACCATTATCAGTATACCATAAGCCAGGCGAATTGTTAAGCACATTTTTTCCGCCGCCGGGCCGGTGAAGCGGGGGTTGCGCAGCGGCGGCGCTTCCGTTACAATAGGGGTATCAGATCCCTTCACGAAAGCGGGTTTTCCCCATGAAATCTCCCCTCGGCTCCTACGACAGCTACCGCCGCGCCCGGGACGAATCCTGGCGGGCGCTGCTGGCCATGGAAAACGCCGCGCTGCCGGTGGCCCCGGAAGCCCTGGCCCGGATCTGGAACATCGGAATATTCACCCGGAAAGAGGCGGAAGCGTATCCCCGGCTGGCCCGGCTGCTGGAAAAGGCGCCGGCGGGCGTGTGCGTATCCATCCGGATAGACAGGCGGTGGCATATCTTCCTCCGGGACGGCCTGGACGAAGCCCGCAGCCGCTTCGCCGTGGCCCACGAGCTGGGCCACATCCGGCTGGACTGCCCCGTCCGGCCGCTGGGCCCGGGGATCCAGGTGTTCCGCAGCATCCCCGCCACCGGCGATCTGATGGACGGCACGGAAGGCACCCCCGACTGCGACGCGGACATTTTCGCCATCCGGCTGCTGGCCCCGGCCTGCCTCCTGCACGAGCTGCGCGTGGACACGCCAGGCGGCATTTCCGCCCTGTGCGGCCTGCCGCCCCGGGCCGCGGCGTTCCGGGCGGAGCGGATGGCGCTGCTCAACGAGCGGAACGCTTTTTATACCCATTCCCTGGAACGCCGGGTGCGGGACCGGTATCTGCCTGAGATCCGCCGCCGGCTGTCGCTGCCCGGGACGCCCATCCCGGCCCGCGTGATCCCCGCGCCCCTGCCCCGGCGCACGGAAAGCCCGATCCCGGAAAAACGGGGCTTCCCCTGGCTGGCGGCGGCGCTGGGGTTTGCGGCAGCGGCCGGGGGCGCCGCGGCGTATTTCCTGCTGCGCTGAGCAGGAAAAGCCCTTTCTTCCGGCGAATAGGAATCTGCAATGTGAAAGGAGGCGGCGGCATGCGGCATCGGATCCGGCTGTTATACGTGGTGGCGGCGGCCTTTGTGATCGCAGCCAGCGGACTGATGATCATCAACCGGCTGGACCAGGACATCGCCGTCATGCGGGATATCAACGCGGAAATACGGCTTCAGCAGGTGGCCGTCAGCGCCCAGCAGAGCGATTACCTGCAGGAGCTGGCCAGGAAGGAAGATCCCGTGTATATCCGCACCATGGCCCGGGGATACGGCTATCTGATGCCCGGGGAGATCCTCTTTAAAGTGGTAAACCCCGAGGTGTTTGACGACGTCGGGGAGGGCACGCCATGAGACGCGCGGCCATCGCCATCGGCTCCAATTCCACCCGCATGCTCTGCGCGGATACGGTGGGCGGGCGTCTGTACTTTCCCGTACGGGGCCGGGAGGAAACCCGGCTGTTCCTGGGGCTGGACGCGGAAGGCCGCATTCTGCCGGAGCGCATCGAAGCCACCGCCCAGGCGGTGAAGCGGCTGTATGATATGGCCCGGGCCGCCGGCGCCCAGGAAACGGATCTGATCGCCACCAGCGCTTCCCGGGATGCCCGGAACGGCGAAACGCTCGCCGCGCGGATCGAAGCCCTGTGCGGCCTGCGCATGCGCATCATTTCCGGCCAGGAGGAAGCGGCGCTGGCCTTCCGGGCGGTATCGGCGGGCAGAAGGCGGCTGGTGATGGATATCGGCGGCGGCTCCACCGAATGGACGCTGGGGGAAAACAATCAGGTGCTCTGGAGCGTCAGCATGCAGCTGGGGGCGTCCCGGCTATTGAAGCGGCGGCCCATCCTGTCCCCGGAGGACGCGGAGGAGGTGCTCTCCCTGGCCCGGGAGGTCATGGCCCCCCAGGCGGAAAAGCTGCGGGCATTCCCGCCCGCGGAGGACATGGCGGGCCTGGGCGGCAGCTGCACCACCCTGGCGGCCATGGAAATGGGCCGGGAGGCCCACGGCGAGGCGGTGGAAGGCCGGTACGTCACCCGGGAGCAGGCGGAGAAATGGCTGAAAGCCCTGGCGGGAATGTCCCTGGAAGAAAGGCGGCACGTGCCGGGCCTGCCCCCTGCCCGGGCGGAGCATATGCCCCACGGGCTGTGCATCCTCATTTCGGCTCTGGAGGCCTGCGGCTTTCCGGGGCTCACCGTTTCCGGCAAAACCAATCTGGACGGCTATCTGTCCATGCTGTCGGAATGACCTGATACGTTCAGCAAGGAGGAATCTGATATGTCTGACTGCCTGTTCTGCAAAATCGTCGCCGGGGAGATCCCCTCTTCCAAGGTGTACGAGGACGAATACTGCTACGCCTTCCGGGATATCGCCCCCCAGGCGCCCACCCACATCCTGGTGGTGCCCAAAGCCCACGTCAGCGATATCGCCCACGCGGGCGATCTGCCCGCCGGAACGGTGGAGGCCATCCTTTCCGCCATCGGGAAAATCGCCGCGCAGGAGAAGCTGGAAAACGGCTTCCGGGTGGTGAGCAACTGCGGGCCGGACGCCTGCCAGAGCGTGCCGCACCTGCATTTCCACATCCTGGGCGGCCGGAAAATGGGCGACAGGATGGCGTGATTGGGCGGCTTTTTTCCGTATCCCCGGGGAAAGTGTAAAATCATTGTGTCAGCACGAAAAACTGTTGACGCACCCTCAAGAACGCGGTATAATAACACCACGGTCGCCATCCGCCGGTCAAACGGCGTCGCACCGCGGAAGCGGTGTTGTTTCAGGCGAGATAGGCGAAGGGAGGGAAAACAAGTGTCTGAGGTTCATGTCAACAAGAACGAATCTTTGGAAAGCGCGCTGAAGCGTTTTAAGCGGCAATGCGCCCGCGCAGGCGTCCTGGCCGAGGTTCGTAAGCGCGAGCATTATGAAAAGCCCAGCGTAAAGCGCAAGAAGAAGGCGGAGGCCGCGCGCAAGCGGAAGTATTGATTCGCAGAAAAGACCGTCCGGTGTGTTCCGGGCGGTTTTTTCGTGCAAAAAAGCAGGAAAAATTTGACTTGGGCAGAATACATGATGTATCGAAAAACCGTTCGGACGCATTTTCCGGCGCGGGCTGCGCCTCCCGAAGGAGGAATACGTATGAAAAAATGTTTGATCCTGCTCCTGGCGTGCGTGATGATCCTTTCCTCGTGCGCCCCGGCCCTGGCCCTGGGCTTCCTTTTCGGCGGCAGCGGGGGCAGCATGCGCTATGTTTCCGTGCCGGAAAAAGCCATCGAGGGCCTTGTCTACGCCCGGGTGGTGGCCGGGAACGCGGACGGAAGCAAACTCCTCATCGACAGCCAGGATTCCAAACTGTTCCTGTGGGACGTGCAGAAGGGCGAGCGTATCCCCGTTTCCCTGCCCCGGCCTCAGGACGCGGAAGCGCTGACGCAGGCCATGATGATGGGCACCGATATGTTTATGAAGCTCAAACGGGAGCAGCGGGAAGCCTATCTGCAAAATAAGCAGGAGGCCATGGACGAATATCTGACCGCGCACGGCCTCACTGTCTTTGAAAACCTGGATCAGATCGTGGACTGCCTGGCGCAGGACAGCCGTTATGTGTACCGCTCCCGCTGCACGGCCCTGAACGACCGCTTCGCGCTGGTGGAATACGGCAGCGCCATTTGCCTGGGGATCGACCTGGAGACCGGCAAAGCCTATGCGGTGAACGGCCTTTCCGGGATCTATCCCGCCCTGTGCGAAAACCGGGTGCTCTGCTCAGAAGGGTTCCTGGACCTGGCCACGGGGGAGGTAAGCATCCCGGAGGAGCCGGAGGGCTGGACCGGCGAGGATGAAACCATGAAGGACCTGGAGATCGCTGCGGCCTCCCGCGTTCTGATGCTTCCGGGGGAATTGCGCTTTCTGGGCGTTTATTACACAGCCTGGGAGCGGACCGAAAACGACATGCTCCGCACGGAATACCTGATCCTCCGGGATCTGAACGGCGTATCCCGGTGCGTTTCCCTGGGGGAATGCAGCATGAGCAAAGCCGCCGACCAGATCCTCCTTACGGAAAACGAGCGGTATGCCCTGGTCCTCAACAGCAGCACCGTATCCATGTACGGCGCAAACCTGGTGGATCTTACCGCCGGGGAAGTCAGACATATCGACGGCCTGCTGCCCGTGGGCGCAGCGGGGGACAAGTTCCTGTGCTATGATATGAAGCAGTACAAGCCCTGCTTGCTGGACCCGGCGACCGGGAAGACCGAGGGCATCCGCACGGTCACGTCCCCGGGCGATCCCGAATGGGTGGGGCCCATCACGCCCTTTATGGACGCGGCCTTCAACGGGAAGCTGCTCTTCCCCCAGCGGGAAAGATACCAGGGCTATCTGATTCTGGAATAAGCAAAGGAGAAAATGAACGTGGCGGATTATATCCTGGATCTAAGAAAAACCGTGGGCCATCGGTGCCTGTTGCAGGTGGGGGCCAGCGTGATCGTTGAGGACCGGCAGGGCCGGATCCTGCTGGAAAGGCGTACGGACAACGGGCTGTGGGGCTATCCCGGCGGCGGAACGGATCTGGACGAGCGGGTGGAGGACGCGGCGAAAAGGGAGCTGCTGGAAGAAACGGGGCTCACCGCGAACAGCATGACTCTCTTCGGCGTGTTCTCCGGCCCGGAAACCCATTACGTTTACCCCAACGGCGACGAAGTCAGCAATGTGGACGTTGTGTTCCTCTGCCGGAACTGGACAGGAACGATCCGCCCCCAGGAGGAAGAGGTGTCGGAGATCCGCTTCTTCTCCGCCGCGGACATGCCCCCTGTGGAGCAGCTGTCTCCGCCCATCCGCCCGGCGCTGCTGAAATGGCGGGAAGGGAAACGATAAAAACGCTTTTTTGAGGTTAATGATAGATGGGGGAAACCGCTCTTTGAGGCCAAAGAGCGGTTTCCCCCATGCCCCCTTCCGAGAAAGCGGCTGGGGGTGTATCTTTTGTAAAGAAAACGATCTCGTCCCTCCACTCCCTTGGCAGATAAAAAAATGGATATAAAAAATCCCCCAGCCGATTTTCGGAGGGGGCGCGGGGGACCGCTTTTGACACAAAAGCGGTCCCCCCGCAATAATTTATCTCATATCACTCCGGCAGCTGGATCCCCGCTTCTTTGGCGCATTCCACCAGCTTATCCAGGGCGTCCACGATCTCCTCGGGCTTGTGTTCGCTGATGACGCAGAAGCGCAGCCGGGCCTTGTTCTTGGGCACGGCGGGATACACCGCCGGGGGCACGATGACGCCTTTTTTGCGCAGGCGGTTGCTCAGCTCCCAGGCGTCCTCGTCGCTGCCCACCAAGATGGGCAGGATGGCCGTTTCACCGGCCAGGCAGGTGTTCAGGTGGCGCTTATGCGCTTCCTCGTAGAAGCACTTGATGTTCCGGTGCAGGCGCTGCACAATGGTGTGGTCCTTCTGCAGCAGGCGGATGGCCTCCAGGCTGGCGCCGGCCAGCGCCGGGGAAATGCCCACGGAGAAGACGAACCCGGGCAGGTTATAGCGCATGTAATCGATGATGGCGTGGCTGCCGGCCAGATAGCCGCCGCAGGTGCCCAGGCCCTTGGACAGCGTGCCGTACTTGATGTCGATATCGTCCGGGGCCAGGCCGAAATACTCGTCCACGCCGCCGCCGGTCTCGCCGATGACGCAGGCGGAGTGCGCCTCGTCCACCATCAGGAAGCAGCCGTATTTCTTCTTCAGCTTCACGAAATCCGGCACCGGCGCGATATCGCCGTCCATGGAATAGGCGCCTTCGATAACGATGAGCACCTTGGCGAACTTATGCCGCTGATTGCGCAGGATGCTCTCCAGGGCGTTCACATCATTGTGGGGGAAGGGCTTGGCGGTGGCCTGGCTCAGGCGGCAGCCCTGCTCGATGGAGTTGTGGGCGATGGCGTCGTAGACGATCAGATCGCCCTTGCCGCAGAAATTGCCCACGCAGGTGACGTTGGTAGAGTGCCCGCCCACCAGCACCAGGGCGGTTTCGGTGTGCTTCCATTCGGCGATGGCGGCCTCCAGCTCCTTGTGCAGCGTCTTTTCCCCGGCCAGCAGGCGGCTGCCGGAGGCGGAGGTGCCGTACTTGTCGATGGCGGCCTTCGCGGCGTCCATGGTTTCCTTGCGGCCGCTCATGCCCACGTAGTTGTAGGAGCCGAAATCCAGCATCCACTGGTCGTCCACGTAGCTCTTGTCCAGCAGGGGCGAATCGTGGGCTACGAAATAGGGGTTCTCCTGGCCCTCGCCCATGAGGGACTGATAACGCTTTTCAAACGCCTTGTATTCCGGCGAATCCTCGAACCGGGTAATGGGGGTTACCGGCTCCTGGCTCTCGGCGCCGCTGCTTTCATAGGCCACGTCGCCCCGGACCTTGGCGTACAGGAGGGAGGACAGGTCGTTGACGGTGGTGCACTTGCCGTATTCCTCGGTGGGGATCAGCACGTTGAACTGCTCTTCGATCTTGAGGCTCATGCCCAGCACCTGCAGGCTGTCGCCCCCCAGTTCGTCGATGAAATGCGCGTCGTCCCGGATCTGCTCCGCCGGCACGTCCAGGGTCTCTGCGTACACCCGGCGCACCTTCTGCTTGATTTCCTCCATCTGCAGATCGGAGGGGGTGTTCGCCTCCTGCACCAGGGATTTTTCCTCGCCCTGGCCCGAAAAATCCTTGCGGTTGAAATCAATATCCCGGTAGGCCAGCTTGCCGTTTTCGATATCCTTTTTCAGCGCCAGACGCTTGATTTTGATGCCGCCGGCGGTCTGGAACCTTTCGGGGGTGGCCAGCACGCGGTTGACCCGCTTCAGGGTGGGCAGGGTGCTGTTGATGCGGCGCACCTGGCCCATGATGCCGGAGAGGTATTCCTCGTCCCGGAAATGCTGGCCCAGGTTAATCACCAGGGTGATGTCCTCGTAATCCACGGCGCCCTTTTTCTTCCCGGGCAGGTGGGGATGCGGAATGTGGGAAAGCAGGCCTTCCTTCTCCTGCTTCTTTCCCTGGGCCTTCACGCCCAGCACGCAGAACTGCTCCACGCCATCCAGGGCGCCGAAAGCGTCCTCGATCTCGTCCGGGTACACGTTTTCGCCGGACTCGTTGATGATCACGTCCTTGGCCCGGCCCTCCACGTACATGCGGCTGCCCTTTTCCAGGCGCACCACGTCGCCGGTGCGGAACCAGCCGTCCTCGTCCTTCTGGGGGGGCAGCAGCTTCCCGTCCGCCAGGCGGCCGGTGTGGATGGTATCGCCCCGGATGTACATTTCGCCCCGGTTGCTCTTTTCCCCGTCGCTCTGCACCCGGTATTCGGCGCTGGACAGCGGCCGGCCCACGGAGCCGGAGGTGCGGGTGATGACGTTCATGTTGGTTTCCACGCTGGTGATGCCCGTTTCCGTCATGCCGAAGCCGGACACCGTATAGTAGCCCAGGGCGCTCAGGGTGCGCATATGCTCCTTGGGGGTATGGCTGCCCCCCAGGATGATGCAGCGCACGTCCGGCCCCAGGATCTGGCTGACCACGTTTTTGAACAGCACATTCCGGGCAAAATCCAGCCCGAAGCCGGGGGCGACGCTCTGCAGCGCCAGGGAAATGCCCCGCAGGGTCTTGAACGCGGCGCGCTTGCCCGGCTTCTCCTTGGCCACCTTCTTGTTCAGCGCCACGCACAGGTTATTGGCCAGCAGCGGCACCGCCATCAGGTGGGTGATCCTGAAATGCTGGGCGGTCTTCTGGATGCACTGGGGGCTGCGGTCGTGAAGATAAACGGTTTCGTACCCCAGGAAGTGGATCCACTGCAGGCACACCATGAAGCCGAACACATGATGATAGGGCAGGAAGGCCAGGTTCCGCCGGGGCTCGTCGCAGATGATGCGGCGGTTGGCCTTGTAAAGCAGTTCGGAATTAAGCACCTGGGCGCACACGGCCTTTTCGTCGTACACGAATACCCGGCTGGTATCCGTGGTGCCGGAGGTGCACAGGGCTACCTTGCCGCCGAAGGGCATTTCCGTTTCCTGGGCCTGCTCCATGCCCTCCTTGAGCTGGCGCAGGGTGAACTGGGGCACGTCCGCAATCGACAGCCGCTTGCCCTTGCCGATCAGGGCCACGGCCCCGGCCTGGCGCAGCAGATAGGCGGTCATATCGTCGTTCAGGCTGAAATCCAGCAGCACCGCGTTATATCCCGCGGCGATCACGCCCCAGAACACCCAGAAGTATTCCGGGCAGGTATCCAGCTGGATGCCCACAAACCGGCCGGCATTGCCGCCGCCCAGGGCGGCGCGCAGCTGGCCCGCGCAGCGCAGGGCGCTGCGGCGGTATTCGGCGAAGGTGATCTTTCCTTCCCCGTCTTCGTCCTCCAGCCACCGGGCGGCCACCTTGTCGCCGTCCTGGCAGATCAGTTCGAACAGGTTTTTCAGCGTCATTTCTTCCCGCAATTGTTCGCTGCGGGCGAGCACGTTGCTCATATTTGGCGTACCCTCTTTCTGTATCGCGGCGTTACAGGCTTTTCCGGTAATAAGAGCCGATGATGCGGTCAAAGGCCCAGGCAGGCAGCACGTCGTGCAGGATCACCGCCAGGCGCTGATCCGCGCTGGCGACGCGCAGGCGGCGGGGCAGACGGCGCTTTTCCAGCGCCTTTGCGATCCTTTCGCCCAGCTTGTCCGGGTCGCTGCCGTTTTCCTCGTCGTGGGCGATCCGGGCCGTGCCCAGATCGAAATGAGCTTTGTAGGGCGAATCCGGGGTGATCCCCGCGGAGTGGCACCGGTAAGCCCGGGATCCGCTGCGGTGGTCCCCCGGCTCCACCAGCATCACTTCGATGCCGAAGGGCTTCACTTCCAGGGCCAGGCATTCCGAATACCCCTCCACCGCGTGCTTGCTGGCGGTGTACGCCCCTTCGAAGGGGATGCCCAGCAGCCCGTTGATGGAGGAAAAATTCACGATCCGCCCGTGGCCCCGCTTCCGCATCAGGGGAAGCGCCCGGGAAATCATGGCCGCCTGGCCGAAGAAATTGGTTTCCATCACCTGGCGCAGTTCCTCCGCGGGGTAGCTTTCGCAGGCGCCCAGGATCAGCATGCCGGCGCAGTTCACCAGGATATCCGGCGGGCCGAAGGCCGCTTCCGCCTCCCGGCAGAACGCGTCCATGCTGTCCGGGTCCGTCACGTCCAGCGGCAGGCAGCGGCAGCCCTCCACCGTTTTCCCGTTTCCGAAGGACCGGGCGCCGGCCGCCACCCGGAAACCGTGCCGGGCCAGGGCCCGGGCCGTATGCAGCCCCAGTCCGCTGGATGCCCCGGTGATCCAAACCACCTGCTCCTTCACGGCCCCGCCCTCCTTTTGCTCCTGGATGCTTCCGCCCGCCGCAAAAAGGGCGCGCAGAATCTTATACATTATACGCCAAATTGTGATATAATGCAAATGCCGGGACAAAAGAAACCCGCCCCGGCGCAGAAAATGCGGAAAAAATACCTTGCGCGGCGCAAAAACCGCGCCGGATCAAAGGAGAAACAGCATGGCGGACGTGATCTTGCTTCCGGGAAAAGAAAAACGGGTATACAGCGGCCATCCCTGGGTGTTCCGCAGCGACATCGCCCGCACCAAAGGCGATCCCCAGCCCGGGGACACCGTGCGGGTCACCTCCTCCGCCGGGCGGTTTTTGTGCATGGCGGCGTACAATCCCCACTCCCAGATCGCCCTGCGGCTGCTCAGCCGGAAGGACGCGCCCATCGATGAAGACTTTATCCGCGCCCGGGTGCGCCGGGCCGTGGATTACCGGCGCAGCTTTGCGGATCTGCGCTCCTGCCGGCTGATCTTCGCCGAATCCGACGGCCTGCCCGCGGTGATCGCCGACGCCTTCGGGGACGTGATCGTGCTGCAGTGCCTGTGTCTGGGCATGGAAAAATACAAGGACGCGATCTGCGACGCGCTGGCAGACGAATTGCATCCCCAAGGCATTTACGAGCGCGGGGACGTGCCGGTAAGGGAGTTGGAGGGGCTGCCCCAGGTGACGGGCACCCTCCGGGGCACGGTGCCGGACCGGGTGGAGATGACGGAAAACGGCGTTAAGTTTCTGGTGGACGTGAAGCAGGGGCAGAAAACCGGCTTTTTCCTGGACCAAAAAGAAAACCGCGCCGCCATCGCCCCCTTCGTCCGGGGCAAAACGGTGCTGGACTGCTTCACCCACACCGGCTCCTTCGCCCTGCACGCGGCGCATTACGGCGCCGAACGCGTCACCGGGGTGGATATTTCCGAATTTGCCTGCGCATGCGCCCGGGAAAACGCGGCCCTGAACGGCTTTGACAACGTGGATTTCATCGCCGCCAACGCCTTCGATTTCCTCAAGGAGCGCTCCGCCGCCGGGGAGCAGTACGACGTGGTGATCCTGGATCCCCCCGCCTTCACCAAATCCCGCGCCGCGGTGGAAGCCGCCGAGCGGGGCTACAAGGAAATCAACCTGCGGGGCATGAAACTGGTGAAGAACGGCGGGTATCTGGTCACCTGCTCCTGCAGCCAGCACATGCTGCCCGGCCAGTTCCGGGACGTGGTGCTCTCCGCCGCCCGGGACGCCCGGGTATCCCTCTTCCAGGCGGAATACCGCACCCAGGGCCGGGATCATCCCATCCTCCCCGCCGCGCCGGAAACCCAGTATCTGAAATGCGGCATTTTCCGGGTGGACAAGGAGTGAGCGTCAAAGCAGCGTGATCTCCTCCCCGCAGGAAAGATACTTTACCTGATCTCCCAGGATCTCCCGCATCCTTTCATAGGCGGGCAGCCCCGTGCAGTGGCAGGTGTAGAACACGGTGGGCCATTTTTGCAGCTGGCGGGCGGTATCGTCGATGACGGCCCATTCTTCCGGGGTGTACTCCCCGGTTTTTTTCATCATGTGAAAGCCGCTGACCACCGTGTCCGGGGCCTTCCCCATGATCTCCAGGCAGCGCTCCAGGATATTCAGGACGCCGTTGTGGGCGCAGCCGGAAAACAGCGCCGTTTTCTTCCCCTCCCGCACCAGCAGGCATTGCTCGTGGGAAAAATCGTCCTGCAAAAAGCGCCCGTCCACCCTCCGGGAAAGGAGCCGATTGGCCTGGGGCCAGTATTTCCGGCCTGAAACGCCGCCAAAAAGCGTCAGCTCTCCGTCGATCTCCAGCGCGTCCTCCGTCACCCACACCGCCCGGGGCAAATGCCGGACGGCGGGAGGCACGCCGATATAATGGATGCTGCCGTCCGCCTCCCGGCCGGAATAAAAATCCCCGTCCGCCCCGGCGCGCAGATAGACGATCGCGGAGGGGTTCAGCGCCGCGAAAGCCGGCAGGCCCCCCGCATGGTCGTAATGCCCGTGGCTGATCACCGCGGTATCCACCGTTTTCAAGTCCACCCCCGCCGCCTGGGCGTTCCCGATCAGCAGGTCCGACGGCCCCGTGTCCATCAGCAGCCGATGCCGGGCCGTTTCCACGTACAGGCTCAGCCCGTGGGCCGGGGCGCAGCTTTCCTTCCCCGACGTGTTTTCCACCAGACATACGATGCGCATGCGTCCGCCTCTTTTCTCTGACGGCTTTATACAGACAGAGGATGTTGCAGAAGCCAATCTGCAATATCCTCTTTGTTTACAGGGATATTGGTTCTCATAGAAGAATGAGCAACAGTGAATACCGGGAAAAACGAAAACCCCGGGGTGGTTTGGAGGGGCCAAAAGCCCCTCCAAGCGGAATCCGCAGCAGCGACCTGTGCGCTGCGAGGAGCATTTTTGCGAAGC
>CACWLP010000027.1 GCA_902761755.1 uncultured Eubacteriales bacterium | reverse complement strand
TGGAAACGGGAAGGGATCGGCACGGTTGCTTTCCAGTGCGGCGAAGTCAGGATGGAAATCTCCCTTTCCGCCCTTACGCTTGACTGGTTCGATCTGAATGAACCGTTTGATTACTATGTTTTCACCCTTGCGCCTGAAGAAGATGGAACGCTCGTCACAGTGGAGGCGGAAATCGGAACGGAAAAGGTAGCGGCTGACGAATACGACGGGATCACCCTGGTGAGGGGCGACACGATCCTGGAAATCGTCCAGAACGGGATTTACTGAAAAGCACAGTTCATCAGTACTCCAATATCGGGATATGCTTACCGCTGCCTATCATATCCATGATGGAGAAAAAAGGAAAAAAGATAAGCCGGCGAGACGAAGCCGAAAACGATGACAAAAAACACAAAGAAGCCTGTAATTCTGACGATAATCAGGATTGCAGGCTTCCTGAAATATTTCGTTGGTTTGTTTCAAGAACAGAATTTTGTCACGAAAGAATCTGGATATATCAGCAGTTCAAAATGGTGCAGAAAGCTTCTTTCAAATAACTTGCCCAAATAGAAAATATGATCTAAAATTACCCTTGACAATCTCACTCATATGATTGGAAAATTGCAAGTATGACCAACAGATCCCGCAGGGGCTTTGAAATGTAATGGCGTTTTTCAGTCATTTGGACAGGACGGATGAATACCGTTGTCATGACAAAGTACATACACTTTTCAGCACATTCGTCATGACGTCAGTCATATTAGGCGGCATGATTTTGGTCATGCATGTGTGAACACATCCGTCATGCAAAATGTATGACAGATTGCATGACGGATGTAAGGTTCAAATTGGCTGGAAAAAGGGGAAAAATAACTTTAAAAAGTTATTTTTCTCCTCCTCTCAGCCATCGGTTTTGGACTTTTGCTTCCAATTTCTGTTATTTTTGATGTGTGAATCGGTCAAATTATAAACCAAATCAGAAACTTTTTGCATAACAGAAACTTTGAAAAGTTAACCCCTTTTTAAAGAAGATACCCAAAAAGTTAAAGAGTTCAGGTAAAAGTAGGTAGAAATAGACGTAAAAGAGGGGAAAAAGTTATTTTTTCTCGAAAAAGCGCCTATAAAGGTATGGGTAAGATGCCCAAAAGGTGGTATAACACGAATTTGGCAGAAAAAGACGGCTTAATGGGGGTGTTCGCCCTATTGTTTTCAAAACGCGTGCATGATGTGCGTTTCAGGGCAGAAAAAACGCTCCGGGCGGATTGATTCAGTTGGTATTTTATCTATGTTTTTCGGGACCAAAACACGCCGTAAAGGTTGTCAATGTTGAGAAAATTAATGAAGATATAAAAATTCGTTATTGTTTCTTATCTTCAAGTATATCTTCATTAATCAAGGTATATCTTCACTAATCAGTATATCTTCATTAATCAGTGTATCTCCATTAATCAGTGTATCTCCATTAATCAAGGTATCTTCATTAATCAAGGTATCTTCACTAATCAGTGTATCTCCATTAATCAAGGTATCTTCATTAATCAAGGTATCTTCACTAATCAGTATATCTCCATTAATCAAGGTATCTTCATTAATCAAGGTATCTTCACTAATCAGTGTATCTCCATTAATCAAGGTATCTTCATTAATCAGTATATCTTCATTAATCAAGTATCTTCGTTAATGAGTAAGGGCGCGCGCGAACTTCAGAAGATATAAAACTCATAAATTATGAAGATACTCTGATTAATGAAGATACCCTTTATTATTGAAGATACACATGATTATGGAGAAACACTTTATTATGGAAATACGCATGATTAATGAAGATACCCGAGTCCGACGCCACTGAAACCGGGCGGCGTCGGCTGCATGCAATACAGCCGGGGCAGCGATGCGAATGAAATCCTGCCGGCGTTTGTCAAGCGCAGCGCGTTCGGCGCAAAGCGGGCATACAAGCAGGCCCCGGAAAACTTGACGCCGTAAACCGGTCAAGCCGGGCCTGTCCCATGGAGTCCGCATCAAGCAAGTCCCCACCGGGCGAAAATGCCCGATAAGAACCGCTGCTGTTTCCCCCTGCGACAAACTGCGGCGGAGGATGGAGTGACCTTCGGGTAATTCGGGAAAGCGGAGCAGCGCGGGCGGAAACATGCGCAAAAAACGATTCCTGCAATACGCGGGACAGCATAGATGGAGAAACAAGAATAATATTGTTGTTTCAGCCGGAAAAGTTACCCTTTTGTCACGGTTTTTTAATGCCAATTATTTGTCTAAAGATATTTATCCAGGTTATTATATGCTGTAATGCGAAGATGTGAAAAAATAAAAGGTTTCTTTCTGCATACTACAATTATATTTTATGGGAAAGGAGCCTGAGCAATGATTACAGTAGAGTTTTCAGGTGTATATGTTGGGTCAGTTTGCCTGAATGAAGACATCCTTGCAGAATTATATCTGGAGGACGATTCTTCGGAAGCGGCGCAGGATGCCGCCGGGCTGGCGCAGGATATTCAAAATATGCTGGAAAAAAAGCAGCCGCTGGTGAAATATGGCGATTAACCGAAAAACGGCTCTGCCCATTCTGCATACTATCCACCGAAGAGGATTACGATATGCTCTTTCGGAAAGGATGTACAAAAATGCAGAAGCAGAAGACAGAAGGAATCCAAATCGGTACGGTATTCATGTGCGGAGCAAAAAAAGAAGCAAACAGGGAACACCGTCTTTTCGCAAAAATGACCTCAACAGCGGCGAAAGACTTTGATTTTGTTTTCCCGGAGGACATCGCCCGTCAAATCGCCATCCGCATCCGGGCGGAACAGGAAGCGGAAGAAAAATCAAAACAGTAAAAGAAAACGGCCAGCCCTACGGCTGACCGTTTCCCTGGTCCCTGGCAAGGACCATTCCGAATCCCCCGCTGCTTACAATCAGCCGAGTTCGGATTTGAATGTCTTTGGTGGAGCATAGGAGACTCGAACTCCTGACCCCAACACTGCCAGTGTTGTGCGCTACCAACTGCGCTAATGCCCCGTTTCGCTGCCCGGCATTTCCCGGACGCGAAAGTTATTTTATCATGGCACAGGAGATTTGTAAAGGGGTAAAAGCAAAAAATCAGGTAAAATTTTGCGGCGGGCCGATCGCAGGCCGATTACGCCAGGGTGGCCGCCATAACGGCTTTGATGGTGTGCATGCGGTTTTCCGCTTCGTCAAATACGATGGACTGCGGCCCTTCAAACACCTCGTCCGTCACCTCCATGGCGGTGAGGCCGTATTTTTCGTGGATCTTCGCGCCGATCCCGGTGTTCAGATCGTGGAAGGAGGGCAGGCAGTGCATGAAGCGGCACTGTTCCCCGGCGGCGGCCATCAGCTGTTTCGTCACCTGGTAAGGCTTCAGGTCGTTGATCCTTTCGGCCCAGACCGCGTCCGGCTCGCCCATGGAAACCCACACGTCGGTGTAGATCACGTCCGCGCCCTGCACGGCGGAAGCGGGATCGGAATTGAATTCCAGCGTCGCCCCGGTTTCCGCGGCGATCGCCTGGCATTCCCCGATCAGCGCCGGGTCCGGGAAATACTTTGCCGGCGCGCAGGCCACGAAGTGCAGCCCCATCTTGGCGCAGCCCACCATCAGGGAGTTCCCCATGTTGTACCGGGCATCCCCCATGTACACCAGCTTTTTGCCCTTCAAAGCGCCGAAATGCTCCCGGATCGTCAGGAAATCCGCCAGGATCTGGGTGGGATGGAATTCGTTGGTGAGGCCGTTCCAGACGGGCACCCCGGCGTATTTGGCCAGGGTATCCACGATCTCCTGGCCGAAACCCCGGTATTCGATGCCGTCGTACATCCGCCCCAACACCCGGGCGGTGTCCGCAATGCTTTCCTTTTTCCCGATCTGGGAACCCGCGGGATCCAGGTACGTGGGGTGCATGCCCAGGTCCGCCGCCGCCACCTCAAAGGCGCAGCGGGTGCGGGTGCTGGTCTTTTCAAAGATCAGCGCCACATTCTTGCCCTCGCACAGCCGGTGCGGGATCCCCGCTTTCTTTTTTTGCTTTAATTCCGCCGCGAGATCCAGCATCTGCCCGATCTCCTCCGGGGTAAAATCCAACAGCTTGAGAAAATGCCGGCCCTTCAGCGACATGGGAACACCTCCGGATGAATAATTACACGTCTATTATACATAAATATACACGCATGTCAAGGGTTTTTCGGGGGTTTTGCGTGTAAAAATCCGCGAAGCAGACCCCTCACCGGCTTTCCAGTGCCTTTCTGCCCTGATCGTACAAATCCAGCATCAGCATCACGGTATCCCGTGCCGTTTCCAGACGGTTGGGATAAGGCGTGCCCAGGGCCAGGCAGCGGTAAAAATCCCGGATGCAGGGGAAGTGGCCGTTCCCCCAATAGCCCTTGCCCAGGGTTTCCGGCTGAGAAAAAGTACGCCTTTCCACGCCCTCCGCCCGGCGGATCTCCATTTCCTCGCCCTCCAGACGCAGCACGGCCCGTTCCATTTGAATATCCAGGAGCACCGGCGCGTTGGCGGCATAAGCGGTGGAGGCGTAAAACAGCGCGGGGTGCCCGCCCAGGGTCAGACAGGCCTCCACCGTGTCCTCCGTTTCGATGACGTTTTTCAGATGGCGGTTGCTCATGCTGCCCGCCGCGGCTTCCGGCTTGCCCAGCAGCATCACCAGAAGATCCAGGGTGTGAACAGCCTGATTGATCAGGGCGCTGCCGCCCTCGGTGGCCCAGGCGCCCCGCCAGGGGCTGTCCGTATAGTACGACGCATCCCGCTGCCAGGTCACGAACGCCCGGGCCCCCAGCACGCTTCCGTACGCCCCGCTTTCCATCAGCCGCCGGGCTTCCTGCACGTTGGGGTTGTAGCGGTTTTGCAGACATACGCCGATGGGCGCCTTTTTTGCCGCCTTTTCCAGCGTTTCCCATTGCTCCCGGCTGATCGCCGGGGGCTTTTCCGTCAGCACGGCGACGCCCGCTTCCGCCGCCTTTTCCGCCATGGGGGCGTGGAGATAATGGGGCGTGCACAGGTGCACCGCGTCCAGCTTTTCCGCCGCCAGCATTTCTTCCAGCGAGCCGTATGCCCGGGCGCCTGCGCGCTCCGCCATTTCCGCCGCCCGCTCGGGCACGATATCGGCGCAGGCGGCCAAACGCGCTTCCTCCAGCCGGTCCAGCACCGCCGCATGCACCTGCGCGATGCCGCCGCAGCCCACGATCCCCACCCGGAACATTTTCCTCACACTCCTTCATCCGTCGGTACTTGTATTCGTCCGCCCGAAGCAAAATCCTTTTTATGAATGTGCATATTTTCCCCATTTTCACCCCTGTTTTCCTGCTTTTTTTGCATTATGCAGAATACGCATACATTTACGCGTAATTTGCATAGAAAGCTTCCAATGCTGTTATTAAAATATATGTATCTGGCATATAAATGACCGAATTGACAAATCCGAGCGGCCGATGCCCCATGAACCTGAGCGAGAGGAATGATGCTATGAGCACGCGGGAAATACCCCGGAGGAAGACCGGCAAAGGCTGGTTCCGGCGGGATTGGCGGCTGTACGCCATGCTGTTGCTGCCCATCGCGTTCTATCTGATTTTCTGCTACAAGCCCATGATCGGCATTGTCATGGCCTTTGAAAAATTCAGCAAATCCAAAGGCATTTTCGGCAGCAAATGGGTGGGGCTGGACAATTTCAAATTCATCATCAATAAGATGCCCGATCTGGGGACTGCCCTGAAAAACACGCTGCTGCTGAACTTCATGGGCCTGATCGCCGGCTTTCCCATGCCCATCATCCTGGCCATCATGCTCAACGAGATCCGCTGCACCGGCATCAAGAAGGTATCCCAGACGATGCTGTATCTGCCGCATTTCCTTTCCTGGATCATCATCGGCGGCATGGTGCTGCAGATTTTCGCCCCCACCACGGGCGTGATCAACGCCACGCTGCGAAAATGGCGCTGGATCGGGCCGGAGGAAAACGTGCCCTTCCTGACGGAGGGCTGGCCCTGGCGCATCGTTTACACCCTGGTGGGCGTATGGCAGAGCATGGGCTGGGGCACCATCCTGTACCTGTCCGCCATCACCGGCATCAATATGGAGCTGTTCGAGGCCGCGCGCATCGACGGCGCCAATAAAATGCAGCAGATCTGGCACGTGACCCTGCCCGGCATCCGGGGCACCATCGTGGTGCTGCTGATCCTCAACGTGGGCCAGATGATGAACATCAGCTTCGACAAACCGTTCGTATTGGGCAACAGCCGGGTGGAGGAGTACTGCGACGTGCTTTCCACCTTCGTATACCGGGCCGCCATCAAAAACCATGAATGGGCCCGGGCCGGCGCCATCGGCCTGTTCCAGTCCGTGGTGGGCCTGATCCTGATTTCCACGGCCAACTTCGTCACCAAACGTCTGGGCGAAGACGGCATCTGGTAAGGGGGTGCGAGAAATGTCAGTCAGTCCCGGCACGCTTCCCGCCGTGAAAAGAAGGAGAAAGAACCCCAAATGGTCCGTTCCGCAGCTGGTGCTGATCTTCGTCGTTCTGCTGATCTCGCTCACCTGCGTGGTCCCCTTCCTGAACGTCATCGCCCTGTCCCTCAGCTCCAAGTCCGCCATCCTGGGCGGGGCGGTGAGCTTCTGGCCCGTGGAATTCAACACCAAAGCCTACGAGGTGCTCTTCAACGATCCCAGCATGCGGCGCAGCCTGTGGCTCACGGTGGAGATCACGCTGATCTATACCGCCATCGCCATGGTGCTCACCGTGCTGATGGCCTACCCGCTGACGAAGCGCCGTCTGCGGGGCAGGAAATTCTTCAATTTTATGGCGCTGTTCACCATGTATTTCTCCGGCGGCACCATTCCCATCTATATCAATATCATGGAGCTGGGATTGCTGGATACCAAATGGGCGCTGATCCTGCCCGGCGCGCTGTCCACCTACAACATGATCATCATGAAGAGCTTCTTCGCCTCCATCCCCGAATCCCTGGAGGAGGCCGCCACCATCGACGGCGCCAATGATTTCCAGATCCTGGTGCGGATCTACCTGCCCCTGTCCCTGGCCTCCCTGGCGACGCTGACGCTGTTCTACGCCGTGGGCAAATGGAACAGCTTCCAGGACGCCCAGTACTACATCACCGACCGGAACCTGTATCCCCTGCAGCTCAAGCTGTACAACGCCATCAAGCGGATCGACTCGGCGGACGTGGTGTCCATGGACGAAGGCGCCACCGCCGTGGCCAATCAGGTTTCCGAATCCCTTCAGCCCGCCACCATCATTTTCGCCACGCTGCCCATCCTGGTGGTTTATCCCTTCGTGCAGCGCTACTTCGTTTCCGGCGTCACCATCGGCGCCGTGAAGGGCTGATCCCTACCGTACCCTGCCGCCTGAATGGCGGTGAAAATAAAGAAGGAGGCAATTCCCATGAAAAAAACCCTGGCTATCCTGCTGACCCTGGCGCTGCTGCTGGGGCTCACCGGCACCGCGCTTGCGGATGACGACTGGATCACCCTGAAGGTAGAAGCCTTCGACCGCGACATCCCCGGCTTCAACGTGGCGGACTGCATGCAGCTGCACTACGCGCAGGAGCATTTCGGCGATCCCAACCACATCAAGCTGGAGTTCGTCCCCGTGGCCCGCTGGACCGAGGGCGAAAAGCTGGGCCTGGTGCTGGGCACCGGCAACGAACCCAACATCTGCATCACCTATGACGGCGGCCTGGTGAACAAGGCCATCGAAGACGAGGAAATCTACCAGCTGGACGAGCTGCTGGAAGAATACGGCCAGAACCTGATCGCTTTCCTGGGCCGTGACACCCTGCTGCCCTTCGGCCAGGTGGACACCGACGAAGACGGCACCCCCGAGCAGTGGTTCATTCCCGCCCGCCGTCTGGAAGTCGAAAACGTGGGCAACTTCATCCGCGCCGACTGGCTGGCTGCCCTGAACATGGAAAAGCCCACCGATATCGAGAGCTTCGAAGCCTACCTGCGGGCGGCCAAGGAAGCCAACCTGGGCGGCGCCCAGACCATCCCCATGCAGTTCGACCTGTATGAAGCGAACCCCCTCTACAACGTCAACCGCTTCACCGACGCCTTCATCGACTTCAGCAAGGTAACGGAAGAAGACTGGTTCGCCTACTGCCGCAACCACGAAATGCTGCCCGGCGCGAAGGAAGGCTATCGCTGGCTGAACAAGCTGTATCATGAAGGCCTGCTGTATGAGAACTTCGACCTGGACGACGACGCCGCTTCCGACACCGCGCTGACCCAGGGCTACTTCGGCTTCTTCTCCATGCAGCCCGACCAGCCCTGGCGCCCCGACAAGAACTACGAAGTGGAACTGGAAAACAACGTGCCCGGCGCCAGCTGGACTTCCGTCAACTGCTTCAAGAACGCTTCCCTGGATAAGTACCTGCATGATGTGTACGCCGCCAACGGCCTGAGCATCATCATCCCCGTGAAGTCCACCACCAAGGAGCAGGCCATCGCCGCCATCAAGTACCTGGATTGGATGTCCCTGCCCGAGAACATGTTCTTCATGCAGAACGGCGTGGAAGGCATCAACTACCTGGCCGTCACTGAAGAAGGCATCCCCACCGAGGTGCAGAGCGCCGATGCCGTGCCGGATGAATACAAGATGCACGCCGGCGACATCGTCTTCATCTCCAACGGCCTGTACTACGGCTCCGACGAGCGCAACGCCGCCGGCCGCGCCCTGAAGTTCGACGCCAAGTACACCCCCGAACTGATCCAGTCCTACATCGACGCCGGCACCGACGCCTGGACCCAGATCAGCTTCTCCGGCACCATCCAGGCCGAGAACGACTTCGGCTCCATGGTGCAGTCCAAGCAGGGCGCGTTCCTGAGCAAGGTCATCACCTGCGCGCCCGAAGACTTCGACAAGGTCTACGATGAAGCCGTGGACGCCATCCGCAAGGTGGGCGCCGACGACATGATCGAAGAATTCCGCGAAGCCTACAACGAGGGCCGTGCCCGCGGCACCTTCCCCGGCAATCCGTGATCTGAAGCAAACGCAATTCTGAACCAATAAAAACGGCGGGTGCCGGCTCACGCCGGCGCCCGCTTTTGAAAACAGAACGCCCGGAGGGGGAGGCGCGCTCCCCTTCCGGGCGGGAAGGAAACAGATCCTCTTACTTCACCCGCACGGCCTTTTCCTGGGCCAGCAGGCACAATTCCGCCGCCTTGAAGGCGTGGGCCTGGGTCATGGCGTTCTCGGTGCGGTTCAGGCAGTCCAGGATCAGCTGGCCGAAGAAGGGATAGCCGGTAACGCCCACGGCGTTCACATAGGTTTCGCCCTTCCCGTTGGCCAGGAATACGTGGCCGCCGCCGGGCGTGTCGGATGCCAGGTTCACATACTTGCGCACCTCGATGAAGCCCTCGGTGCCCAGGATGAACAGCCGCCCGTCGCCCCAGGTGCGCAGCCCGTCCGGAGTGAACCAATCCACCCGGAAATAATGGGTGGCCCCGTTTTTGCCCACCAGCATACAGTCGCCGAAATCCTCCAGCTCGGGATATTCCGGATGATTGTAATTGCCCACGCGGCTGGCGGTCACCGCGGCGTCCTCCTCCCCGGCGTAGGTGAGGAACTGCTCGATCTGGTGGCTGCCGATATCGCACAGGATGCCGCCGTACTTTTCCCTTTCAAAGAACCAGGCGGGGCGGCCCGGAGCGCCCAGGCGATGGGGGCCGAAGCCGTTCACGGCGATCACCCTGCCGATCTCCCCCTGCTCCACCATGTATCCCGCCAGAAGCGAGCCCTCGTCGTGGAGCCGCTCGGCGTAATAGACCATGTATTTTTTCCCCGTCTCCGCCGTCTTCTTCCGGGCGGCGGCCAGCTGCTCCAGGGTGGTGAAGGGCGCCTTGTCGGTGAAGTAATCCTTCCCCGCGTCCATGGCCCGCAGGCCCAGGGCGCAGCGCTCGCTGGTAACGGCGGCGCCGGCGATGAGATGGGTTTCCCCGTCGGAAAGGGCTTCCTCCTCGCTGCGGGCGGGCCGGGCCTGGGGAAATGCCTTCAGGAACGAGGCCACCTTGGCAGGGTCCGGATCCCACACGTATTTAAGGGTGCCCCCCGCTTCGGTGAGGCCGTTGCACATGCCGTAGATGTGGCCGTGATCCAGCCGCACGGCGGAGAACACAAATTCGCCGGGCTTTACCACCGGCCGGGGCTTTCCCTTGGGCGCGTAATTCATGCCGTCGGATACGTTCATTTGCTTTCCTTCTTTCCGAAACCGCCGAAGCTGATTTCTCCGTTAAATTCCTGCACGGACGCCGTCTTCTCGTGGAAATGGGGCATGGCTGCGCGAATGCCCGAAACGGTGTATAATGGATCGTCCGCCCGCAGGGGCAGCTCCGCCGGGGCGTGCTGGGCGCCGGCCTTGTAGATGGCGGTGATCAGCTCGATGGTGCGGCGGCCGTCCTCTCCGGTGATGGCCACGTCCGTATCGTTTTCCAGGGCCGAAAGCACGTTTTCCAGCTGGCCCACGTGCATTTCCCAGGGCAGGGGCGGCAGGGAGGAAAGGAAATCCTCCGCCTGCTTCTCAAAGGCGGGATCGGACTGGGGGATCGGGAAGCCGTTGGGCTGGGGCTGGGAAGCGAACACCTCCCAGGGCGCGGCGATCTTGGCCTTTTCGCACTGGAACACCAGGCGCTGGTCCTCCCCGTGGTGCACCACCGAGGCCGTCACCGTGGCCAGGGCGCCGGGGTACTCCAGCACCGATATGCTCAGATCCTCCACCTCGGCGTTGTCGTGGGCGGTGTTCGCCAGCACGCTGGTGACCCGCTTGGGCAGGCCCATCATCCATCCCAGCATGTCGATGTGGTGCACGGCGTGGTTCAGGGTGCAGCCGCCGCCTTCCTTTTCCCAGGTGCCCCGCCACCACAGATCGTAATAGCTGTGGCCCCGGAACCAGAGGGAATCGATCTGCGCGTGGCGCACGGGCCCGGCGATGCCGCTGTCCAGCAGGGCCTTCAGATCCCGGATGGGCTTGCGGAAGCGGTTCTGGGCGATGATGGAGAGTTTCTTGCCGCTCTCGTCCCGGGCGCGGAGCATCTGATCGCACTCCTCCAGGGACGCCGCCATGGGCTTTTCGCACACCACGTTCTTGCCGCTGCGCAGGGCGTTGATGCTGATTTCGGCGTGGGCGAAGGGCGGGGTGCACACGTCCACCAGGTCGATCTCCATTCCCAGCATGTCCCGGTGGTCCTCAAACACCTCCGCGTCCAGGCCGTACTGCTCCTTCACCCGCCGGGCCTTGCCGGGCACGATATCCACCAGCGCGGCAATCCGGCAGCGATCCGGGAATTTGAGATAGGCCTGGATGTGAGCATGGGAGATCCCTCCCGTACCGACGACAGCGATTCGGATCATCTTTGCATCTTCCTTTCTTCCTCCCGGAGCAGCCTGCGGAACCGCCCGGCACGTTTTCAAATCTTCTGCGCTCAGTATAGCATGCCTATCTTTCAGATTTCCACACAGAATATGCTCATTTTTGTGTAAATCCTGCACTTTCTTTTCCCCCCACGCGCCGAAAGGAGCGAAGCACCATGGATCCAACCATCAGCCAGAGAAACGCGGCGCTCACCACCATGGAGAAAGGCCGGGGCTATGAGGCCTTTTACTCCCGGTCCGAGCGGAAGGAAATCACGGAATACCACTGCCATGATTTCTATGAATTTTACATGCACGTCCACGGCGGGCAGTATTTCGGGCTGGATAACAGCCTGTATCTGCTCAAGCCGTACCAGATATTCATTATCCCGCCTTTTTCCATGCACGGCCTTTCCAGCGTCACGGAGCTAAGGGATTATGAAAGGGCCTACCTGAACCTGTCCCTGGAATCGCTCAGGACCCTGGGCTGCGGGAAGATCGACCTGGACGGCTTTTTCCGCAGCTATACCTCCCGGGGCCTGTACACCTTCCAATTAAGCTCCGCCGAGGCGGAAACCTGCGCCGATCAGCTCCGCCGGCTGCAGTCCGCCGATCCGGAGGACCCGCTGGAGCAGTTTACCTGCTGCGGCATCCTCATCGACTTCCTCAACACCCTTTGCCGCGGCATCCGCCAGAGCCAGAACATGACGGGCAGCGTGGTTTCCAACAGCATCATCCAGGACGTGCTCACCTATATCAACAGCAACTACACCCAGCCCCTGCGCATCGACCGGCTGGCCAAGCAGTTCGGCATCAGCGTCAGCTACCTCAGCCACGAATTCACCAAATTCACCAACCGCAGCGTGTACGACTATATCCTGTACCGCCGGGTGATGCTGGCCCGCCAGATGATGCAGACCGATCTTTCCCTCAACGCCATCGCGTATCAGTGCGGCTTCAACGATTATTCCAATTTCCTGCGGATGTTCAATAAGCTGGTGGGCACCTCCCCCAGCCAGTTCCGCAAGCAGATCAAGCGCTTCCAGCCCGGCGCGTAACAAACGGAGGCTGCAGAAAACGGTCCGCCGGGAGGATGTCCCGGCGGACCGTCTGTTTTCTGCCGCGTTTTTTCGCGCCCGGTATCAGAATACGGCGTACTCCCCGCTTCCTTCCGCGAACGGCCCGGGCAGGGCGGAAAGGCCCCGATGGGCACCCAGGTAATCGCTGTCGAAGATGATAGCGCTGCCGTCGGGGTTTTCAAAGCGCTGCTCCGGCTCAAAGGCGCAGCCCAGGATATCGCTGGTAATGATGCCGTCGGCAAAATCCTTGATGTAGGAATACACGTTGGTTTTCAGGATGTACCGGCCGTCCTTTTCCGTCAGCTCCACCCGGGGCTTTGCCCGGCGGTTCACCAGGCTGTGCTGCTCATGCTTGCAGACGGTGGCCCCGGCGAAGTAGGCGTTGCCCTCCACCCACACGGGCAGGTGCCCGAAATGATACGGCGCCAGGGCGCCCATATCCGGCTCCCGGTCCATCATAAAATGGCTGATCCATTCGTCGTAGGTGGGGAAAATATCGAAGGGCGCAGTGCCGCAGACCTCGTAGGCCGCGTCCGTGGGCCTGCGCTTTTTATCTGTGACGGGATAGTGCTGGATAAAAATGTTGTTATAGATCCGGTCGTCCCCGTGCAGGATGGTCATAAACCCGGCCACCTCCGTGCGGTGGCGGATGTGATAGGGGGTATACCGGGGCTCCCGCTGGCCGTTGACGATGCTGTCCACCCCGGAATTGATCAGGGAAAAGCTGCCCAGCACCAGGTTGTGCACCACGGCGATGCCCTCGCTGGGGATGGTGATGGACACGGGAGACAGCAGCAGGTTGTTGTCGATCAGGGTGGGGCCGTGGCCCACCTCGATGAACACGTCGGTGGAGAACATGGCGCCCCGGGCATGGGGCCGGCCCGCGGGGGGCGTGTTGTCGTGCATCAGGTTCTGGCTGATGCGCGCGCCCTGGGCCTGCCAGTCGCACCATACGCCCATGATGCAGTGATGGATATGGTTGCGGCGGATGGTGACGTCGATGGCGGCGTGCAGCTTGATGCCCGCGGTTTCCGCGCCGCCCAGCTGCTGGGAATTGCAGATATCGTGGATATGGCAGTCCTCAATGGTGGAGAACACGCCGCCCATGCGGCCCACGATGCCCGTCTGCTCGCAGTGGTGCACCTCGCAGCGGCGGATGATGTGGCCGCCCACCTTTTCCTTCAGCCATCCGTGATACTGGCCCCGGCACACGGCGTCCCGCTCCATCTGGGTGGGGGATTTGACATGCTTGTGGTAAAAATACATGTCGTTTTCCTCATCCCGGTATTTGCCCAGGGAAATGCCGCAGCACTTGCTGTTGCTGATCTCGCAGTCCTCGATAATCCAGCCCCGGCTCCAGTGGGGGCCGATCATGCCGTCCTGGTAGGCGGCGGGGGGCGCCCAGGTGGTGGCCGCCTTGTCGATTTTGAAGCCGCTGACGGTGATATAGCCCACCCGGGTCTTTTCCGGCATGAAGCAGTTGCGCCGCACGGTGATCTCCACCTTTTCGGCGTTGGGGTCCCTGCCCTGGAAGTTGGCGTAGAGCACGGTTTCGTTCCCGTCCTGCTCGGTGTACCACAGATACCGGGCGTCCTCCTGGTTCCAGGCGCAGGGATCGGGCTGGCCCGCCAGGCATTCCTCCAGGCTAACGGTTTCGTACATCATCCGGTCATTGAGGAACACCGCCCCCGTGTGGCGCACCGTGGGCGCGAAATACCAGTCGCCGCAGACGAAGGTGGTATAGGGGTTGTACGCCCCGAACACGCCGTTGCCGACCCGGTTCACCCAGACGTTTCCTTCGTATTGTTTCCAGCCGGTCAGGATCTCCGCGCCGGTGATCACCGCGCCCCGGATCTTTTCGCTGCGGTATACGATGCGCTTATCCTCCGTGCCGGCGTTCCGGGGGTTCACATACTCCCGGTAGACGCCGGGGGCCACGATGACCTCGTCTCCGGGCCGGGCGATTTTCGCCGCGTCTCCGATGCGGCGGAAGGGCATTTCCCGGGTGCCGTTCCCATCCCGGGAAGCGGCGGCGTTCACATAATACTGCATGGCGTAGCTCCTTTCTCAGTCTTCCACGGCCTTGAGCACCGTGGCGGTGCGGGAGGGCAGGTACAGCCGCACGTGGGGGCCTTCCAGCTCGGGATCCAGGGCGCTGACCCGGTCGTGATGCACCCGGCCGAAGCCGCCGTACCAGTAATCGTCGGTGGAGAAAAGCACCTGGTAATCCTTCGCCTGGCTGACGGGGATGGGATAATCGGTGTAGCTGTTCACAGGATCAAAATTGAATACGAACAGCAGCCCCGCCCGCTCGAAGGCGATCACATGCTGGTCCTCGTGGATCCACCGCAGCTCGGGATAGGCCTCGCTGAACAGATGCGCGTCCCGGGCGGTCCGGATCATATCCTGATCGAATTTGTTCAGGTACTGGTATTTCAGATTGGGGTTCTTCATCAGGCTCCACTGGCGGCGGCAGTAGTGATAGCTGTTGTTGTTGCCGGGCCGGGGAAAATCGATCCATTCGGGATGGCCGAATTCGTTGCCCATGAAGTTGAGATACCCGGTGCCGCCGGCGGCCAGGGTGAGCAGCCGGATCATCTTGTGCAGCGCGATGGCCCGGTCGATGACCAGGGTGTGGGTATCCTTCTCCATCTGGTCGTACATGGCGGCGTCGGCAAAGCGGAAGATCATGGTCTTATCGCCCACCAGGGCCTGGTCGTGGCTCTCCACATAGGCGATGGTGGGGGCGTTGCGGAAGGTGAGCTCCTTCCAGATCATGTCCAGCCGCCAGTCCTCGTCCCTGTAATCCTTCGCCAGGCGGATCCACAGATCCGGCAGCCCCATGCCCAGCCGGTAATCGAACCCGATGCCGCCGTCCTTCACCGGCTCGCACATGCCGGGCATGCCGCTCATGTCCTCGGCGATGGTGAGCGCCCGGGGATTCACCTGGCGGATCAGCTCGTTGGCCAATTGCAGGTAGGTGACGGATTCCACGTCAGTATTCATGGTGAAATACGTGTCCAGGGAGGAGAAGGCCACGCCCAGGCCGTGATCGTGATACAGCATGGAGGTGACGCCGTCGAAGCGGAAGCCGTCGAAGTGGAATTCCTCCATCCAGTATTTCAGGTTGCTCAGCAGGAAATGCAGCACCTCGGGCTTATCGTAATTGAAGCACTTGGTGCCCCAGGCGCTGTGATCGCCCCGGCCGCCCTCGTGGAAGAACTGGTAGGAGGTGCCGTCAAAGAGGTTGATGCCCTCCAGGGTGTTGGGGCAGGCGTGGGAGTGCACCACGTCCAGCAGCACCCGGATGCCCATCTCGTGGGCCTTGTTGATCAGGTAGCGCAGCTCGTCCGGCGTGCCGAAGCGGGAGGAGGGGGCGTAGAAATTGCTCACCTGGTAGCCGAAGGAAGCGTAGAAGGGATGCTCCATAATGGCCATGAGCTGCACCGTGTTGTACCCGCCGTCCTTCACGTGGGGCAGCACGTTGTCGGCAAACTCGGTGTAGGTGGCGGTGCGGTATTCCTCCGTGGCCATGCCCACGTGGGCCTCGTAGATCAGCGGCGGCTCGTCCAGGACAAAATCCTTGTCCGTCCAGGGATATTTTTCCGTGTCGTCCTGCACCTCGCAGCACCAGCTGCCGGTCTGCCAGTCCTGCACCGCCCGGCGGGTATAGAGGGGCAGATGCTGGGAAAGATGATCGCCGTTCTTCACGATGGTCATGACCTTGCTGCCGTGATGCAGGGTGTCCCCCGGCAGGAACACCTCCCAGCAGCCGTTGTCCAGCCGCTCCAGGGGCGTATCGATCCAGTGCCAGTCATTGAAATCCCCCGTCAAAAACACCTGATCCGCCCCCGGCGCCCATTCCCGGTACACCCAGCCGTCCTTCAGGCGGTGAAACCCGAAATATTTGTGGGCGTTGGCAAAGCTGTTCAGCGTTTTCCCCCGGGGCAGCAGCTGGCGCTTCTTGGCCCGGTACAGGTCCATCCGCAGCTTCAGATCGCTTTCATAGGGGCGCAGTTCGGGGTGGGTTTTGAGAATGCCCAGCATAGCGCAGTCCTCCTTTTTAAGCCGGAAGCCCGTCCGCGGCGCACCGGCCCGCTGCATATCATTTCTTTCTGCCTTTCATTATACAGTATCCGCAGCGCAAATGCCAGATGAAAAAAACAAAATTTTCCGAAAAAAAAGCCCCCATTGCTGGGGGCGGCCCGACGCGGGTTCAGCGCGCGCTTTGAATCATGCGGGCAAAAATCTCTTTCAGCTTCAGCGGATAGCACAGCACGATGGAAACCACCGCGCCGAAGATCCCCTGGACGCACTCGAAGGGCAGCTTCAGCATCGCCGTTTCAGGCGTCGCGTACACGAACGCCCGGCCCAGGGTATATCCGATCACCATGATGACGGCGCCCGCCGACACCGCCAGGCTGGAATGGACCAGGGGCCGCTTTTCCCCCTCCGGGCGGGCCAGGATGCTCACCGCCACGGCCTGCAGGCCGTGGGACACCAGGGAAACGAACATGGGCGCGGGGTAAAACAGCATATCCCCGAAGAAGCTGCCCACGCCCCCCACCAGGAAGGCGGCGAAGGGGTCCAGGAGCATGGCGGCGGTATTGATGATCACGTCACAGAAATACAGATGCCCTCCCGGCACGGGAATGGAAAATATGCTCATGCTCAGCACGATGTTCATGGCCGTCAGCATGCCGGTAACGGCCAGCCACAGGGGCGATCCCCTTTTCAGGATCCTGTCCTGCGAAAAACCCATGGTTCCTCCTCCTTTCCTCCCGGGGGAAAATTTGAAAGCATGATACCACGAACGCCCCGGCCCGTCAAGGAAAACACAGGAAAAGCACACTTCTGTCCGGGAAACGCATACCCTGAAAGCAGGGAGGCTTTTCTCCCGCCATCAGCGGCGGCGGCCGGCTGTTGGCTGCCGCCGGCGGAGCGTGATGAACCGTGAAACGCGGTGACATATATTTCGCCGATCTGGACCCGGTGATCGGCTCGGAGCAGGGCGGACGCCGGCCGGTGCTCATCATCCAGAACGATCTGGGCAACCGCTTCAGCCCCACCGTGATCGCCCTGCCCCTGACCAGCAAAATGAACAAGGCCCCGCTGCGCACCCACGTGCCCCTGATCCCGCCCCAGGGCGGCGTCCGGCGGCCCTCCGTGATCCTGTGCGAGCAGGTGCGCACATTGGAAAAATCCCGGCTGTTAAGGTATCTGGGAAGGCTGACCAAAGAAAAAATGGCGCTGGTGGAGCGCGCCCTGGCCGCGGCGGTGGCCGGGGAGGAGGAAAAAACGGAAGAAACGGATCCGTGATGCGCCCGGCGCGGCTCTTTTTGAGGGCCGCGCTTCTTGTGTTTCGGGGCAATTTTACGTATAATGATCGTATCCTGATTGAAAACGGGAGGGATCGTCATGGCCGGCACGGCGCATCTGATCTGCGGCATGATCTGCAGCGGAAAATCCCATTACGCAAAGGCGCTTCGGGAGCGCACCGGGGCGGTGATCCTCAGCTGCGACGAAATCACGCTGCTGTTTCCGCCCCTGGGCGAAAAGCACGACGAAGTGACGGCGAAGCTGCGGGCTTTGCTGCTTACAAAAGCGGCGGACGCTGCCCGGGGCGGCTGCGACGTGATCCTGGAATGGGGCTTCTGGCAGCGGGCGTACCGGCAGGAGACCGAAGCGTATTTCCTGTCCCGGGGCGTCCCCGTGCGCCGGCACTATATCGCCGCCTCGGAGGAAACGCTCCGCCGCCACATCCAAAAGCGCAATCAGGAGGAGAACAGCCCCGGCGCGTACCATGTGGACGAAGGGCTGCTGAACAAGTGCCTGTCCCTGTTTGAAGCGCCGCTGCCCGAAGAAACGGACGAATGGATCGTCCCGGAGGCGTAACATGGCGTATGAACTCAGATCCGCCCGGTATCTGGCGGCGGAAGCGCTGGAAAGGGCCGTTTCTCCCGGGGACACGGTGATCGACGCCACCATGGGCAACGGCCATGACACCCTGTTCCTCTGCCGCCTGGCGGGGGAAGCGGGCCGGGTGTACGCCTTCGACGTGCAGGCGCAGGCGGTGGAGAACACCCGGGCGCGGCTTACGGAAAACGGGATGCTGGGCCGGGCGCATTTATTCTGCCTGGGGCACGAGCATATAGCCGAAAAAGTGCCGGGGCCCGTGGCTGCCGCCGTATTCAACCTGGGCTGGCTGCCCGGGGGCGATCACGGCGTCACCACCCGGTGGGAAACCACCAAAACGGCGGTGGAAAGCGCGCTTGCGCTGCTGCGGCCCCTGGGCGTGCTGGTAATCTGCGCCTACCCCGGCCACCCGGAGGGCGACAGGGAGCGGGAAAACCTGGCGGCGCTGCTTTCCGCCCTGCCGCCGCAAAGCTACAACGTATTGCATCAGCGCTTTCTCAACGCGGGGCCGGGCGCGCCGGAATGCTTCGTGGTCCAGAAGCAGAGAACGAAAGAGGGGCAGACGGCATGAGAATTGAAAACGGACGGGCGCTGGACGTGCAGATCGCCTACATCGGCGGCGGCAGCCGGGGCTGGGCCTGGGGCCTGATGACCGATCTGGCCCTGGACGGCGGCATGGAAGGCGCCGTGCGCCTCTACGATATCGACCGGGACGCGGCGGAAAAGAACGCCCGGATCGGGCAGATCATCTCCGCCGATCCCCGGGCGGTGAGCCATTGGCGCTATACCGCTGTCCACAGCCTGCAGGACGCCCTCGCCGGGGCGGACTTCGTGGTGATCTCCATCCTGCCCGGCACCTTCGACGAAATGGAAAGCGACGTGCACGCCCCGGAAAGCCTGGGCGTTTACCAGTCCGTGGGCGATACGGTGGGCCCCGGCGGGTTCATGCGGGCCATGCGCACGGTGCCCATGTTCGCGCATTTCGCCCGGGCCATCCGGGATCACGCGCCCACGGCTTACGTGATCAATTACACCAATCCCATGTCCCTGTGCGTGCAGACGCTGTACCGGGTGTTTCCCGAAATCCGCGCCTTCGGCTGCTGCCACGAGGTCTTCGGCACCCAGGAGCTGCTTTCCGCTGTGCTTCGGGATATGGAGGGCGTCCCGGACGCGCCCCGGGAGGAGATCCGGGTGACGGTGCAGGGGATCAATCATTTCACCTGGTTTTCCCAGGCCTCCTGGCAGGGGCGGGATTTGTTTCCCGTTTACCGCGCCTTCTGTGAAAAGTACCGGGATACGGGCTTCGTCAAAGGCCGGGACGAGAACTGGATGAACAATTATTTCGAGTGCTCCCATCGGGTGAAAATGGATCTGTTCCTCCGGTACGGCAAGATCGCCGCGGCGGGGGATCGGCACCTGGCCGAGTTCCTGCCCCCCTGGTATCTCAAAGATCCGGACACCGCCCTTTCCTGGGGCTTCACCCTGACCCCCGTTTCCTGGCGGAAGAAGGACCTGCAGGACCGTCTGGCCCGGCGCGCCCGTCTGCTGTCCGGGGAGGAAAAGCCCGCCTTCGCCCCCACCGGGGAGGAAGGGCACCGGATGATGAAGGCCCTGCTGGGCTTGGGAGACATGGTCACCAACGTGAACCTCCCCAATCAGGGCCAGATCCCCAATCTGCCCCTGGGGGCGGTGGTGGAAACCAACGCGCTCTTCCGCCGGGACGGGATCTTTCCCGTGTACGCCGGGCCCATGGACGGGAACATCCTGGCCCTGACAGTCCGGCACGTGATGAACCAGCGCAACGCCCTGGACGCCGCCCTCCGCTGCGACCGGGGGCTGGCGCTGACCACGTTCCTGAACGATCCTTTGCTGGGCGGGGTGGATTTTGCCGACGGCGAAAGGCTGTTTGACCGGATGCTGCTGGCCCAGAAAAAATACCTGCCCGCAGGCTGGGGCCTGTAAAAAGCGACGGTTCAGCCCTCCGGGGCGACAAATGGGCGCATATCCCTTGCCCCGGCGGCGGCCCGGGCGTATCATGGCAGGCGGAAGGGAGGAAGAAGCCAATGAACGAAAAAAAGAAATTCGGCTGGACGGCGAAGGGCATCGTGGGCATGATCTTCACGCCCCTGGGCGCGCTGTTCCTGATCCTGGGCGTGGCGCTGTGGCATTTCAAGGCGGGCCGTGAACCGCAGGACCCCGCAATCTTCCTGTACGTTTTCGGCGGCGAAGGCGCGCTGTTTCTGCTCATCGGCGCAGGCCTGCTGTACAGCGACGCGCGCAGGCGCCGCATCATGCGCCGGGCCTATGAGGACGGCCGGTACGTGATGGCGAAAATTGCCGGGATACGGGTGCAGACCAACGTGACCACCGGCCGGGGTCATCCCCGGGTGGTGGAATGCCATTATGCCGACCCGGACACCGGCGTCGTTCACGTGTGCTTCAGCCGGTATCTGTACTTTGATCCCACCGGGCTGCTGACGGCAGAGGAGGCGCCGGTATATATCGACCGGGAAAGCGGCAAGCCCGTCTTCGTGGATCAAATGGATCCTCCATTTGATCGACATAAAACGCCTTTTCCTCTCGTCCCTGCGGGACTCCCGGGCGTAAAAAGGCGCAAGGAAAGCATTTTTGCTCTCGCAGGGCATGCTCTGCTTTAGCAAAAATGCTCCTCGCAGCGCACAGGCCGCTGCTGCGGATTCCGCTTGGAGGGGCTGTGGCCCCTCCAAACCACCCCGGGGTTCTTCGGTTTCCCGGTATTCACTGTTGCTCATTCTTTTATGAGAACCAATATCCCTGCAAACAAAGAGGATGTTGCAGATCGGCTTTAAGCAACATCCCCTTTTCATTTGCCTCAATAGAAGGAGTAGGTCACCCCGGTGATCCGCCGGGTGGGATCGTCCAGCTTGATCAGGAATTCCCTGCAGATGAGAAACCCGTTGGCCATACCCTTCACCTCGTCGTATTCAAAGAACGACAGCGCGATTTCCTCCCCCGCAGGGGTGATCAGGTACGGATGGTCGTCGTTATGATAATAGATATAGCCGTCGTCGGAAAGAATATCGGCGGCGTAAGGATCGTCCTCCGGCATCATATCCTGGAAAAAGCCGGGGAAACCGAAAGAGATATGATCCCTGATCTTGATCGGATCGTACTGGGGGGCGCCAGTGCGGTCCAGCACAGTGACGTAGTAGTACCCGTCCGCGCCCAGGATCGCAAGCGGCGCATACCCGTTCTGAAACCGTCCCACCGCGGCAATTTTGGTGCTGGGCCCGTAATCCGGCAGGAAGAAAGCGTGCTCCCCGGAATAGGTGCAGAATTCTCCTTTCAGATATGCCAGCCCTTCCCCGATGGTATCCCTTTCCGGGGTGTCTGGGTCGTTGCCCGTCCGCTCCGCCACAGTCCTGTCGAAAGAAGCGCCGGAACCAAACGCGTTCAGCGCCTGCTCGTCCGCCAGCATATCCACCGATACTTCATAGCCCTCGTCTCCGCACCACAGGGCGGTGCGGGTGTCTTCCCAGAAGGGGGAAAAGCTGACGCCGAACTTGTGCAGGTAGAAGCTGTCTGAATTGGTGTCGAACAGGGCGACGCGCCAGGTCAGGTCGTTGGTGCCGCAGATGAACACGCCGCAGCCCAGATCCCTGAATTTTTTATTGATCAGGAATGCGTCATCCCCCAGCTCGTGCATCTGCCCGATTTTGTTCCCCGCATGGTCGATCATGTACAGCGTCCAGCTGTTTTCCGTAAAGCCGGACACCCGATGCATCACCAGGATCTTCTCCCCGTACGCGCCGACGATCGTTTCCGCTCCGCTGTCCGGCGGGGTCACGTAGAGCGTCTCCTGATAGCCGGCCCGGTTCAGGATGCGGATCACGCCGTATTCCAACGCGCCCACCTGCATCTGCTCGTAATAATCCCCGTTGGGCAGCACGCCGAAGGTATATTCCGGTCTGCCGGGCAGCTCGTCCGGCAGCATGGCCCGCAGGGAATCCCGGTCCAGGTACAGGGGCGTCGCCGTACCGTCCCGGTGAAAAACGCAGTCGTATTGAAAGCCGAATTCGTCCACGGTGATCAGGAAATCATCCCCGCTGATCCGTCTTCCTACGGAAACAATGGTCGGCATAGGCTCCTCGCCGTCGTCCCAGCCCTGCCAATTTCCCTCCCCGTCGCTTTCCGCCAGCGCCGGAACGGCGCAGCAGAGCAAGCCGAAAATCACCGCGACTGCGATCCGGAAAAAACACCGTCTGATCCGGTTATCCATGGGATGCACACCCTTCCCGTCTGTCGTTCGTTTGTCACGGGATGTATTCGCCGTACGGTCCGGATTTCCTGCCCGCCGTCACTTAAGATCCCGGAACAGTCCGATGTTCTTCTTTTCCGGCTGTGCTTCGCCGCGCTCGATCTTTTTGACGACCTCCACGATCCGGTCGTTGACGGGGGTGGGCACGCCGGTTTTTCTGCCGTAGGCGCACACCACGCCGTTGATGGCGTCCACCTCGCACTTTTTGCCCTTTTTCAGATCCTGCAGCATGGAGGGCTCGATCTCCCGGTGCTTTTTCATGGCGATGGGCAGCAGCGCCTTAGCGAAGGCCTTTTTCAGCGGCGACCGGTAATAGAACAGCTTCGTGATGTCCTTGCCCTGGACGGGGGCGAAGGCCACCCCCGCAGCGCGGCCCACGTCGATGCACTCCTTCATGCACCGGAGCGCCAGGCCCTTTGTTTCCTTCCCCTCGGAAACGTCGCCGAACACCCCGCCGATGGCGGTGCCCAGGCCGGAAAACGTGGCGTTGATCAGCAGCTTGCTCCAGCGGGCCCCCGTCAGGTCCTCCTCCGCGTGCACGGGGCACATCTTTTCCAGCAGCGCCTTCACCCGGTCAAACTGGGCGTCCGTGATCCCCGGCATTTTTCCCATGTGGAAGGACAGGCTGTCCGGCGCGCTGGTGAGGGCGGATTCCCCCGGCGCGCTCATGGTGGCGCCCCATTCCACCGTGCAGCCGATCACATGCCCTTCCCCCAGCACCCCGATGAGCTCCGGCTCCGGGATGCCGTTCTGCAGCGTCACCACCACCCCGTCGGGGGCCAGCATGGGCTTGAGGAACGCGGCGACGGCGGCGTTGTCCTGCTGTTTGGTCATCAGAAACACCACGTCGTACGGCCCCTGCATCTCCCCGGGCAGGATCGCCCTGACCGGCACGGTCAGATCCACCGTGCCCGTAATGTGCGCGCCGTTTTTTTGCAGGGCTTCCACGTGGGCCCTGTTGCGGTTCACCAGTTCGATATCCACACCGTTTTTCGTCAGGTACGCCCCCAGCACCGTGCCCAGGCTGCCTGCGCCGTAAATCGCGGTTTTCATCCAAAATCCCCTCCTTGCAATCCGATCCATTGTATCAGGTTTGTCCAGCCGGCACAATGGCGGCAGCGGAAAACTTTTTCACGTTTTCGCCCTTGTCAGGCGGCGGAATTGATGTATAATGAAAACGAACGAAAAAGCGCCGGCACCGGCGCGGATCAGGCCATAAAGAAAGGAAGAAAACGCATGATCTCCTGGAAGAATACTGATTCCCTGGCCGCCTGGAAAACGCTCGCGGCCCTCAAGGACCACGTGAAGCTGCAGACCGCCATGGCGGGAGAAGCCGGCGCCGAGCGGGTGAAAAAATACGCCGTGAAAATGGCCGCGGGGCTGACCTATCATTACGCCGCCAAGCAGGTGGACGACGCGGTGCTTGCCGCCCTTTCGGCGCTGGCGAAGGAAGCCCAGCTCACCGAAAAATACGCCGCGCTGTACGGCGGCGAGGTCATCAACACCGGGGAAAAGCGCCTGGTGCTGCATCAGCTCACCCGGGGCCAGCTGGGGCAGGACGTGATCGCCGACGGCGTGAATAAGCGCGAGTTTTACGAAGCCCAGCGGATGAAGGCCGCCGAATTTGCCAACCGGGTGCACGCGGGCGAAATCACCAACGCCAAGGGCGAAAAATTCACCACCGTGGTGCAGATCGGCATCGGCGGCAGCGATCTGGGGCCCCGGGCCATGTACCTGGCCCTGGAAAACTGGGCCAAGCAGAACGGCTGCTTCAAAATGGCCGCCCGCTTCATTTCCAACGTGGACCCGGACGACGCCGCCAGCGTGCTCAAGGATATCGACGTGAGCCGGTCCCTGTTCGTGCTGGTGTCCAAATCCGGCACCACCCTGGAAACCCTGACCAACGAAGCCTTCGTGAAGAACGCCCTGAAAAATGCGGGGCTGGACCCGGCGAAGCACATGGTGGCCGTCACCAGCGAAACGTCGCCCCTGGCCAAAAGCAGCGATTACCTGGCCGCCTTCTTCATGGACGATTACATCGGCGGCCGCTATTCCTCCACCTCCTGCGTGGGCGGCGCGGTGCTGTCATTGGCCTTCGGGCCCGAGGTTTTCGAGCGGTTCCTCCGGGGCGCCGCGGAAGCGGACCGGCTGGCCGCCAACGAGAACCTGCTGGAAAATCCCGCTATGCTGGACGCCCTGATCGGCGTGTACGAGCGCAACGTGCAGGGCTATCCCGCCACGGCGGTGCTGCCCTATTCCCAGGCCCTCAGCCGCTTCCCCGCCCATCTGCAGCAGCTGGACATGGAAAGCAACGGAAAGAGCGTCAACCGCTTCGGCGAGCCCGTTTCCTATCCCACCGGCCCCGTCATTTTCGGCGAGCCCGGCACCAACGGCCAGCATTCCTTCTATCAGCTGCTCCATCAGGGCACGGACATCGTGCCCCTGCAGTTCGTGGGCTTCCGCCGCAATCAGGCGGGCATGGACGTGGAGATCCAGGGCTCTACCAGCCAGCAGAAGCTGTGCGCCAACGTGGCGGCCCAGATCATGGCCTTCGCCTGCGGCAAGCGGGACGATAACCCCAACAAGAATTTCGACGGCGGCCGGCCCTCCTCCATCATCATCGGGGACGAGCTGACCCCCGAGGCCCTGGGCGCGCTGCTGTCCCACTTTGAAAACAAGGTGATGTTCCAGGGCTTCGTCTGGAACCTGAACAGCTTCGACCAGGAAGGCGTGCAGCTGGGCAAGGTGCTGGCCAAGCGCGTGCTGGCCCACGATACCGATGGCGCGCTGAAAGCCTTCGGCGAATTGCTGGATGTCTGACGCCGGCGAAAAAGCCGGTGGGCCACAAACGAACGTTCCGGGGGGCGGGTTTCCCTCCGGAACGTTTTTTACCCACGGCGCGGTCCCCCGCGGCGCCCGGGGCGGACGGATCATAAAAAATTCTCAAAAGGGATTGACAAGATATGACGCGGGGTAGAGCAGTTCGGTAGCTCGTCGGGCTCATAACCCGGAGGTCGAGGGTTCAAGTCCCTCCCCCGCAACCATTCGGCTCCGTAGCTCAGTTGGCTAGAGCATTCGGTTCATACCCGGAGTGTCAGTGGTTCGAATCCACTCGGAGCCACCAGAAAAAAGTCCTTGAAGATCAAGGGCTTTTCTTTTTACATTTTTATACGGATATACTTGATTTTTCAACAAAAACAACGTAAAATTGACACAGAATCAAAAAGGCCATGAAAGGGGCAGACGACCGTGGAGGACAACCAGAAACATATCATCCATCATGAGGGACAGATTGCACAAAACCTGATCATAATCCGGAAACGCTGTGGCATCCTGCCATTGGGGCCCACCGTCGCGACGATCACCCACGACGGTTTCCTGAACTTGGAAGTGGGCTATTTTGCGCGTGAATCCTATCGGTATTATCTGCAAAACGCAAGCATCGCCAAAAAGAGCGATTTCCTCTTCGTGCACAGGTGCGAACTGAGCCTGGCCAGCAACGGCACCCAGAGGACGCTGCGTCTTCCGCCGATAACCGGTTCGCGTTTCTTTGACGCGCTGTCAACGGAAATGAACAACGTGCAGGAACTGACGTCCAGAAGCAATGAAAACAAGAATGGATTCCCGCCCAAACGGAAGCTGATCGACTGGATCATCACCATTCTGCTCGTTGCCGCGCTGCTGGTGGGCGGCTTTTTCCTGTTCCGGAACACGAATTCCCCGGCAGTCCCCTCCGCGGCTTCCGCAACGACGGAATCCCGGCAAACCGAAGCGGTCACAAAAACCACGGAAGATAAAACCACGGAAGATCATACGGCCGACGCCGTGACGAAAGCCCCGCAGGACGAGGCCGTCACAAAGACCGCGGCAGAGAACGCGGCTCCGGCAGCCGATACGGCAGGGCCCAGCCTTGCCGACAAAGTCGGGGAAACGATGGAGGAAGGCCGCAAGCTGTGGGAAAGCTTTGACCGCTCCTCTGTGTGGAATTCTGTTCTGCCGCATACCTTAGCCACCTCCGATCTGGCCCTGTCCGTTGCTTTCATCGTCATTTTTGTGATCCTGCTGAGCATCTTTATGCCGGCAAGGATCATGCGGTTTATCACGCTGCTTGCCACGCTCGTCTGTGTTGCGGTGGGGGGCAAGGTGATCTATCAGCTGGATTTTTCCAGCAGCGATCTGCTCCGGCAGATCCTCTATGCCACGGCGCCGCTGCTGCTGGCGCTGGTCATGGCGCTGACCTTCTATATTATCAGCCGGAAGATCGGCCATGCCGGTTATCATCCGGCACAGAGGATCGGGTATCTGGTGTCCTTCGTGCTGTTCCTGACAGTGCTGTGGCTCTTCGCTTACGGCTACCTGTACCGTTGCAGCTTCGGCGAGTACGAGCCGCCCTCCATCTATCCGGTTAAGATCCTGCAGCTGGGGGACAACGGGTATGTGTACGTCACTGCAGGCGTGGTCCTGGTTTTGCTCGTTCTCGGCAGCATCCTGAAAGTGCGGCGTTGCGCGGGCATCCTGGGCATTCTGAGCAGCCTGGCGGTGTTGGGCCACCTGGTCTACACCTTGATAAGCAATCAGGGCGGCGCCGCTTTCAGCCTGCAGCGCGTGCTTCCCGCCGGGGTCATGCTGATCATGCTGATCGCCAGTTTCATCATCAAAAAATCGGGAAAAAAGCTCGCCGCTTAATCGCCGGCATGCCGCATCGGCTTTGATCCCGCAGCAAAAGAAGCTCATTTGAGCCGTAATGTGTGCCAACTTAAAACTTGCGATCAATTTATGACTTCGTCTTAAGTTGATCGCAAGTTTATTTGCGTTCTCTATTGCTCCCGCAGTATTGTCAAAAACCGGCCCGGCATTACTGCCGGGCCGGACAGGGTGTCGACAAAGTCGACACCCTGCCATCGAAAGCCAGCGAAAGCAGTCTTTCGATGGGAACATCAATTTCTTGTAAAATGGCAGTTCCGGCATAT
>CACWLP010000026.1 GCA_902761755.1 uncultured Eubacteriales bacterium | reverse complement strand
CGCCGAAGCGGAAGACGTGACGGCGCTGCTGGGGACGGACGAGCTGATCAAGAACATGAACAAGCTGGTGGCGTTCAAGGGCATGACGGTGGAAGCCTATGACGAAACCGGCGCAGCGTTCGCGTACAAGGATCCCGTGGGCAAGACGGACGACCTGTACTTCAAAGTCTCCAAGGACGGCGCGACCTACGATTTCTGCGTGGAGTTCTATCTGCGGGGCAACGACACCGACGTGTACAAGGCGGTGGAAGGCCTGAAAGTGGGCGACGTGGTGGACCTGGAAGGCTATCTGTATTGGTACAACGGCGCCAATCCCCACATCATTTCCGTGAAGGCTGCCGAATAAGCCGCTTTTCCGAATATCTGCTTTGCGCCCCGGTTCGCCGGGGCGCTTTTTTTGCGGATTGACAAATTCCCGCCCCAGGCTGTATCATAAAAACGGCATTGCGGAAGAAATCAATAATCAAAGGAGAATCGCCATGCAGTTCATCAATGACAACGGTGCCCTCGTCTGCCGCCGGCAGGGAGAAACCCTGCGCATCGAGCCGTGGGGGAAGGACGCCCTGCGCATCCGGGCCACCATGTTCCCCGCTTTTTCCGGCCAAGACTGGGCCTTGACGGAAGATCCCGGATGCGCCGAAGCGAAGATCGAATTTTATCAGGAAGAACGCCGGGAGGGCGACGGCAACATGCACCGGCTGCCCGCAGCGTCCATCGAAAACGGGCGGCTGAAAATCACGGTGAATTTCGGCGGGGTCATGACCTTTTACCGGGACGGGAAAAAGGTGCTGCGGGAGCATTACCGCAATTACGGCGCCAGCATCACCAAGGAAAGCCACTGCCTCAAGGTGGTCAACCGGGAGTGGGTGCCCTACGTGGGCGGGGATTACCGCCTGACCGTGCGGTTTGAGCCCAACGACGGGGAAAAGCTCTTCGGCATGGGCCAGTATCAGCAGCCGGATCTGGATCTGAAGGGCTGTGTGCTGGAGCTGGCCCAGAAAAACAGCCAGACCACCGTGCCCTTCCTGGTTTCTTCCCTGGGATACGGCATGCTGTGGAACAATCCGGCGGTGGGCCGGGTCGTTTTCGGCAAAAACCTCACCGAATGGGAGGCCGCGGCCTGCAAGGATATGGACATCTGGTTCACCGTGGCGGACGCGCCCAAGGGCCTTCTGGAAAACTACACCGCCGTCACCGGCCGCGCCCCCATGATGCGGGAGGACGCCATGGGCTTCTGGCAGTGCAAGCTGCGTTACCGCACCCAGGAGGAGGTGCTTTCCGTAGCCCGGAAGTACCGCGAGCTGGGCATCCAGCTGGACGTGATCGTGATCGACTTTTTCCACTGGACCGTCCAGGGCGACTGGAAATTTGACAGCACCTACTGGCCGGACCCCAAGGCCATGATCGACGAATTGCACGCCATGGGCGTCAAGGTGATGGTGTCCGTGTGGCCCAGCGTGGACCGGCGCAGCGAAAACTTCTACGAAATGGCGGAGCGCGGCCTGCTCATGCGCACCGAGCGCGGCGCCATGCAGACCTACGATTACCAGGGCGACTGCGTGCAGCTGGATCCCTTCAACCCCGAGACCCGGCAATACGTGTGGGAAAAGTGCAAGGAACACTATTACGACCTGGGCATCGACTATTTCTGGCTGGATAATTCCGAGCCGGACCTGACCAAGTACGATTTCGACAATTTCCGCTATTACATCGGCCCGGCCCTGGAATGCAGCAACCTGTATCCCCAGTGGTACAGCCGCATTTTCTTCGACAACGAAACCGCCCTGGGCAACCGCGGGGTGGTGAACCTGCTGCGCTCCGGCTGGGCGGGCAGCCAGAAATACGGAAATGTCCTGTGGAGCGGCGACGTGCCCTCCACCTGGGAATCCCTGCGGGATCAGGTGGCGGCGGGGCTGAACATCGGCCTGGCCGGCATCCCCTGGTGGAACACCGATATCGGCGGATTCATGGAGGGCAACGTATTCGATCCCGAATTCCGGGAATTGCTGATCCGCTGGTACGAATGGGCGGTGTTCCAGCCCGTGATGCGCCTCCACGGCGACCGGGAGCCCTTCACCATCCCCGCCCTGGACGACCGGGACTGGGGCGGCGGATACCTGCACACCGGCCAGGACAACGAAATGTGGAGCTACGGCGAAGAAAACTTCGCCATCATGAAAAAGCATTACGAATTGCGCCGGTCCCTGCTGCCGTATCTGAAAAAGATCTTCCGGGAGGCCCACGAGAACGGCTCCCCCCTGCTGCGGGCCATGTTCTATGAATTCCCCGAAGACCAAACGTGCTGGGAGCTCAAAGATCAGTACATGTTCGGTCCGGATTATCTGGTGGCCCCCGTGCTGACGCCGCGCACCTTCAGCCGCCCGGTATACCTGCCCGCCGGCAAATGGCAGGATATCCGCACCGGGGAAACCGTGGACGGCGGCCGCACGGTGGAAGCCGACGCGCCCATCGATTCCATCCCCGTATTCAAACGGCTGTGACCGGAGGAGAGAAAAGCCCATGCGAACGGAGCTCTTGAGCGCCTACGCGCCGGAAGCGGCTTTTCCCTGCCACGCGGAGGAAACGGTCTGCACCGCCGACGTGCCGCTGCACACCCATCAGGATTTTACGGAGATCACCTTCGTCCGCGGCGGCAGCGCCCTGTGCCGGGACGGCGCGGGGGAGTGCCTGGTGCGGCGGGGGGACGTGCTGACGGCGGCGGAGGGATCGGCCCACGCGTTCCTGCAGGTCCGGGATCTGAAGGCGTTCACGGTGCGCTTCCGCCTGGAAGCGATGATTCCCGGGGAGGCGGATATCCGGCAGGCGCCGGGGTTCGGGGCGCTGTTCCTGCCCCATAAAAAAAACCCCGCCCCCCGGCGGCCCCTGCGGCCGGACAGCGCCGCGTGGCTGGCCCTGGAGGACGGGATGGACGCGGTGCTCGCCGAAATCCGGCAGCAGCGCCCGGGCTGGAAAACCTGTCTGCGGGGCTGGCTGCAGATGACGCTTCTGCAGCTTTGCCGCCTGAGCGCCGGGCAGTCCGGCACGCTGCCCGGCGGCGGCGCAGCCCGGGCCCTGGCCTATCTGGAGGATCACTACACCGAGGAGATCCCCCTGGCGGAGCTGGCGCGGGTGGCCGGGGTGTCTCCCCGGCATCTGGACCGGGTGTTCGCCCAGGCGTTCCATTTTACGCCCCGGGCCTATATCGCCCGGCTGCGGATGGCCCGCGCCCGGGCCCTGCTGCGCACCGACCGGCCCATCACCGAGATCGCCTTCGACTGCGGCTATGCCGACAGCAACTATTTTTCCCAGGTCTTCCGCCGCCACACGGGCATGAGCCCGCAGCAGTACCGGCGGGAAACGATGAAATGACCGGTTTTCCCGGGAATGGCCGCAGCTTTCTCCTTCCGGAAAGGCAGGCGGCGCGGGAAAAACGATTCTCATTCAAATATAATGGTTTTCAGCGGATGATTTTAATGAAAATACCATATCATTGATTCCTGAACCGACGGGCCCTTTTTCCGGCGGCGCGCAGGGGCAGGCGCACGGCCAGGCGGTAGGCGGCAAAGCCGCACAGCATTCCCAGGGGCGCGTACAGCCGCGCCTGATCCTCCTGGGACAGGATCAGGGCGGCCAGGCAAAGCGCCGCGGACAGCAGGCACCAGAGGATATCCAGGGCGGGGACGGCCGCGCGGGGCGCCCGGCGGCGCAGGGGAGACAGCAGATCGTAAAGCATCCCGGCGGCACCGCCCGCGCACAGCAGGAAAAGCAGGCCCTGCCCCTGCCGGGCCGTTTCCTGGAAAATCATCCCTTGGCCCGGCGGAACCAGCCGCGCCGGGGCGAACGGGGCGGGTAGGCGATGCTGTCGATCTTTCCCTCCACCGCCATTTGCCCCTCCTCCAGGTTCAGGCGGGTCACGTGCAGGCCTTCCCCGGCGAGGGTCACTTCGCCCGCCTCCGTCATCAGGACCACCTGGCCTTCGTCGAACGCCAGCACCTCGCTGACGCCGGTGAGGGCGGCCCGCTGGCGGTTGTCCAGGGTGAGGGCGTGAGGCTTCGGCGCCGGACGCGGGCGGGGGGCGGATGCTGCTTTTTCCATGGGCTCACCTCCAGAACCACCTTATGCGGAAAAATGATGGAATATCCCGCCACTTTTCCGCGCGCAAAGCGTTGAAAACGGGGGAGGATTGTGGTATACTACACGCGGAAAAGAGCGCCGTTTTGATGCTTTCGGCAGGAAAAACGTATCGTTCGGCGCCTTTTGCTTGCGATTTTTCCGCGATCTGCTATCCTTCAGGATGCAGGATCTGACGGAAAGGAGATGCAACGATGCAGAAAAAGAAGAAGGAATCCAGGGCGATGGTGTACGCCCTGCTGGCCATGGGCGTGGCGGTGCTGCTTTATTCCCTGATTTTTCCTTTGATCAAATGGCAGCATTATCTGATCTGCGCCGGCGTGGCGCTGCTGGTGGGGCGGATCGTGTACGTCATGGCCCAGGGGCTGGATACCAGCAAGGAAGCCCCGGTGCAGCAGCAGATCCCCAAGACGGGGGACGCCGCGGCGGATTCCCTGGTGGAAAAGGGCCAGGAAATGATGGCCCAGATCCGGGAAGAAAATGAAAAGATCCCGGACGCGGAATTGACGGAGCAGATGAACCGCCTGGACGACGTGAGCAGCCGCATCTTTCATACCGTGGCGGAGCAGCCGGGCAAGGCGCCCCAGATCCGCCGCTTCATGGATTACTATCTGCCCACCACCCTGAAAATGCTGCAGGGCTACCGCAAAATGGAGGAGCGGCACGTTTCCGGCCAGGAGGCCCAGAACACCCGCACCCAGATCCGCCGGGCCATGGACGTGGTGCTCAAGGCCTTCGACAAGCAGCTCAACGCCCTGTATCACGACGATATGCTGGATTTGTCCACCGATATCGATGTCATGGAGACCATGCTGCGCCAGGACGGCCTGGTGGAATCCGGCATCAAGGGTGAGCAAGCCAACGAATAAAAGCGCTCAAGCATACTTCCGTCAGAAACTGAAAGGAGATCGTTCCCATGTCTGAAAACAGTGCCCCCATGGAACAGGAAGCCGTTCACTCCGCCCCGATCCTGACGCTGAACCCCGAGATCGGCGACAAGAAGATCCTGGAGCAGGCTGTGGAAATGCTGGACAGCCTCAAGATCCCCGAAGCCCCCGACGCCGGCAAGGCCGTGGAAGCGGCCCAGAGCCTGGAGGAAAGCCTCACCGAAGCGGAAAAGGTGCAGGTGGCGGCCTTCGCCAAGACCATTGACCTGACCAACCCCGATCACGTGATGCTCTACGGCGCGGACGCCCAGAAGAAGGTCTCCTCCTTCGCCGACAGCGTGCTGGCCTCCGTCAAGACCGACGATACCGGCGACGTGGGCGATATGCTGGCCAATCTGATCGCCAACCTCAAGGAATTCAACACCGCCGGCGAAAAGCCCAAGGGCATCCGCGGCTGGTTCTTCGGCGCCAAGAAGCAGATCGCTTCCATCCAGGCCAAGTACGATACCGTGTCCGTCAACGTGGAAAAGATCGCCTCCGACCTGGAAGGCCATCAGGTGCAGCTGCTCAAGGACGTGGCTATGTTCAACCGCCTGTACGATATGAACCTGGAATACTTCCATGAGCTGACGCTCTACATCGTGGCCGGCGAACAGCGCCTCAAGGAAGTGCGGGAGACCGACCTCAAGGCCCTCCAGGACGCCGCCGAAAAATCCGGCGATTCCATGGACGCCCAGAAGGCCAACGACCTGGCTGCCCAGTGCGACCGCTTTGAAAAGAAGCTGTACGATCTGAAGCTGACCCGCCAGATCTCCATGCAGATGGCGCCCCAGATCCGTCTGCTGCAGAACAACAATTCCCTGCTGGTGGAGCGCATCCAGTCCACCCTGGTCAATACCCTGCCCCTGTGGAAGAACCAGATGGTGCTGGCCCTGGGCCTGCATCACAGCCAGCAGGCCATGAAGGCCCAGCAGGCCGTGACCAACATGACCAACGAGCTGCTCAAGAAGAACGCCGAAACGCTGCATATGGGCACCATCGAAACCGCCAAGGAATCCGAGCGCGGCATCATCGACATCGAGACCCTGGTGGCCACCAACCAGAGCCTGATCGACACCATCAACGAGGTGTCCCGCATCCAACAGGAAGGCCGCGAGAAGCGCGCCGCCGCCGAAAAGACCCTGGCCGATATGGAAAGGAACCTGAAAGAAAAGCTGCTGACCATGTAACGGGGGGCTGTCCCCTTCCGGGGCTTCTCCCTGCCGGGGGAAGCCCCGTTCCATACTGCTTTTAGAACCGTGAGGAGGCTGCCATGAAACTGCGTACCGGATGGGCCGTGGTGCTGTTGATTGCAATGATTGTGTTTTCCGTGTGCTTCGGCGCGTACCGGGGCTGGAGCGGGGAGCGCGCCCGGGTGGAGGAAACCCGCGCGGGCCTGGAAACCATGCTGCAGGCCCGGGTGGAGGCGGCCTATAACCTTTTGGCCGTCGCCGGAAGGGAAACGTATACGAAAAACGCGGACGCGGAGTATCTGGACGCAGTGAGCCGGGTGAAAGCGGACAAGGACGTGCTGGAGAGCAGCGCTCCCCTGCGGGATAAAGCGGAAGCCAACGAAAACCTGACGGTGGACGCCCAGGCCCTTCTGCAGCGCCTGGCTGCCCTGCCCGCCGTGCAGGCGGACGAACGGGACCGGATGTATGCAGAATCCTACCTGCCCCAGATGATGGAGCAAAGCGGGGAAAAGACCGTGAGCGCCCAGTATAACAGCGCTGCGGCGGAATTTAACAAGAAATTCAACGGCACCTTCAGCGGCATGATCGCCAGGGTGCTGGGGATCCGGCCCGCGGAAGAATTTCTGCGGAAATGAGCGAGGGGAGAGGAGGAAGCGTCATGCGGAAAATCGTATCTGCCGTTTTGATCCTGCTGCTGTTCACGGCGGCGCTGCCCGGGGCCCGGGCAGAGGATTACCCTCCCTTCCAGGGCATCGTGACGGATATGGCCGACGGTGTGCTCAGCGAGGACGCGGTTAAGGAGCTGAAGGAGCTGGCCGAGAAGATGGAAGCTGCGGTGGACGGCCGCGTGTACGTGCTCACCCGGCATTTCCTGGGCGGCGCATCCCCCCAGAGCTACGCGGACCAGGTGTTCAAGGCGTGGAGCCTGAAGGAGAACGACGCGCTGATCCTGATGGTGGTGGGCGAGGAAGCCTATGCCGTGGCCATGGGCGATCTGGCGAAAAACAGCATGACCAAGGAAAGCGTGGATATGCTGATGGCGAATCATTTCCGCGCCGCTTTCCTGAACCGGGAATACAGCCGGGCCGCCGTGGAGGCCGCCCAGACGCTGGCGCAGGCTTTGGTGAAGGCCCAGGGCGGCAATGCGTCCGCGCTGCTCGGCCAGGAGGAAATGCAGCAGCCCCAGTCCATCCAGGATTCCTGGGATACGATCTGGGAAAAGGCCAAACAGAGCCAGGAAAACATGTATGCCCAGAACGATTATCAGGATGAATCCAAGGATCTGAATCAGATCTGGGAGCAGGAGGAGCACAAAACCAACTGGCGCACCATCATTATCTGGATCCTGGTGATTTATTTCCTGTTCTTCCGGAAAAAGCGCCGCGGGCGGAGGTAAATGAGAATGCGCCTGTGCATGATCTCGCTGGACGCGGTGGCGCAGCCCGACGCGGACAGGCTTCTGGGCCTGCCCGCGCTTTCTGCGCTTGCGGCGGAAGGCGTGTTCTGCCGGAATGTGAAAACGGTGTACCCCACCCTCACTTATCCCATCCATGCGTCCCTGCTGACGGGCTGCCGGCCCCTTTCCCACGGCATCGGCCATAACCAGCCCTTCCAGCCGGATACGCTGCCTGCGATGCGGAAATGGTACTGGTGCGTGGGGGACATCAAAAGAAAAACGCTGCATCAGGCGGCCCGGGAAAGAAAAATGAGCGTCGCTTCCATCCTGTGGCCGGTTTCCGGGAAAAACCCGTATGTGCGCAGGAATTTCCCGGAGGTGCTGCCCCTGCCGGGGGAAAACGCGGCGCTGAAAATGCTGCGCTACGCCGGGCTGTGGATCCTGAAAATGGAGATCCTCTACGGAAAACGGCGCAAAAGCATCCTGCAGCCGGACCTGGACGATTACGCGGCGCTGCTGTGCGAAAAGCTCTACGCTTCCCGCCGTCCGCCCCGGGTGCTCACCGTGCACCTGGTGGACTGCGACGCCATGCGTCACCGCTACGGCACGGACAGCCGGGAGGCCCACGCCGCCATGGAGCGGCTGGACGGCCGGGTGCAAAGGATCATGGACGCGGTGGAGAAGGCCGGGCTTACGGAGGAAACGCTGTTCTGCGTGGTCAGCGATCACGGACAGGAGGACGCCCCCCGGGGCATCCCGCTGGACCGGGAGCTGCAGGCCGCCTGTGGCGCCCGGGCCCAGAGCCTGGGCATGGGCGCGTATATCTTCGCCGACGATCTGACCGCCGCTTGGCGCGCCCTGGACAGCCGCCGGGAGGAATGGGGCATCGCCCGGATCCTGGGGGAAGAGGAAATCCGTGCCCTGGGCGGGCCGGAAAACGTCCGCCTGGCGGTGGACGCACAGCCCGGCTGCTGCTATATCGACCGGGACGGGGAAACCCGGGGGGAGCACGGCTTCGGCCTGGACCGTCCCGCCGCCCGGACGCTGCTGTGGCTCAAAGGCCCGGGGATCCGGAAAGGGATGGAGCTGAAGGAAGCTGATCTGGTGGATATCGCGCCCACCCTGGCCCGGGCGCTGGGGCTGTCGCTGCCCGACGCGGAGGGCAGGGCGCTGGAGGAAGCGTTTCAGTGAGAGACGGCGGAAAGGCGGTGTCTGTATGGCCGGGAAAGCCATCGTAACGTATTTTCATCATTCGGGGTTCACCGTGGCGGTGGAAAAGACGCTGCTGGTGTTTGATTACTGGCGGGGCGAGAACGGGGAGCTGCCCGAAAACGCGCAGCTTTCCTCCCGGGATTTTGAGGGGTACGATCAGATCCTGGTGTTCGTATCCCACGACCACGAGGATCATCTGGACGAGGTGATCTATTCCTGGGATCACGAGCATCTGCCCATGACCTATATCGTGTCCGACGATCTGCCCATCGGCAAGCGGGGCAAGCGCATGAAGCCCGGGGACGAAATGACCGTGGGGGACGCGCAGATCCGCGCCTTCGATTCCACGGACAAGGGCGTGTCCTTTTACGTGACGCTGGGCGGGCTGCACATTTTCCACGCCGGGGATCTGAACCTGTGGCACTGGCGGGATGAAAGCACCCTGCGGGAGATCGCCAAAGCGGAAAAGGATTACTACGCCGCCGTGGCGCCCATCGAAGGGCTGCCCATGGATATCTGCATGTTCCCGGTGGACCCCCGGATGGGCGGCATGTACGACGCGGGGGCCAATCATTTCATCATGGCGGTGAAGCCCCGGCTGTTCATCCCCATGCACTGGCAGAACCGCCCCGAGGTGGCGCTGACCTATGCCCGCAAAGGCCGCACCAAGTATACCGAGGTGCTGGCCCTGACGAAGCCCCGGGAGCAGGCGGAGCTGACCTTCGACGAGTACGAGCTGCACATCCGGGTGACGGACGCCACCCCCGCGGCCGGGGAAGAAATGCCGGCGGCCGCGCCCAAGGAAGTGGACCTGGGCGCCCTGAACACCTCCGATCCCTTCGCGGATACGGACCTGCCGGTGCAGCTCTCCTGACGCGGATCTGGTTGTGGATTTATAATAATTCAAGACATAAAAAATCATTACAGACGCAAGCAAATAATTATTGAAAACGCCCGGATATCGAAACATACGCACCAAGGCTCCCATACTGCCTTCATAGGCGGCCTGGGAGCCTTGGCATTCAGTAGGTTTTATCGCGGCCCTTCGCTCTTTCCGGGATATCCTGGCGGAGCAGAAAACGTTTGCAGGCCGCTTTTGCATAAAAGGGCCGGGAGCTGTTTTTTATACTGGACATTTGCCGGACTTTGGGTGATAATGTAACCGGCGGAGGTGCAAAAGCCGTGCTGAAAGTCCTGTGCGCGGAGGATGAAGCGCTGGCGCTGCAAGATATCGTATCCATAGGACCGCGTATTCCTGGGCCTGACGTGATCCCGATGCTTTCCAATCAAACTGGGGGGAAGGGAAAAATATGAACAGCCAAATACTCAAACGGATGCTGGCGTGGGCCGCGGCGCTGCTGCTGATCCTGGCGGGGAACTGCGAAACGCGGGCGGAAACGGAAAGGACCGTTGACGGGAGCGTGCTGAGCAACGTGTACAGCGGGCAGAAGCAGATCCGGGACATGACGGTGAATTACGGCGCGTACGGCGAAGAGGCGGAAGCAGCGAACGCCGCGCTGCTTGAGGAACTTGCGGCCATCAACCCCGACGCCGCGGCGCGATGGGAGCGCATCCTGGCGCTGTGGAAGGATGTGGATTCACTGCCTGTATACGCGGACGTGCTGCCGGACGGCCTGCCGGACACAGACGCGCTGTGTCTGGTGGCGCTGGGGTTCCAATTGAACCCGGACGGCACCATGCGGGATGAATTGATCCGGCGGCTGGAGGTATTGCTCCGCAGCGCGGAGAAATATCCCAACGCTTACATCGTCTGCACCGGCGGCGGCACCGCCGCCTGGAATGAGAGCGCCACGGAAGCCGGGAGGATGGCGGAATGGCTCGTAGCTCACGGCGTCAGCGCGGACCGCGTCATCGTGGAGGACGCCTCCCTGACCACGGCGCAGAACGCCATGTACACCTACGATATCCTTACGGAAAATTATCCCCAGGTGAAGCAGCTGGCCATCGTATCCAGCGATTATCACATCGCCACGGGTACGCTGCTGTTTGAGGCGGAAGCGATCCTCCGGGCGGAAACGGCGGGGCAGGAGGCCATGGCGGTGGTATCCAACGCCGCGTACACGGCGCCCGCCGGCGCGCTTTCCCGCATGTTCCAGGCCGGCGCGCTGATCGAGCTTGCCGGGGATGAGCAGACGGCCTTCGAGATCTATTACGACACTTACGATATCCACGAGCTCCCCAAGCCCGGGGAAGGGGCATCGTCCGCGCTGGAGCGGATCCTTTCGCGGGGCGTAATACGGGTGGGCACGGCGGGGGACTATCAGCCCATGTCTTACCTGGACCCGGAAAGCGGCGCGTACGTGGGCTTTGACGCGGCGCTGGCGGAGGACCTGGCCGCAGCCCTGGGGGTGGAAATCGAGTATGTGAAAACTTCCTGGCCCACCCTGATGGAGGATACCCTGGCGGGGAAGTTCGATCTGGCCCTCTGCGGCATCACGGTGACGGAAGCCCGGAAGCAGCAGGCCCTGATGAGCGACGGCTACCTGGGCAACGGGAAAACGGTGCTCTGCCGGGCGGAGGACGCCGGAAAATACACAAGCCTGGCGGCCATCAACCGCCCGGAGGTCCGGGTGATGGAGAACCCGGGCGGGCTGAATGAAAAATTTGCCCGGGAAAACCTGCCAGACGCCACGCTGATCATCCACGATGTGAACCAGGAGATCCCCGGCCTGGTGGCCGCGGGGGAAGCGGACGTGATGATCACGGAGATCATGGAGGCGGGCTATTACGTGGGGCAGGACAGCCGCCTGGCGGCGCCGCTGATTTATACGCCCTTCACCCAGGGCCAGCTGGGGGCGCTGCTCCCTCCGGAGAGCGTGGACCTGCTGGAGTACGTCAACGCTTTTTTGGCGCGGGAGAAAGAATCCGGCAGGATCGATGCGCTGGCGGAAGAATATATTTACCGGTACACCCGGGAGGAAGCGCTGCCCGCGGCGTAAAGCGGCGGCAAGCGGAAAGAAGGCGGGCAAGAGAAGCATGGACGATTTGATCCTTCGGTTCTTTCGCGACGATATCGGAGGCATCCTGATCGTGGACGCGGAGGGAAACGTGCTGTACGAGGATGCAAAAACGGCCTTTGTCCAAAGGGAAAAGACCAACTGGAAAACCGCCTGCCCGCCGCCCCGGCCGGACCAGCACGGGGAAATGTGGGATCTGCTGCGCGCGGAAAACGGGAAGACCTACATGGTGACCTCCTCCGCGTATCAGCAGGAAGGCGGGCTGATCCAGATCCATCATCTGGTGGATACCAGCCTGTATATGGATCTGTACCGGGATATGAGCGGGTATTCCAAGACGCTGAAGCAGGAAAAGGAGCGGGACGGGCTGACGGGCCTGTACAACAAGGGCAAGTTCATGGAGATGAAGCGGGCGCTGTTCGCAAAGCAGCCCCGGATCGCCGTATTCAACATGGACGTGAACAACTTAAAGCACATGAACGACGTATACGGCCACGAGGCCGGGGACGCGCTGATCGTCAAGGCCGCAGAAAGCCTGAAAAGGATCGAGGCGCGGAACGTGATCCCCTTCCGGGTGGGCGGGGACGAATTCATCGTTGCGGCCATTCACGTAAGCCGCGGGGAAGCGGAGCAGATCCGGCGGGAATGGGAGCGCGGATTAGCGGAGCTGAACCGGCGGGAGGACGGCATCCCCTGCGTGATCGCCTGCGGCTTTGCCTTCGGGGAGGGAGAATTCGACCTGGAGGAAGTGTTCGCCCTGGCCGATCAGAGAATGTACGAAGACAAGAAAGAAAAAAAGAGCCGGGCACAGGCGTGAACGCGCGGTTCGCTCCCGATGCGCCGCCCGGAGAACAGAAAGGAGCCGCCCCATGATCTGTACCGAACCCCTGATTTCCCGTTCCGATATGATCCGCTGCGTCCTGTGCCGGAACGCGCCCTGCGACGCCGCCTGCGAGAAGCTGGCCCCCTCCGGGCTGCTGCGCAGCATCTGGTTCAGGAATGAGCAGACCGCCGCGCTGCGCCTGCCGGAAAAGAACCCCTGTCTCGTTTGCTCCGCGCCCTGCGAAAGGGCCTGCGTCCGGGCGGGAGACGTGCCTGTAAGGGACCTGATGAACCGGCTGTATTACCAGGTGAAGCCGGAGTGCGAAACGCCGCTTCCGGGAAACGAGAACCTTCTCAGGTGCGATCTGTGCGGCATCCCCCTTGAGAATCCCTTCCTCCTGTCTTCCTCCGTGGTGGCCAGCACCTACGATATGTGCGCCCGGGCTTTCGAGGCGGGCTGGGCGGGGATCTGCTTCAAAACGATCTGCACCCTGGATATCCACGAGGCGTCGCCCCGCTTTTCCGCCCTTTCCGGCAGCGACGGCAGCATCATCGGCTTTAAGAACATCGAGCAGTTGTCTGACCACGGCGTGGCGGAGAACATGGAGATCTTCCGCCGTCTGAAAAAGAATTATCCGGCCAAATTCATCCTGGCTTCCATCATGGGGCAGAACGAACAGGAATGGGGCGATCTGGCCCGGCTGTGCCAGGAAAACGGCGCGGACGCGGTGGAATTGAATTTTTCCTGCCCCAATATGGCGGAGGGCGGTCTGGGCAGCGATATCGGCCAGGTGCCGGAGCTGGTGGAACGGTTCACCCGGGCGGCGAAGGAGAACTGCCGTATCCCGGTGCTGGCCAAGCTGACCCCCAACGTGGCGGCCATGAGCCCGGCGGCGGAGGCGGCGAAGCGGGGCGGCGCGGACGGCATTGCGGCCATCAACACCATCAAATCCATCGTAGGCGTGAACCCGCACACCTATGTGTCCTCTCCCGCCGTTCACGGGCAAAGCGCCGTAGGCGGGTACAGCGGAAACGCGGTGAAGCCCATCGCCCTGCGCTTCATTGCCGAGCTGGGGCAGAATCCGGCCCTGCAGGGCATGCACCTGTCCGCCATGGGCGGCATCGAAACCTGGCAGGACGCCGCGGAATTCATCCTGCTGGGGGGCGGCTCCATCCAGATCACCACCGCCGTGATGCAGTACGGCTACCGGATCATCGACGATCTGAAGGCGGGGCTGAACCTGTACCTGAAGGAAAAGGGCTTTTCGGGCGTGAAAGAGGCCATCGGTCTGGGGCTGGATACCCTGAGCAGCACCACCGACGCGCTGGAAAGGGATACCGTGGTATTTCCCCGGTTCGTGCGGGATCGCTGCATCGGCTGCGGGCGGTGCGAGATCAGCTGCATGGACGGCGGCCATCAGGCGATCCGCCTGGATGAAAAACGGCGCCCGGTGCTCAATGGCAAAAAGTGTGTGGGCTGTCATCTTTGCCTGCTGGTCTGCCCGCAGAACGCCATCGTGTCCGGCAGGAAGCGGATCAGGAAATAACAGACGACGCGGGAGAGAAGAAAGTATGGAGAACGGGAGAAACTGCGCGGCGGCCCCCGGACAGACTGCCCGGGCTGCCGGCGGCGCGTATCGCCCGGGAAAACTCCGCAGGGAAGCGCTGGACTTTTTCCGGCAGCGCGCGGGGGAAAAGCAGTTTGAGCAGATCATGGACTGAGACGGCAGCTTCCGGCATCCCTGCGTGGCTGCCCGGGTATTCCTTTTCCCCATGGACTGGGTCCGGTACGTGTGGATCGAACAGCACGGCGCCCCGGAAGGATTTTTGGCCCGGCGTGGCGAAATGATCTTTTGGACATTTATTGGACACGAACGGATAAAATATACTGTACTGCCACTGATTACACACGCAAGGAGGAAATATTCAATGAAAAAACTGCTGGCTGCGCTGCTGGCGCTGGCCTTGATCCTGGGAACGGCATCCGCCGTGCTGGCGGAGGCGGAGCCCGTAACGGAGGAAATGCCGGAGGAAGCGGCGGCCTATGAGGGCGTCTGGGTCTGCGGCCGGGCGACGGCGGAACTGATCTGGGAAGAAGAAGGATTCCGGGTGCTGATCACCTGGGGCAGCAGCGCCTGGGAAGAAAGCACATGGGAATACGCCTGCTTCTACCACGAAGACGACGGCACGCTGGTGTCCATGCCCTTCGGTCTGCGCACGGATTATGCCTATAACGAGGATGGGACCGTCGCTTCCGCGGATCAGAAGTATGACGACGGCGAGGCCGTATTCAGCCTGGATGCGGAAGGCTGCCTGATCTGGCAGGACGAGAAGGAAAACGCCGGGGACGGGATGCGGTTTGAACGGGCGGAAGCGGAAAACCCGGAAGCCGGGGAAGATCCGCTTTCCCTCTGGACGGCGGATTCCCCCGCCAAGGAGATGCTGGTGAGCTACATCGACGCCATCACCCGAGAGGGCGGAGAGGATTATATCCCGCCCAAGGACCGCATCGCCGTGTTTGACTTTGACGGCACCCTGTTCTGCGAGACTGATCCCAACTATTTCGATTACATGCTGCTGGTGCACCGCGTGCTGGAGGACCCGGATTACAAGGACAAGGCCAGCGATTTCGAAAAGGTGACCGCGCTGAAGATTGCCTATCAGAACGAAACCGGCGCGTCCTTTTCCGGCCTGGAGGTGGATCACGGCAAGTGCATCGCCTCCGCCTTCTCCGGCATGACCCTGGAGGAATTCTACGATTATGTGCACGAATTCAAGAAGCTGCCCATGCCCAGCTATGAGGGCATGACCCGGGGCGGCGGGTTCTATCTGCCCATGGTGCAGGTGGTGGAATACCTGCAGGCCAACGATTTCATCGTGTACATCATCAGCGGCACGGACCGCTTCATCGTCCGCGGCATCATGAACGACGGCGCGCCCATCTCCATCCCGCCGCGGCAGATCATCGGCTCGGATGAAACGGTGGTGGCCAGCAAGCAGGGCGACAACGACGGGCTGAGCTATATGTTTACCGAGGACGACGTGCTGCAGCTGGGCGGCGATTTCATCATCAAGAACCTGAAAATGAACAAGGTTTCCGTCATCATGCAGGAAATCGGCCAGCAGCCGGTGCTGTCCTTCGGCAACAGCATGGGCGACAGCAGCATGGCGGAATACGTCACCTGCAGCAATCCCAACGCCAGCCTGGCCTTTATGCTCTGCTGCGACGATCTGGAGCGGGAAAACGGCAACCAGAAAAAGGCCGACCAGATGTACGGCTACTGCGAGGCCTACGGCTGGATCCCCGTATCCATGAAGGACGACTGGACCACCATTTACGGCGACGGCGTGGTGAAAAAGTGATTGCGGTTTTCGCGGAATGAACCGGAAGAATAAGGAGGAGATTCATATGACCATCAGCAAGACCCTGAACGGAAGCGCGCTGACCCTGGCCCTGGAGGGCCGTTTGGACACCGTGACCGCCCCGGAGCTGGAAAGGGAGCTGAACGCGTCCCTGAACGGTGCGGACAGCCTGACGCTGGACTTTGAAAAGCTGGAGTACATTTCCTCCGCGGGGCTGCGGGTGCTCCTGTCCGCGCACAAGGCGATGAGCGGCAAGGGCGGCATGAAGGTCATTCACGTCAACGAGATCGTATCGGAAGTATTCGAGGTCACCGGCTTTTGCGACATCCTGGAAATCGAATGAGGGAGAGAAAGCATGAAAACTGATATGATCGTGGTTTCCAGCAAGGGAAGCCAGATGGAAAAGGCGCTGGAACAGGCGGAGAAAGTGGCGGCGTACAAGGGCCTGTCCGGAAAGAACGCGCTGCATCTTAGGCTGCTCACCGAGGAAATGATGGGCATGATGCGCTCCATTACCGGCGAAACGGAAGGCGTTTTCTGGATCGAGGACGAAAACGACGTGTACCGGCTGCACCTGCAGGTGACCACCCGCATGGACAGCGACAAGCGCACGCAGCTGCTTTCCGCCGCCAGCTCCGGGAAAAACGAATCCGCCCGGGGGCTCATGGGCAAGCTGCGGGATTTCTTCGACCGGGGCGCGGATGAGGACGTCGTCGCCCTCACCAGTCCGCTGATCCTGCCCGGCATGTACGAGGAATCCAGCCTGCCCACGATGGACTGGGAATGGTCCATGATGCGGTACGAAGAAGCGCTGGCGCCCTCCGTGCAGCGGCAGGAGAAGGAAGCGCTGGAAGCCTGGGACGAACTGGAAAAATCCGTGGTGGCCCGGGTGGCGGACGATGTGAAGGTGTCCATCCGCGGGCGCACGGTGGAAATGACCCTGGAAAAAAAGATGGCTTGACCGCCGGGAAAAACGCATGGGAAAGAAAAGCGTAGCGCAAATGAGCGAACGGGAGAAGAAACGTCATTCGCTGGCCGCGAAAACGGTGGGCAGGATCATCCTGAGCAGCTTTCTCCTGGGCGCGGTGGCGCTGCTGATCGGTTTGCTCATCTATGGGTCCAATCTGTTCCGGCAGTCCATCGACCGGGCCTGCAAAACGGCCAGGCTGGCGGTCGCCTCGGCGACCAACGCGGCGGATTCCATCGGCCTGTCCAAGGAGATCATGGGCATTTACAGAGGCCTGACGCCCGAACAGCGCAGCCTGATGGAAAGCGATGCGGAAGCGGACAGAGAAACGTACCGCGGGTTTTATACCGTTCTGGACAGTGTGACGCGCAAGGGCGGCGCCTACGACGTGCTGAGGCATATGCTCAGAGGGTATAAGAACGACGTGGATTTCGTCTATCTGGCCATGTACGACGAGGAAACCAGCGCCATGGTCTACATTGCGGACTCCGATCAGGTGGATCCGCTGGCCCCCGGGGAATGGGAAAAAGTGGACCGGGACAAAATGATGCGGTTCCTGAACTGGGACGGCGAGGGCGATCTGTACGCCATCGGCAATACGGAAAAATACGGCTGGCTGTGCACGGCCGGATGTCCCATCCGGGATCAGGACGGGGAAATCTGCGAATTTTTGCTGGTGGACGTTTCCATCGGCAGCGTCGCCGCGAAACTGACCCAGTACGCCCTGCAGATCGGCGTGGCCCTGCTGGCCGCCACGGTGCTGATCGCCTGGCTGATGGCGCGGCGGATGAAAAGATCCGTGGCGGAGCCCATCGACGCCATTGCCAGCGCGGCGGTGGCCTACGTGCAGGATAAGCAAAGCGGCGCGGACAACAGCGATCATTTCTCCTCCCTGGGCATCCATACCGGCGACGAATTGGAAAACCTGAGCCGGATCATGGCGGGCATGGAGAAAAGCCTCGCCGAGCACGAAAAGGAGATCACCCGGGTCACCGCCGAAAAGGAGCGCATCGGCACGGAAATGCACCTGGCGGCCAAGATCCAGAGCTCCATGCTGCCCCACGTGTTCCCGCCGTTCCCGGACCGGCATGAATTCGATCTCTACGCCTCCATGGACCCGGCGAAGGAAGTGGGCGGCGATTTTTACGATTTCTTCCTCATTGACGATGACCACCTGTGCCTGGTGATGGCGGACGTCAGCGGCAAGGGCGTGCCCGCGGCGCTGTTCATGATGGTATCGAAGGTGATATTGCAGAGCTGCGCCATGCTGGGCCGCTCCGCCGGGGAGATCCTGACCAAGACCAACGAAGCTCTCTGCTCCGACAATCAGGTGCAGATGTTCGTAACCGTGTGGCTGGGCATCCTGGAGATCTCCACCGGGAAAATGAAGTGTGCCAACGCCGGGCACGAATACCCGGCGATCAAGCGCGCCGGCTGCCCCTACGAGCTGTATAAGGACCGCCACGGCTTCGTCATCGGCGGCATGGCGGGCATGAAATACAAGGAATACGAAATGACCCTTTCGCCCGGGGACCGGCTGTTCCTCTATACCGACGGCGTGCCGGAGGCCACCAGCGGGGAGCGGGAGCTTTTCGGCACGGACAGGATGCTGGCTGCCCTGAACGAAACCGGGGACGCCCCTCCCCAGGAGGTGCTCCGGGGCGTGCGCCGGGCTGTGGACGGCTTCGTTCAGGACGCCGAGCAGTTCGACGATCTGACCATGCTGTGCCTGGCGTACAAGGGGAAAACAGAATAATTATTCTGAATCTACAAACATCGCCCCGTCTGCAGTTCGCAGGCGGGGCGATGCTTTTTTGCCTTACCAGGTGCGGAAGGGGCATTTCTGCCGGGCGTAGGCGGCGCGGAGCTCCACCAGGCAGCCGCAGCCCATGCAGGTGCCGCCATTCAGCTGATCGCAGCGGCGGCAGGCGTCCAGCCGGGCGGCGTACACGCTGTCCGGTGTGCGGTCCCGGGCCGGGATTTTCAAAAGCACGCTTTCCACATACTTCTGATAATCCTCCGGCGATACGTCCCTGAGCAGGCACCGGCGGCATTTCGAGGGGGCCGCCATGGCTCAGCGGAGGATGAAATGCGCCGCGGAAACGGGGGGCAGCGCGGCGGTGAGCTTTCCGTCCTTCACGGTGAAATCCGTGAACGCCCGGTCCTTCACGGTGTCCGGGGCGTCGAAGGTGTTGTGGTCGTCCATTTTCCCGGTGAGGATGCGGGCGGAAGCCTCCCGGATCTCCCGGCCGCCCAGGGCGATCTCCACCTCCCGGGTGTCGTCCAAGCCGGGGTTCACCAGCGTCACATGGATCGCGCCGTCGGCGGCGATGGAGGAGGATTCCTGCAGGAGGGGCAGCTCGCCTTCCGGGCCGTCCGGGATCAGCACGCTCTCCAGCAGGTCGTTTTCCTGATGGTCCTTGTAGAGCTTGAAGATGAAATAGGTGGGGGTCAGCAGCATCCGGGGGCCTTCCGTGAGGATCACGGACTGCAGCACGTTCACCAGCTGGGCGATGTTGGCCATGTGGATGCGGTCGCAGTGCTTGTTGAAGATGTTCAGCGTCAGGGCGGCCACCATGGCGTCCCGCATGGAGCTCTGCTGGTAGAGGAAGCCGGGGTTGGTGCCCTCCTCCACATCGTACCAGGTGCCCCATTCGTCCACGATCATGCCCACCCGCTTTTCGGGGTCGTAGCGGTCCATGATCACCTCATGGGTGCGGATCATGCGCTCGATGTTCAGGGCGGTTTTCAGGGTGATTTCATAATCCTCCCGGCTGAAGCCCAGGGCGTGGCCCTTGTGGTTCCAGTCGTGGGGCACGGTGTAATAGTGCACGGACAGGCCGTCCATGAACCGGCCGGCCACCTTCATCAGCGTTTCGGTCCATTCGGTGCCGAAATCCCCGGGGCCGCAGGCGATCTTATAAATCTTTTCCCCGGGCCGGTAATTGCGCACATAGGTCTGATACCGGCGGTATTCGTTGGCGTAGTGCTCCGCCGTCATGTTGCCGCCGCAGCCCCAGCTTTCGTTGCCCACGCCGAAGAAGGGCAGCTTCCAGGCCGCTTCGTGGCCGTTGGCTTTGCGCTGGTCCGCCATGGGGGAAACGCCCTCCATGGTCATGTATTCCACCCATTCGCTCATTTCCTGCACGGTGCCGCTGCCCACGTTGCCGTTCACATACGGCTCGCACCCCAGCTGCCGGCACAGCTCCATGAATTCGTGGGTGCCGAAGGAATTGTCCTCGGTGACGCCGCCCCAGTGGGTATTGATCATCTTTTTGCGCCCTTCCCTGGGGCCGATGCCGTCCTTCCAGTGGTATTCGTCGGCAAAGCAGCCGCCGGGCCAGCGCAGCACGGGGATGCTGATGTCCCGCAGGGCTTGCACCACGTCCTTGCGCATGCCGTTCTCGTTGGGGATATCGCTGTTTTCGCCCACGTACACGCCGCCGTAGATGCAGCGGCCCAGATGCTCGGAAAAATGTCCCTGCAGCTCCTTGCGGATATGACCTTTTTTCACCTGCGGCTGGATGATCAGCTTGTTCATCGGTGGTGTCTCCTTTTCTTTTTTTGGCGGCGCGCCGCTTTTCTTTGATTATAGCAGATGCGCTTCCGGGACGCAATACGAAAAACAAAACGCCCGCGTCAGCAGCGGGCGGAAAGGGCTATTCCCGGGCGGCCAGGATGGAGCGGATGAAGTCCCGGGACCGGTCCGCTTTGGGGTTTTCAAAAAAATCGCGGGAGGGGCCGGTTTCCACCGCCGTGCCGTCCGCCATGAACAGCACCTTGTTGGATACGTTCCGGGCAAAATCCATTTCGTGGGTGACCACCAGCATGGTCATGCCCTCTTTGGCCAGCTGCCGCATGACGGACAGCACCTCACCGATCAATTCCGGGTCCAGGGCGGAAGTGGGCTCGTCGAAATAAATGATCTCGGGATCGGAGGCCAGGGCCCGGGCGATGGCCACCCGCTGCTGCTGGCCGCCGGAAAGCTGGGAAGGGTAGCTTTCCAGCCGGTCCGCCATGCCCACGTGCTCCAGGGCGCGCAGGGCGGCCGCCCGGGCGTCGTTTTTTTTCATGCCGCGGCCCTTTTCCAGGCCCAGCGTCACGTTCTGCAGCACGGTCTTATTCAGGAACAGATTGAAATTCTGGAATACGAAGGCCGTCTTTTTCCGCACCCGGGCGATATCGGCCTTGGAAGCGGTGTGCAGATCGAAATGCGCCCCGTCGAATACCAGGGCGCCGCCGTCGGCTTTTTCCAGAAAATTCAGGCACCGCAGGAAGGTGGTTTTCCCGCTGCCGCTGGGGCCCAGGATGGCCACCACGTCGCCCTTGTCCACGGTGAGGCTGATGCCCTTCAATACCTCCCTGTCGCCGAAGCGCTTGCGCACGTTCTGAATATCCAGCATCATGCCCGGACGCCCCCTCTCTTGGCCAGCAGCTTTTCGCCCAGCCGCTGCAGCCAGGTCAGCGCCGTGCAGAACAGCAGGTAGATCACCGCCGCTTCGCAGTACAGCAGCAGCACATCGCCCCGCTGCCCGCTGATGATCTGGGCCTGGCGGAACATTTCCGCCATGGTGATGGAGGCGGCCATGGAGGTATCCTTCACCATGGCGATCATGGAATTGCCCAGGGCGGGGAAAGCGGTGCGGAAGGCCTGGGGCAGCACCACGTGGCCCATGATCTGCACGTAATTCATCCCCGCGCAGTACCCGGCCTCCATCTGCCCCCGGGGCACGCTTTCCAGGGCGCCGCGCATGGTTTCGGCCATGTAAGCGCCCTCGTTGAAGCCCAGCACCAGGAAGGCCGACAGGTAATTGCTCAGCTTGATTCCGATGTCCGGCAGGCCGTAGAATACGATGAACAGCTGCACCAGCAGGGGCGTTCCCCGGGTGATCCAGATGTAAAACCGGCACAGCCGACGCAGAAAACGGACGTTGGCGTACTGGATCAGCGCCACCGTCACCGCCACGGCCAGCCCCAGCGCGAAAGACAGGATGGACAGGGGGATGGTTACTTTGATCCCGTATTCCAATAGCTGCGGGAAGCTTTCTGTCAGCATTTGCCAGTGTTCGTTGACCATGCTATCGCCACGTTCCCTTCCGAGAGAATGAAAAGCCATGGAGGGAAAGCCTCCATGGCTGAATATAGAGCATGCCGGCGGGGCTTGTCAAGGGAAATCATTTCGCTTCCGTCATGTCCGCCCCGAAGTATTTCTGCGAAAGCCCGGCCAGGGTGCCGTCCGCCCGGAGCTGGGAAAGGATGCGGTTGACCTCCGCGACCAGGGTATCGGTATCCGCGCTCTTCACCATGGGGAAGCACACCGGATCGCCGGGGATGGTGAGCACCACCTTGAGGTTGGCGTTCGGATTGTTTTCCAGGTATTCGTCCACGGAGCCTTTGGAATTGATGCTGGCCTGCACCCGGCCCTGCTCCACCAGCCGCAGGGTCTGGGCCAGGGTGTCGGCGTATTCCACAGTGGCCCCGGCGTCCAGCGCCCGCTGGGCGTAAGTGGAATTGGGGGAGTTGGAGGTGGTTTTGCCCTTCAGGCCCTCGATGGAATGAATGTCCTCATTGTCTTTGGCCACCACCAGCACGATCTCCGTGTACACATAAGGATCGGAACAGGCGTATTTTTTCGCCCGGTCCTCCGTGTAATCCACGCCGTTGCACACGATGTCGAACCGGCCGGATTCCAGCCCGGCCAGCAAGGAATCCCACGCGGCCTCCTGATAATCCGGCTCCACGCCCAGGCCCTTGGCGATCAGGCCGCCGATCTCCACGTCAAAGCCGGTGAGGGCGTTGTCATCGCCGTGGTAGGTCCAGGGCGGCCAGTCGCCCTCCGTGGCGATGGTGAGCTTGCCCTTTTCCCGGATCCGGGCCAGCATGTCCCCCTGGGAGGACGGGGTTTTGGGAATAAGCAGGAATACGATCACGCCGGCCACGATCAGCGCGGCCGCCACGATGATGGGCAGGTACTTTTTCATCTTTGATTTCCTCCTTGTCGGTTTCTCCGGCGGGGAACAGAAAGCCGTTATCCTGTGATAAGGGATGACTGCATCTTAACACAGGGGGAAAGCCTGCGTCAACGGGGAAAGCAACCGCAGGGGCTGTTGCACAGCCCCTTCGATCAAATGGATCCTCCATTTGATCGACATAAAACGCCTTTTCCTCTCGTCCCTGCGGGACTCCCGGGCGTAAAAATGCTCCTCGCAGCGCACGCTTCGCTGCTGCGGATTCCGCTTGGAGGGGCTTTTGGCCCCTCCAATCCACCCCGGGGTTTCCTTTTTTCCTGGTATTCACTGTTGCTCATTCTTCTATGAGAACCAATATCCCTGTAAACAAAGAGGATATTGCAGATTGGTTTCTGCAATATCCCCTGAAAAGTATTTTGAAATTTACCACACGTTGTTCATGGCCACGGATACGCAGTGCTGATGCGCTTCGTCCACCCGCTTGGTTTCGTGGGTTTTGCTGTTGTAGAAGTGGATGCAGAAATGGCCGTCGAAATTGTTGTTGGTGATGGTGCAGGTGCCGTGGGGCATGCCGTTCATGGAGGCGGCGTACACGTGGCCGTTGTATTTCACCAGGATGGGCCTGCGGCTCCAGCTCCATTCTCCGCCGTAGATGGATTTCAGCGTGGCGGTGTCCTCGGCGGTCAGGGGCTCGCTGTCCAGGTGGTTGCTGCCGAAGCGGCGCTGGCAGCGGAAGGTCTTGCCGGTGTAGATGTCCTTGACGGTATAGATGCAGCTGCCGCTGAATACGCTGCTGCCGCCGTTGAACCAATCCAGCCGTTCGGTGGTGAAGGTGTAGTTGGAAGCGTTCTTGCCAAAGAGCGCCTTGATGGTGTTGTTCCCCGCGATGCCGTCCTGATACAGGCCCCGGGATTTCTGGAACGCCAGCACGGCTTCCTTGGTGGTGTCGCCGTATTTGCCGTCGATGGGCGCTTTGAAGAAGCCCTTGATCTTCAGCGCCTGCTGCAGGGCCACCACGTTCTTTCCGCTGCTGCCGGGCTGGGTGGTGGCCGGAACGGCGATTTCGGAAATGCGGGTGATGCCGTTCATTTTGGGGTCGTTGGCCACGGAAGTGCTCTGCACGCTGCCGAACAGCTTCAGGATGGTGGCGTAGTCCGCCTTGCCGGTCTGGGGAATGCCCACGGCTTTCTGATAAGCCTTTACCGCGCTTTCGGTGTTCTGGCCGAATTTACCGTCCACGGTGCCCTTATAATAGCCCTTGATCTTCAGGGCCTGCTGCAGCTTTTCCACGTTTTTGCCGCTGGAGCCCTGCTGGGTGTAATCCGGCGGGCCGCCCAGCTGGGAAATGCTGGTGGCGGAGGCGTAGGTGCTGCTGCTCTTGGCGGTGCCCAGCGCGTTCTTCGCGCTGTCGGACAGGGTGACGAATTTCTGCATCACGTAGCCGGAGCATCCGTCGTAGGTGACCTTATAGAAATTGCCGCTGGTGCCCGTCACTTTGACCTTGGTGCCCTTGGCCAGCTGGCAGTAGTATACGCAGTCCGTGTTCGGCTGCGTACGGAAAAACACCTTGTCTTCATTGACTGTGCCGGTGTAGGTTTCTCCCAGCGCAGTCGGTATCAGGCTGATGCAAAGGAGAAGCGCCAACAGCAGTGCCGACGCATGTTTGAGCGAATGACGCATGCGTTTCACCTGTCCTTTCTATGGATTCAGGATCATTATATTACAAAATTATTAAAAAATCAATACGTTTTTTAATATTTTTTAATTTATTTTGTAAAAAATGAAATATTTTCTTCTCAAATATTCCGTTTTTCCGGGCATGGCAGGGTTTTTTGGCCGGCAGAGGGAAAAGAAAAAGGGATACAGGGAGAGCGAACGGCCCGTTGACGGGGCCGGTGCATGGATACGGAGGCGCGGATGAAGCTGTACGATCGGGTGATCCCGGGGATCTTTCTGGAGCGGCCCAACCGCTTCATCGCCCGGGTGCAGACGGAAAACGGGGAGGAGATCTGCCACGTGAAAAACACCGGGCGGTGCCGGGAGCTGCTGGTTCCCGGCGCGCCGGTGTACCTTTCCGTGTCGGCAAACCCGGCGCGGAAAACGCGCTGCGATCTGGTGGCGGTGCGCAAGGGCGCGCTGCTGATCAATATGGACAGCCAGGCCCCCAACCGGGCCGCCGGGGAGGCGCTGCCATGGCTGTTCCCGGGGTTGACGCGGATGAAGCCCGAAGCGCCGCTGGGCGCGTCCAGGCTGGATTTTTATTTGGAGCAGGGGGAAAAGAAAACCTATCTGGAGGTCAAGGGCGTGACGCTGGAGGAAAACGGCGACGCTCTGTTCCCGGACGCGCCCACGGCCCGGGGCGAAAAGCACCTGCGGGAGCTGATGCGCTGCGCGGATGCGGGATTCGGGGCGGCGGTGCTGTTCGTGATCCAGATGCAGGGGCCCGGGCGGTTCCTGCCCAACGCCCGCACCGATCCGGCCTTTGCCCGGGCGCTCCGCCGGGCCCGGGACGCGGGGGTGCGGATCCTGGCGTACGACTGCGCCGTGACCGCGTCGGACATGACGCTGGATCGGGAAATCCCCGTGATTCTTTCATGAAAGAAAGCAGGTTTTTTGCCTATTTTCCGAAAAACCCTTTACGAAACGGGAAAAATGTGATATGATTCGTACAAACGGGGACCCAATACAATAAGGAGGCGTTTTTTCCATGAAGAAATTTGTTGCCCTCGCACTGGCGCTGGCCATGATGCTGTCGCTGTGCACGATCACCGCATCCGCCGAGGATTACGTGATCCGCATCTACTCCAACTCCAACTCTTCCGAACGCACCACCTGGCTGATCGAACAGGCCAAGCAAGCGGGCTTCACCATCAAGATCGACGACAACAGCGTCATTTCCGGCGACGCCCAGGCTGTGCAGGCCGCCAATGAGAACAAGGACGCCGACCTGATCTTCGGCCTGAACGAAGTGCGCTGGGGCCAGCTGCTGAGCGGCGGCGTGTACGAGAACCTGAAGATCATCGACTGGACTCCCTCCTGGGCCGACAAGGTGGGCGATTACAAATTCGACGGCAAGGCCTACGGCCTGGTGATCCAGAACATCCTGATGCTGTACCGCACGGACGAACTGGGCACCAACGGCGAAACGCTGCATTTCGCCCACTGGGCCGACCTGGTGAACAGCGGCTATAAGTGGTACCGCCAGGGCAAGGTGACCGGCACCACCAACATGAATATCAACAACGCCATGCTCTACGCCTTCACCGATCCCGCTTCCCCCGCGGGCGGCATTTCCATCGAAGGCTGGAAGACCCTGTGGAACTACTGCGCCAACGGCGATTTCACCGGCGATAAGTACGGCCTGGATCCCCTGATGAAAGGCGATGTGCAGGTGTCCACCTTCTATTCTTCCTCCCTGTACGGCCAGATCGACGACGCCGCGATTTCCGGCAGCTTTGAGAATCCCCTCAAGGGCACGCTGAACCCCCAGAACTGGGCGCTGGTGGAAATTGACGACGGCACCTATTACATCGCCGAATACATCGGCATCGTGGAGAAGGAAGGCCGCACCGAAGAGCAGACCGAAATCGTCAAGGCCTTTGCCGACTGGTTCGGCAGCGCCGAAGTGCAGGCTGCCTGGGGCGAAGAATTCGACAGCTATCCCTGCAACGCGGACGCCGCGGCCGAGCTGTACGATGAAGTGCCCGCCATCTACACCATCAAGAACTGCTCTCTGGAAACGGTGGAAGGCGCCGGCATGAGCTACGCCGACTACGTGGGCGTGCATTCCAAGGAATGGACCAACATCCTGACCAACCTGGGCTTCTACTGGCCGGATAATTCCAACGCCCCTGCGGAGCCCGATTGGGAGAACCTGGATTGGGCGACCCTGACCCAGGCCCAGTAACGGAACGAACCGGCGCAACGTCGGTGGGCGGGCCCTTTCCCGGGCTCGCCCGTTTTTATCAGGGCCCCGTCCGCAGGAGGGCGCGGCCCTGTCCATGATCCACACAAGAAGGAGCGGATGCCGTTTATGATTCGTCTGGACGATATCATCGTAAAATTCGGGGAATTCGAGGCACTGCATAAGATCAGCGTGGAGGTAAACGAGGGCGAATTTTTCACTTTCCTGGGGCCGTCCGGCTGCGGGAAGACCACCACGCTGCGCACCATCACCGGCTTCATCGACCCGGTGGCCGGAACGGTGAACATGCAGGGCCGGGACATTACCCACGTGCCCATCGAGAAGCGCAATATCGGCATCGTGTTCCAAAGCTACGCGCTGTTCCCCACCATGACGGTGTACGACAATATCGCCTTCGGCCTGAAGATCAAAAAGATGAAAAAGCCGGAGATCGCCCAGAAGGTGCAGGCCATTGCCAAGAAGGTGGATCTGACGGACGAGCAGCTGAAAAAGGCCGTCAGCCAGCTTTCCGGCGGCCAGCAGCAGCGCGTGGCCATCGCCCGCGCCCTGGTGACGGAGCCGGCCATCATCTGCATGGACGAGCCGCTTTCCAACCTGGACGCCAAGCTGCGGGTGCAGCTGCGCAACGAACTGAAGAAAATGCAGCGGGAATTCGGCATCACCACCATCTATGTCACCCACGATCAGGAAGAAGCGCTGACGCTCTCCGACCGGATCGCCGTGTTCAACAAGGGCTACATCGAGCAGATCGGCACTCCCAACGAAGTGTACAACCATTCCCGGACGGAATTTGTGGCCAACTTCATCGGCGACATCAATCGCCTGGGGGAGGAGATCGTGGAAAAAATGGGCCTGCCGGCGGAAAAGCACCATTTCATCCGGCTGGAGCGGGTGCGGGTGAACCGCCCCGGCGACGAGGGCGCCCTCCAGCTGCCCGGCGTCATCGAAAGCCGGGAGTATTACGGGCTGTACATCAAGTATTACATCCAGGCGGCGGGCCAGGCCGTCAAGGTCATCGAAAAGAACGACGGCATCAATATCTATGAGGTGGGGGACACCGTGACGGTGGGCATCCATCCCATGGATATCATGTCCTACGAAGCGCAGGAATGAGGTGGCGAATATGGAGAAACGCACATTGCCCGGCTCCGGGAAACCCGGCTGGCTGAACGCTTCGCTGCTGTACAAGGTATTCGGCGGGGTGCTTTTCGCCTATCTGTTCCTGGGCTTCATGGTGGCTCCCTGCCTGAATACGCTGCTTTCCGTGTTCCGGGAAAAGAACCCCACCACGGGAGCGATCGAGCCGTTCCGCGTCATCAGCTATTTCTTCAGCGGCAACATGCCCTCCTTCATCCTCAGTTCCGTGATCCTGGCCGTGGCGCTGGTGATCACGGTGAACGTGGTGGGCATCAGCATCGTGCTGCTGACGGAATATTTCGATATCAAGGGCGCCAAGATCCTGCGCCTGGGCTACATGACCACCCTGATCTACTCCGGCATGGCGCTGGTGACCGGGTATCTGTTCCTGTACGGCCGGGACGGCATACTGACCCAGTGGCTGCGGGGGCTGTTCCCACAGTTTAACGAAAAATGGTTCGGCGGGTTCTATGCGGTGCTGTTCACCATGACCTTCGCCTGCACCTCCAACCACGCCCTCTTCCTGCGCAACGCCATCCGAAACATCGACTACAACACCGTGGAGGCCGCCCGGAACCTGGGGGCGCACCCCTTCCGGGTGCTGATGAAGGTGGTCATGCCCACGCTGCTGCCCACGCTGTTTTCCCTGACGGTCATGACCTTCATTACCGGCCTGTGCGCCATGAGCGCGCCCAAGCTGATTGGCTATAATTCCATCAACCCGAAAATCGTGGAGCTGGCGGGAACAACGAAAGGAGAAATCGATTTTCCCCAGGCCCAGGCGGCCCTGATGAGCATCATCCTGGCCCTGTTCACCATCATCCTGCTGACCATCCTGAACCACTACGAGCGCAAAGGCCACTATCTGTCCGTCAGCAAAACCAAGGCGAAGCTGGTGAAGCAGAAGATCCAGAACCCCGTGGGCAACGTGCTGGCCCACGTCTACGCCTATCTGCTGTTCGTGATCTATATGCTGCCCGTGGTGATAATCATTCTGTTCTCCTTCCAGAATTACGGCGCCGTCAACGCCAAAAAGCCCAGCGTGGAAGCGGTGACCACCATCAACTATTATGGTTCGGAGGACGTTGAGGTCCCCCGGGAGGGACGAAAGCCGAAAATCAAGGAAAACGCAGTCACCGGCGTGTTTACCAACCCCAAGACGGGAGACGCGATCCGCCTGAGCTTCATCCTGGCGGCTTCCGCCGCGGCGCTGGCCTGCGTGATCGTGGTGGCGGCGGTGAACTATATATTCAAGCAAAAGAATAAAAAACGGGCGGTGATCGTGGAGGCGTGCCTGCTGTTCCCATGGCTGCTGCCCACCATCCTGATATGTTACAGCTACCGAATATTCTTTAACAACAACATCTGGTACGTGTTCGGTCAGAACCTGTACACAGGCGAGAATGTGCGCCTGCTGCTGATCATCGCCTATACGGTGGTGAAGCTGCCCTTCGCCCTGCGCATGATCAAGGCGTCGTTCTACGCCATCGACGAAGAATTGGAGGACGCGGCCAGGAACCTGGGGGCCTCCGGGTTCAGGACGCTGCTGCGGATCAAACTGCCCATCATCCTGCCCAGCGTGCTGGCCGTGTTCGCGCTGAATTTCAATTCCCTGTTCACCGAATACGATATGGGCGCAACTTTCTTCAATCCCAACGCCAATACCTATGCCAAGGTCATTGAGAGCATGTCCACGCCGGAATTGCAGAACGATTACAACGCCGCGGGCCGCCAGTGCGCCTCTACGGTGTTCATCATGATCGTCAGCGGCCTGATCCTGTATCTGGTCTACGGCGTGGGCGCCCGGGACCTGGGCGAAAGGCTGGAGCGCCGGGCCAAACGCAGGCAGCGGCTGATGCGCCTGACGGGCAAAGCAAAAAAGCCCTCCGCAAAAGCGGCGGCGTAAAAAAATACAAAACAACAGCGCAGCGGACTGCCGGGATCGGCGGGGCTACGCTGTTTTTATTCGTTTTCTTCCAGCAGGGCGCCCAGGTCGTGGGGCAGGGGAGAGAAAAAACCGATCCGCCGGCCGGTAAACGGATGGGTGAAAGCGAGGCGGCAGGCGTGCAGGGCAAAGCGCCCGGGCAGGCGGGGGTCTTTTTCGCCGTAGAGGTAATCCCCCAGCACGGGGCAGCCCAGGGCCGCCATGTGCACCCGGATCTGATGGGTGCGCCCCGTTTCCAGCCGGAGACGCAGCAGGCACAGGCCGTTTTTCTCCGCTTCCAGGCGGTAGCGGGTCACGGCCCGCCGCCCGTCGGGGCGGATCTCCCGCCGGACGCCCGCGCCCTTGGCGATGGGCAGATCCACCGTGCCGGCGTCCCGGGGCGGACAGCCGCGGCAGACGGCCAGATATTCCCGCACGAAATCCTCCGTGTGCAGCAGCTTCTGCAGCCGCTGCTGGGCGTTGCGGTCCCGGGCCGCAGCCAGAAGGCCGCTGGTGCCCTTGTCCAGCCGGTTCACCGGGCGAAACAGATAGTTTTCGGGGCAGCCCAGGCGGGCGTACAGCGCGCTTTCCAGGGACGCGCCGCCCTGCCGGGGGGAGGACAGGGTGGGCAGCGGCGCGGGCTTATCCAGCACGAAATAGGCTTCGTCCTGATAGACAATGGCAAAATCAGCGTCCACCGGGGCGGGAATGAATCCGCCGCCCGCCTCCTCCCATTGGGCGCAGAGCACCTGGCCGGGGGCGGGGCGCACGTCCGCATGGACCGGCGCGCCGTCCAGGGTGATGCCGCCGCGGAATTTCAGGCTGGAAAACAGGCCCCGGGACAGCCCCATTTCCTTCAGGGCCAGGGATTTCACCGTGCGGCCCGCTTCCGCGGGCCCGACGGTGTGGCGGACCGTGGGCACGGCTGCTCCCTCCTTTGCCAATCAAAAACGGGCGGAAACTGCTTCCGCCCGTTCATTGTACAGGCTTTGCCGCCGGGTGTCAATCGGCCTTACGGGTCCATCATGCGCAGCATCTCTTCCCGCAGGGCCTTCCTCTCCGGCAGATTGGGCCAGTAGCGGGTGAGCTGGCGGGTGGGGGTGACGTAATTGCAGTAGGTGACCCGGTTGCGCACGTACAGAAGCACCCGGGCGTCCCCGTTCAGATCGTTTTCAATGCTCAGGGGCACGCCGAAGGCCCGCGCCCGATCCTGCAGCATTTCGGGCTCCACCTGGGAAACGGCGTCCAGATCCGGAAAGAAGGTGAAAAACTCCTCCTTCGTTTCGGTGCGGCCGCCTTTCCCGTCGTAAAAATTCCGGTACGTTACGGTGACGCTGTCGCCGTTCACATCCACACAGACCGTCCCGATGACGTACAGGCTGGAAGCGATATACTCAAATTCCTGCCGGCCCTGGACGGTCAGATCCACGGGGGCGAAGGTGTACCATTTGTCCGTAAGGCCCGGCTTCACGTCCCGGAAGGCGGGGCCGAAAACGCAGGCGGTGTTGTTGTGATACCAGGCGCCCTGCTCGATCACGATGCCGGGGCCCTTTCCTTTTTCCAGGGAAAAATACAGGTCGAGGGCGCAGGCCTTTCCGTTCAGCACGAAGGAAAGACGAATCTGCTTTACGGGATGGGCGGCGTCCAGCCCGGCGATGTCCGCGGGGACAGGCCAGGTCAGGCGCTCGCCCGCCTGGACGCCGGCGCGCTGCTCGGTATACACCACGGTTTTCTTCTGCATATCGGTGATGGAATACACCACGTCGCCGGATATATTGGCCACGGTGACGGCCTGGGCCTGCTGCCCCGGCGAGAGGGTCACCGGCCCGGAAAAGGAAACGGCGAGGGGCCTGTCCTCCGCCAGGGCGATGCCGGGCAGAAGAAGAACGGCCGCCGTCAGCAGGATCAAAAAGCGGGTCAGTCGGGTCATGGGGATGCGCTTCCTTTCTTGGAATGGATTGGAAAAACCTTTTTCCATATAATTAGACGCCGCGGGGCCCGGTTTTGTCCCACGGGTTTGAAAATTTTCTGTTCTCTGCGGAAATCCGCCGGATTTATTTGTTCCATGTGGTCACCCGTATTGACAATGTAAGATTTGGGATGTAAAATAGGGCCGTACACAGGAAACGGAGGAGAGAACCATGGCGGAATCATTGCTGTTTCAGACGAAGCCGGATCAGACGGACATGCCCGCGGTGCTGGTGGAAGGGGCGCACACCCCGGATGCCCTGGCCGGCGCCAGCGGCGTATATATCGCGGCCAGCGGCTCAGCCATGCTGCAGAATGGCCCGCAGGCCCTCAAGACGGTGGATCACTGGCTGTGGCTGGCGCTGGAAAGCGGCAGCCTGACGCTGAAAACCCCGGAAAATCCCACGACGCTGCGCTCCGGCGAGTGCTGCATGCTGCCCCCCGCCACGGCGGACGTGGTGCTGGATGTGAGCCAGGAAGCCCGGGTGCTGTGGATCATGGTGGGTGGCACCCTCAGCGGCGCGTTCCTGCAGCGGATGGGCGCGCTGCCCCACCGGATCATGAAGCAGGGCGCGCTGCCCAGCCAGCTGAATCTGGCCAAGCACATCGTGCAGGCCACGGTGCGGGTGGCGGCGGCGCAGGATGCGTCCAGCGCCCAGCTGCAGCAGCTGCTGTGGGCCATGCTGGCCTCCCATTCCGGCCAGCCGGTGGCCATGGACGCGGTGCTCTCCCACGAGATCGCCAAGGTGGTGGACGCCATGCGCAAGAACCAGTACCGGGACAGCTTCTCCCTGAGCGATATGGCGGCCCTGAGCCGCATGCCGGTGGAGACGTTCCGCAAGCGGTTCGTGGCCGAGGTGGGCATGCCGCCCCAGAGCTACCAGCTCTTCTGCAAGATGGAGCGGGCCAAGGTGCTCCTCAAGGAGGGCTACACCGTGCGCCAAGCGGGCATCGAAGTGGGCATGAACGACCCCTATCATTTCAGCAAGACCTTCAAGAACATCGTGGGCATGAGCCCCTCCGCCTACAGCAAGACGGCGCTGAAATGAGGGCGCTTCTGACCGCCGAGCCGGCGATGGCGCCGGAGCAGGCGCGGCTGCTATCCCCCCTGCAGCTGGCCTACGTGGGGGACAGCGTGCACGCCCTGCTGGTGCGCACATACTTAATGGAAAAAAATCTGCCCGTGCGGGATATGCACGCCGATGCGAACCGGGCGGTGAGCGCCGTATCCCAGGCCCGGGAAGCCCAGAGGATCGCCCCCCTGCTGACGGAAGAGGAATCGGACGTGTTCCGCCGGGGGCGCAACGCCCATCCCCATCACGCCGGGCCCAGGTCCGCCAGCGCCGGCGAGTACGCCGGGGCTACGGGGCTGGAGGCGCTGCTGGGCTACCTGTATCTGACCGGGCGGACGGACAGGCTGCTGATCCTGGCCGAATACCTGCAATCGGAGGAAAAAAACGATGCCTGAAGCAAAACTGCAAGTGACCCTCCTTTCCCACACGCCGGACCCGGAAAAGACCTGCGCCCTGGCGGCCCGGACCTGCTATTCCGCCCTGGGATACGAAGAGCTCCGGGCGCTGGTGGAGGAAAAGGACCAGGCGGCGTTCCTGCGCCGGATCGTGGCCTCCGGGCATCTTTCGGTGCTGGAGCACGCCAGCTTCACCTTCGGCATTTCCGGCGTCAGCCGGGCGCTGCTGGCCCAGGTGACGCGGCACCGCATCGCCAGCTTTTCCGTGCAGAGCCAGCGCTACGTCTCCCTGGACAAAGGCTTTTGCTATATCGTGCCGCCCCGGATCAAAGCCCTGGGGGAAGAGGCCGAAAAGGAATTTGCCCGGCAGATGGAAGAAATGCAGCGCTGGTACGTGGAATGGCAGGAAAAGCTGGGCGGCAGCGGCGAGGGCAGCAACGAGGACGCCCGGTTCGTGCTGCCCAACGCCTGCGAGACCCATATCACGATGACCATGAACGCCCGGGAGCTGCTGCACTTTTTCTCCCTGCGCTGCTGCAGCCGCGCCCAGTGGGAAATCCGGGGCATGGCGGTGGAAATGCTGCGGCTGTGCAAGCAGATCGCCCCGGTGATCTTTGAAAACGCGGGCCCCGGCTGTGTCGGCGGCCCTTGCCCGGAGGGCGCGAAATCCTGCGGAAAAGCGGCGGAAATGCGGAAAATGTTCAAAGCCCTGTGACGGGCTTGCCGCGCCCGGATGCGCGGAAGGAGGAAATCGATGAGAAAGGCGCTGAGCCTGGCGCTGTGCGCGGTGATGCTGCTGTGCGGCTGCTGCGCCGGGGCGGAGGAAGAAGCGGCGGCCCTGCGCTGCGGGGATTACGAATACGCCCTGCGGGAGGACGGCACCGCGGAAATCACCGCCTACAGGGGCGAGGGCGGGGAAGCGGCCGTGCCTGCGGAGCTGGAGGGCCATCCCGTTTCCGCCGTCGGGAGGTTTGCTTTCTTTGGCCGGGACGGGCTCACCGCCGTGAAGATCCCGGGCAGCGTGAAGGAGATCGGGTGGGGCGCTTTCGCAAACTGCCAGGATCTGGCCGCGGTGGAGCTGGAGGACGGCGTGGCCGTGATCGGGAAACAGGCGTTCCAGGCCTGCCCGCGCCTGACCGCCGTGACGATCCCGGGCAGCGTGAAGCAGATCGGCGATTCGGCTTTCTCGCTGTGTTCTTCCCTTTCCTCCGCCGTGCTGGAGCCGGGGGTCCCCGCCGTGGGGAAAAGCATGTTCAGCTACTGCACGGCCCTGTCCTCCGTGACGCTCCCGGAGGGCCTCCGATTTATTGAAGAGGGGGCGTTCTGCAGCTGCGAATCGCTGACCTCCCTGGTGCTGCCGGACAGCGTGACGGTGATCGGGCCGTATGCGTTCGCCGAGTGCGTGAACCTCGCTTCCGTCACGATGCCCGAGCGCATGACGGATATCGGGAGCTGGGCGTTCAGCTACTGCCGGAGCCTTTCCGCCATCACCGTTCCCCAGGGGATCGCGGTGATCCGGGATCATACGTTCTATGCGTGCGAATCGCTGAAAACCATCGACCTGCCGGACACGGTGACCATCATCCGGCCCTTCGCGTTCCTGTGCTGCTACGATCTTTCCCTGTTCGTTCCCCCCAGCGTGGTGGTGTTCGGGGATTACGCCTTTGACGGCCGGGACGCGGACCCGGCGATCATCGTGGTGCGGGGCAGCCGCGCGGACCGGTATTTTGCCCAAAGCTCCTATACGGTTTCCATCGCCGTGGTGGACGAAGCGCCCGCCGGGCGGAGGGATCGGTAGAATACAGAAACGAGGAAAGCTGAAATGGCATTCTATAAGGATCTGACGAAAAAGAAAATGACCAGGAAGGATCACCTGCGGGCCGAGAGCAAATGGGAAGAGGAGGGCGCCCGCTACCGCCGCAGCACCGCGAAGGCGGACGAACAGCGCCGGGAAAGCCAGCGTGCCGACGCCCGCCGGCCCGGCGGCAGGCCCGCCTTCCGGGGGGAAAAGCCCCCCGTCCCCAGGGAGCAGGCCGAGCGCCCCGCACCCCGGCAGGAAAAGCCGGCGGAAAGGAAAGCCGCGCCCCGCGCGGATGTGCGGCGGGAGGAAGCCCTGCTTCCCGAAAACCTGCTGTCCGGCCGCAATCCCATCCGGGAGGCCATCAAGTCCGGCCGGGATATAGAAAAACTGCTGGTGGCGAAGGGCGATCTGAGCGGCACGGCCCGGGAGATCGTAGCGATGGCCCGGGAGCGGCACATCCCCATCCAGACGGTGGAACGCAGCCGCCTGGACGAAATCACCCGGAACCACCAGGGCATGCTGGCGTTTGCCTCCGCCTACCGGTATTACGACGTGGAGGACATGCTCCGCGACGCCGAGGAAAAAGGCGAGCCTCCCTTCCTGGTGATCCTGGACGGAGTCACCGATCCCCAGAATCTGGGGGCCGTGATCCGCACCGCCGCCTGCGTGGGCGCCCACGGGGTCATCGTGCCGGAGCGCCGGGCCGCGGGGCTCACCCCTTCCGCTGTGAAGGCCAGCGCCGGGGCCATTGAAACCGTGAAGGTGGCCCGGGTGACCAACCTGAACCGCACCCTGGAAATGCTCAAGGAAAAGGGCGTGTGGCTCTACGCCGCGGACATGGAGGGCGAGGACTACCGCACCGTGAATTTCTCCGGCCCCATGGCGCTGATCGTGGGGGCCGAGGGCGAGGGCGTCAGCCGCCTGGTGCTGGAAAACAGCGATTACAAGGTATCGCTTCCCATGAAGGGAGGCGTGGGATCCCTGAACGCGTCGGTGGCCGCGGGGATCCTGCTCTACGCGGCGATGACGGGCCGCGGCTGAATCTATTTTTCCCGGGAGGCGCGCCATGGCGGACGAACCCATGATGGATGAAGACAGGGAATTTGAACAGTACGTGCCCATGACGGACGAGGAAGTGGCCGCCCTGGCCCAGCAGGGGGACGGCCAGGCCCTGGCTTATTTGCTGAACAAATATAAGAACTTCGTGCGGTCGAAGGCCCGCAGCTATTTCCTCATCGGCGCGGACCATGAAGACATCGTGCAGGAGGGCATGATCGGGCTGTACAAGGCCATCCGGGATTTTCAGCCCGAGCGCCTGGCCTCCTTCCGCTCCTTTGCGGAGCTGTGCGTCAAGCGCCAGATCATCACCGCCATCAAAGCGGCCACCCGGCAGAAGCACGTGCCCCTGAACAGCTACGTTTCCCTGAATAAGCCCCTCTACGACGAGGAATCGGACCGCACGCTGATGGACGTGATTGAGGGCCGGGTCACCAACCCGGAGGACCTTTACATCAGCCAGGAGGATTTAAGCCGCATCCAGACCCAGATCTCCGAGGTGCTTTCCGATCTGGAGCGCCGGGTGCTGGAGGCGTTCATGGACGGCAAAAGCTATCAGGAGATCGCGGAACTGCTGGGCCGCCACGTGAAATCCATCGATAACGCGCTGCAGCGGGTGAAGCGCAAGCTGTTCAAATTCCGGGAGGACAATGATAATTAGAAGAACGTTTATCGGGGGCGTTTCTTTGCGGGGCAAGGAAGCGCCCTTTCCTGTATTTCCTCCCTGAAAAAGCTCCGCTTTGCAACCGCCGGTTGCAATCCGGACATTCAACCAACGGTTTCTTGCCGGAAAACAAAAAATCCCCTATGCTGAATATGCGCCCGGCCGGTGCCATCATACGGGAAGGAGAGAAAACCATGATCGACAATCAACAGGCGGGACGGAACCTGATGCTGCTGCGGCTGCAAAGGGGCCTGAGCCAGCAGGGCCTGGCGGAGCTGTGCAATGTGACCCACCAGGCGGTGAGCAAATGGGAAAACGGCGCGGCCCTGCCGGACGTGCAGACGCTGCTGTTTCTCAGCGCCTATTACGGCGTATCCATGGAACAGATCCTGACGGGCAGGATCAGCCTGGACGCGGAGGAGGAAGCGGCCCTGCCCGCCGTGCCGGAAACGCCGCCGGCTCCGCCAATCCCGGAAACGCCGCCGGCTCCGCCAATCCCGGAAACGCTGCCGGCCCCGGAAGCGCCGCCCGCGCCGGATGTGCCGGATGCGCCGGCGCTGAGCTGGGAGCAGATCCTGGACCTGGCCCCTTTTGCGAGCCGGGACGTTCTGGACCGGCTGGCCGAGCGCTGCCTGGAGCAGGCGGACGAGAGCCATATCTGCGACCTGGCGCCCTTCGTATCGAAAGCCTGCCTGGATCGGATGGTGAGAAAGCTGCTCCATGCCAGGCGGAGCCTGGCCTTCAAGCTGGCGCCCTTCCTTTCCCGGGAGACGCTGGACTGGCTGATATTGAACGGTCAGCCGGATGAAAACGGCCGGGAGGCGCGGGAAGGATGATGGTTGCCTGCTGCCCGGTGTGCAGCATGCAGAGCTGAACGGCAAAGAAAAAGCGGCGCGCTTTCATCCTGTGCGAGTGAAGGCGCGCCGCCGATTTTGACTTGATTTTTCGCTTCAGACGAACAGCTCCACGGCGGTATTCTCTTTTCCTTTCTTGCTCAGGCTTTCCATGCCCCGGTACCGGAAGCGGCCGAAGCCCCGGACGGAAACCACGTCGCCCGCCTTGGGCACGTGGCTTGGGCTTTCGCACAGGCGGCCGGAAACAAACACCTTTCCGGCGGGAAAAAGGGCCTGGGCGTCGCCCCGGCTCAGCCTGAACACCCGGGCGATCAGCGCGTCCAGCCGCTGGGAGGACACCTGCACGCTCAGCGGCCGGGTTTCGTACAGCGCGCCTTCCGGCGGCGCGGACGCTTCGCAGGAAACGGACGTGCGCCGGACCTGGACGAGGTGCTCCCGGATATACGGCGCGATGCGCTCCTCGCAGAACAGGTACGCTTCCTTCTCCCGCACCGCGATATCCCCCAGCAGCTCCCTTTCGATCCCCAGCCCCATCAGCGCCCCCAGGTAATCCCGATGGGTGAGGGGCTCGGAAAACTTTTCGTTCAGGGGGAAAATGCGCAGGCACGCGATGGGGAAGGGCACGTCGTACCCGCAGAGCGCCTCGTCGCCGAAGCGCAGCATCTGCCTTTCGCATCCCTCCGCCCCGCCGAAGAGCCGCCAGGGCGCGGGGGGCAGGGCGGGCAGCACCCGGAAAAAATCGGAAATGCCCGCCAGGGACAGAAAATGGGTGAAGCAATAAACGCCCTGGGCCCAAGCCCGGCTGGCCAGATCCGAAATACGGCGGGTCAAATCTTCCTCCACGCGCCATCCCTCCGCCTTCGATTATACCATTCCTCCCACGGCACCGCAAGGGTGGCCGGCCGCTTGCATATTGGCCTTTTTCCTGTTACAATATGAACGAAATTTGCTGCCGCAGGAGCGGCTGTTCCCGCGGCAAAAAACTGACCGGCCCATATCGGGAACTTTTTTGCGGCAATCCCGTCTGAATGATGCCGTCTGCCGAAAGGAGGGCAAGCATGGAAATCAGGCTGCTGAAACGCAGACAGCCCGCCGAAGAATTTGAAGCGCTGGCCGCCCGGGAGGAAAAGCGCGTATACGCCGCGTGCTATCACATGATGGGCAACCGGGAGGACGCCATGGACTGCGCCCAGGAAACCATGCTGCGGGCGTTCCGGGCTTTTTCCTCCTTCCGGGGGGACGCGGCTTTCGGCACCTGGATCACCCGGATCGCCATGAACGTGTGCACCGACGAGCTGCGCAAGCGCCGGGACGCCGTATCCCTGGACGCCATGCGGGAGGACACGGGATACGAGCTCCGGGACGAAAGCCCGGGGGCTTACGCCCGCCTGGAGCAGAAGGAAAGGATGCGCCTCCTCCGGGAGGGCATGGCGCTGCTGCCGGAGGACATGCGCAGGATGATCGTGCTGCGGGACATTCAGGGCCGCAGTTATGAGGAGATCGCCGGGATCCTGGAATTGTCCCTGGGCACGGTGAAAAGCCGGATCAGCCGGGCGAGGGAAAAACTGGCGCTGATTTTGCGAAAATCTTCGGAACTTTTTTCGGACCGTTCCGTCTAATGCAGAGAGAGGAGGAGAAAATGATGAACTGCAAAGAATTTTCTGATCTTCTCGATGCCTTTTTGGATGGAGAACTGACGGAAGAGCAGGCGGAGCAAATGCGGCGGCACGCGGCGGAGTGCGCCGAGTGCGCTGCGCTGCTGGCCCTGCGGCGGGACCTGCGCGCTCTGGAGGACGAGGTGGAGGTGCCAGACGAGTTTTCCGCGTCCTGGCGCGAAGCGGTGCGGGCGGAAGCGACGGGCAGCAAGCGCAGCCCGGCGCGTGCTTTCCGGCAATCCTGGATGGCCGCGGCCGCGGCGTTGGTGATGATCTTCGGCGGCGCTTTGGCCATGAGCCGGGGCAAGCTGCCCACGGTTTACCGCACCGCCGGATCCGCCAAGGCCCCGGCAGCCGTTGCCCAAACCGCCACCACGACGGATGAAGCGCCTGCGGCGAATGAATCGATCGCGGCGAACGAAGCGCCTGCGGTGAACGAAGCGCCTGCGCCGGAGCAGAAGGCCGCGGAAAACGACGCCGGCGCGGTGCTTTCCCTGTTTGCTTCGGGGAGCCTGTCCAACGTGCTGTACGAGGACGCGGAGGAGAGCGAGGAGATCGCCTGCGAGGAAGCGCCGATGATGGACTGGGCGGCGGAAAGCCAAGAGGAGAACGCGTATATGGCCGCAGAAGCGATGGAGGCCGCGCCCGCGGAGGCCAGGAAGGCCCAGCGGGAATACGCAGCCGCCCCCGTGATGTCCACCGCCCTGCCCACGTCCGAACCGACCTCCGCGCCTACGGCCCAGCCCACGCCCGAACCGACCTCCGCGCCTACGGCCCAGCCCACGCCCGAACCGACGGCCGTGCCTGCGCCTGTGCCGGAGGAAACGGATGCTCCGGCCCCGGAGGAACCGTCGGAAGCGGAAACCGCGGAAGGGGAAACGCTTTCGTGGCTGTTCTGGCTGGGGCTGGCCGTCTGCGTAACGGGGATCGCCGCGCTGGCGTTCCTGCTGATCCGCCATCTGAAAAAAGGCAAAGCATAAACAGCCTGTACGGAAAGGAAGGAATCTGAAATGAAAAAGCTGATCGCTGCCGCGCTGTGCCTGATGATGGCCCTGACGCTGGCCGCCCCCGCCCTGGCGGAGGAAAACGCCCCGGTGGTGAGGGTATCCGGAAACGCCACCATTGCCCTGGCGGCGGATACCGCCACCTTGCAGGTGGGGGTCACCACCCGGGCGGACACCGTGGGGGAGGCCCAGGCGGAGAATGCCCGGCTGATGAACGCGGTGCTGGAAGCGCTCTACGGCATGGGCCTGGAGGAAAAGGACGTGATCACCAGCATGTTCAACGTGAACATGCTGTACGATTACAGCTATGACGACACGGGGAAGGAAAAGCGCACCAGCTATTACCAGGTGGAAAACATGCTGAGCGTGAAGGTGCGGGATCTGAGCCAGGTGGGGCCCATCCTGGACGCCGCCATGGCAGCCGGGGCCAACACCACCTACGGCATCGTGTTTTCTTCCACCCAGGAAAATGAAGCGTACCTGAAGGCCCTCCGCCGCGCCGTGGAGGACGCCAGGACGAAAGCCCAGGTGCTGGCCGAGGCTGCCGGAATGGAATTGGGCGAACTGAAGCTGGTGGACGCCAGCCAAAGCGGCGGCTTCTACGGCATCAGCAACACCTTTAAGGAAGAAGCCGCGGATCGCGCTGGCGGCACCGCCATCGTCAGCGGCGACGTATCGGTGAACGCCTCGGTGGTGCTGGAATACGCGCTGAAATAAGGCTTTCAGGCCGCATTGAGCCGTCCGGTGGCCCCGGACGGCTTTTCTGATGGGAAAATATAAGAAAAATTCAGGTTTTTTCAGATTTTTTCCGGGAAAATCAGTTGACAATTGATTTTGCCGATGTTATTATGTTAAAGTTGTCTGCATTATGCGGGCGACTGCGTTCCTGCGCCGAAGAACGGAGGAAAAGGGACATGCCGGAGCGGCTGAAAAAGCGGTCCATGCGGGTGGTAGGCGTGCGGCAGGTGCTGCGCGGCCTGAAGGAAAACAAGCTGGACTGCGTGTTTCTCTCCCTGGATGCGGCGCCGCATCTGCGGCAGCAGGTGGAGCAGGCGGCCCGGGAAACCGGGACGGCGCTTCGGACCGTGGCCACCATGGAGGAGCTGTCCCAGCTCTGCCGGGTGGACGTGCCTTCCGCCGCTGCGGGCGTGCTCCGCACTGACGCAGAAGAACCCAAAGCGGACTGATCCGCCGGATGCTTCGAAGGCTGGCCAAACCTTCGATTGAAATCCGCAGAACCGGCTTTGCCGGTTCGAGGAGAAAATTTCCGGAGCATCTCTGATGCGGGAGGAAATTTTCATTCTTCTCAGATTTTCCGGCCGCGGTGCCTGCACCGCAGGAAAATCTGCAAACCCGATAAAACAGGCGTGCCCGTTTTATCGGTCCAGCAATGACTATATATTCCCGAGGGTTGCGGGGATGTTATAGGAGGAGACCGCAAAACGGCTCCGAACAATTATCAGGAGGTGCTTCCATGCCAACGATCAATCAGTTGATCCGCAAGGGAAGAGAAAAGGTTGTCAACAAGTCAACCGCGCCCATCCTGCAGGGTTGCCCGCAAAAGCGCGGCGTATGCCTGAGCGTCAAGACCACGACGCCCAAGAAGCCCAATTCGGCTCTGCGCAAAATCGCGAGGATCCGTCTGACCAATTCCATCGAAGGTACCTGCTACATTCCCGGAATCGGTCACAATCTGCAGGAGCACTCCGTCGTGCTGATCCGCGGCGGCCGTGTGCGCGATCTGCCCGGCGTCCGTTACCACATCATTCGCGGCGCGCTGGACACGGCCGGCGTTGCCAAGCGCAACCAGGGCCGCTCGCTCTACGGCGCCAAGCGCCCGAAGAAGTAAGGAACGCCTTCGCCATCGCATGGGCTGCTGCCCCGGCCGGGGAAGAGAACAGGAACCGCCTGCGGAAAGGAACATCCGCCGGCAGGCCGCCCGATCCCCCGCCGCGCACCGAGAAAGCGGAGCGGCATGATGCTGACATGCTGCGGTCGGCCCGGTGGGAAGCGTTACGAATTTTGAGGAGGGAACTACATGCCCCGTCGTGGATTTATCCCGAAGCGCGAAGTGCTGCCCGATCCCGTTCACGGGACGGTCGTGGTCACCAAGCTCATCAATCAGATCATGCTCGACGGCAAGCGCGGCGTGGCCCAGCAGGTCTGCTACAGCGCGTTCGACATGATTAAGGAAAAAACCGGCAAAGAGGCCAACGAAGTGTTTCAGCAGGCGCTGAACAACGTGATGCCTCAGCTGGAAGTCAAGGCCCGCCGTGTGGGCGGCGCCACCTATCAGGTGCCTGTGGAGATCCGGCCCGAGCGCCGGCAGACCCTGGCCCTGCGCTGGATCGTCGATTTCTCCCGCAAGCGCGGCGAAAAGACCATGGCCGAGCGCCTGGCCAACGAGCTGATGGAAGCCGCCAACAACGGCGGCAACGCCGTCAAGCGCAAGGAAGAAATGCATCGCATGGCCGAGGCCAACAAGGCCTTCGCCCACTACCGCTGGTAATCGGCGGGCGACGCACGGTCCTGCAAGTTTCAAGGTTTTAGAAGAGGAGAATTCCCCGTTATGCCCAGAAGTCACCCCCTTGACAAGGTCCGCAACATCGGCATCATGGCGCACATCGACGCCGGAAAAACCACCACCAGCGAACGCATCCTGTTCTATACCGGCAGGACGCACCGCATGGGCGAAGTGCATGAAGGCGCGGCCACCATGGACTGGATGGAAGAAGAGCAGGAGCGCGGGATCACCATCACTTCTGCCGCTACGACCTGCCAGTGGAAGGGCTATCGCATCAACCTGATCGACACGCCCGGCCACGTGGACTTCACGGTAGAGGTGGAACGCTCCCTGCGCGTACTGGACGGCGCCGTGGCCGTGTTCTGCGCCAAAGGCGGCGTGGAGCCCCAGAGCGAAACCGTCTGGCGCCAGGCCAACAAATACCACGTTCCCCGCATCGCCTACGTCAATAAAATGGATATTACCGGCGCGGACTTCCATCGCGTGGTGGATATGATGCGCACCCGCCTGGGCACCAAAGCGGTGCCGATCCAGCTGCCCATCGGCAAGGAAGCTTCCTTCCGGGGGATCATCGACCTGGTGAAGATGAAGGCGGAAGTCTATTACGACGACGAAGGCAAGGACATCCGCGAGGAGGAGATCCCCTCCGAGCTGGTGGACGAAGCCCAGGCCCTGCGGGAGGAAATGCTGGAAGCGGCGGCCGAACAGAAGGACGACCTGATGGAAAAATTCCTGGGCGGGGAAGAGCTGACCCAGGAAGAAATCATGGACGCCCTGCGCGCGGGCACCTTAAGCTGTGCCCTGACGCCCGTGCTGTGCGGCACGTCTTACCGCAACAAAGGCGTTCAGCCCCTGCTGGACGCGGTGCTGGCGTATCTGCCCTCCCCCCTGGATGTGCCGCCGGTGCACGGCGTCACCAAGGACGGGGAGAAGGAAGCCGTCCGCCACGCGGACGACAAGGAGCCCTTCTCTGCCCTGGCCTTCAAGATCGCCGCGGATCCCTTCGTGGGCAAGCTGGCCTTCTTCCGGGTCTACTCGGGCACCATCAGCTCCGGCAGCTACGTGTACAACTCTACCAAGAAGAAGCGGGAACGCTTCAGCCGCATCGTGATGATGCACGCCAATCACCGGGAAGACGTGGAAACGGTGTATTCCGGCGAGATCGCCGCGGCGGTGGGCCTTAAGGAAACCACCACCGGCGATACCCTGTGCGACGAGAGCCATCCCATCGTGCTGGAATCCATGGAATTCCCCGATCCTGTGATCCAGGTGGCCATCGAGCCCAAGACCAAAGCCGGTCAGGACAAGATGAGCCTGGCGCTGCAGCGTTTGGCGGAGGAAGATCCCACCTTCAAGACCTACACCGATCAGGAAACGGGCCAGACCATCATCGCCGGCATGGGCGAGCTGCACCTGGAAATCATCGTGGACCGCATGATGCGCGAGTTCAAGGTGGAAGCCGTGGTGGGCAAGCCCCAGGTGGCCTACAAGGAGACCATTACGAAGCCGGTCACCGCGGAGGGCCGTTTCGTCCGTCAAACGGGCGGCCACGGCCAGTACGGCCACTGCGTCATCGAAGTGTCTCCCCAGGCGCCCGGCGCCGGATATGCCTTTGAAAACAAGATCGTGGGCGGCGTGATTCCCAAGGAATTCATCGCGCCCATCGACGCGGGCATCCGGGAAGCGGCGGGCAGCGGATTGCTGGGCGGCTTCGAGGTGGTGGACTTCAAGGCCGCGGTCATCGACGGCAGCTACCACGAAGTGGACTCCTCGGAAATGGCCTTCAAGATCGCCGGGTCCATGGCTTTCAAGGAAGCCCTGGCGAAGGCGGAGGAAAGGCTGCTGGAGCCCATGATGAAGGTGGAAGCCATCGTTCCCGATCAGTACCTGGGAGACGTGGTGGGCGATATCAACGCCCGCCGGGGGCGGATCGACAACATCGAAACCCGCCTGGGCGAGCAGAGCGTCCATTGCTTCGTCCCCCTGAGCGAAATGTTTGGCTACGCTACCGACCTGAGATCCCGCACCCAGGGCCGCGGCATGTACACCATGCAGTTCGACCACTACGAGGAAGTGCCCCGGAGCGTGGCGGAAAAGGTCGTTGGCAAGCATTGATCTTTTGTTTGCTTCATTGAACGAAACAAAACAGGAGGGAAAAACCCATGGCAAAGGAGAAATTTGAGCGCAATAAGCCGCACGTGAACATCGGCACGATCGGGCACGTGGACCACGGCAAGACGACGCTGACGGCGGCCATC
>CACWLP010000025.1 GCA_902761755.1 uncultured Eubacteriales bacterium | reverse complement strand
AAGGCCTTTTCAACCTTGAACAGGGTTTCCTTCCCCCATACGCCGAGCAGTAACAGGTATACAATGGAAGATTCATGAGAAGGACTGCCTGAACCATACAAATACCCGGATGCGTCACGCACCCGGGCAGATCGCGGGAAAGCTCGTTTTCGCCGGCAGCAGGACAGGCGGTCTCAGGCCTGTGTGTTTTGCGGAATGGTTTTCCGTTCGTACCATTTATCCGGGCTGTAGCCGACGAGATAGAAGGCAAGATAGTGAATCAGGTACACCAGGTCCTTGACCGAGAGGACTTTCGCGATTTCGAAGACAGAATAGCCTACGGAGAAGATAAAGAGACCGCACCAGAGCAGACTGTTCCTCTTCTGGTCGTCGCCGGTCAGGATATACGCAATCAGCAGGATGTACTCAAGCATATAGTACAGCGTGCGATAGATTGGATCCGTTTTGTTAACCGGGGGAATAAACTGATTGACAAGGCAGAGAATCGTCGCGGCGATCACCAGGACCAATGCCGGCGTTTTCTTTCTGAAAACAGCGAGAATCATGGCCGCTGCCATGCAGGCGTATTGGACGCTGGTGCTGATGACATAATCCAGCGGAGCGTTATGCACATAGCCGTAGATACCGGTTGTGAGCTGATTCAGGACGAACAGGATTCCAAGAATCAGTACAATCATTTGCTTCAATGAAGCCTTTTTGATGATCATGTTCATCACTCCTTCAGGGTGATTGTATTCCCGAATCCTCCACCTGTCAACCCTGTCCGGACTGATTTGTCTGTCGTTCCCGTTATTTTCGTTACTACTCAGTCTGGCTTCGCCAGTCTGAGTACGACATTTGGTCAAATCAAGGCAAATCTCACCATGGCCTTTGACCTGATTGAAAACTGTGGCGATACCTACTATCGAGCGAACGATTCGATAAAACGCTTGATGATCCGGGCTCTATTCAAAAGAATATGGATCGACAGGGACGAGAACATTACTACAGAATACAATGACGCCTATAAGTGTATCCTCGGAGCAACAAGGCATTGTCATAATTGCGAGAACGAAAAATCAGCGCCTGATAATTCAGACGCTGATTTTTCTGGTTCGTTACTCAAGTCATCGTCAAATTTCTTTGGCAATAGTTTGACTAACGATACTTTGGTGGTCGCAACAGGACTCGAACCTGTGACCCCATCGATGTGAACGATGTGCTCTACCAACTGAGCCATGCGACCGTATATGTGAACCGATTTCAGGAGACCTTTGCCCGCGTCACATGCCCGGGCGCCCCAATGCATCGGATGCGCATACCGCTGTGTTTCAGACGGCAAAGAGTATATTACCATAAGGATCTTGCTTTGTCAAGCACTCCTTCTCAAAAATCTTGCTGAAACAGAAAACCCACCGGGGGAAGCCGTTTCCCGTCCGCCGGAGAACGGCTTCCTCCCAAAAAGCCCGACGGATCAGACGATTTTCAGGGCGTTGGCGCAGAAGGCGGGCAGGCGCTCCGGCAGGGAAACGAGCAGCACGCCGAATTCCTTCCGGAACGGCACGGGGCCGCAGCCCAGCAGCTCCACGCCGCGGATCTCCTGATCCCTGAAGCTGCGCAGGGCCAGCGTTTCGCCGCCCCGGGCGCCCATGAGGAAGGCGTACACCGCGCCGTCCTTCTGCACGAAGCGGATATCGCTGGGGGTCCAGTCCGTCTTGTCCTCCCGGAAGCCCTCGATCCTGACGAAGGTATCCCCCTCGCTGAATACGCGCCAGGGCCGAGTGCCGTATACCGCCTCGCCGCATACCGCGAACCATTCGCCGATCTTATCCAGGATGAACTCCGCATCCTCGTCAATGGTGCCGTCGGGCCGCTGCAGGATATTGAGCAGCATCACGCCGTTCTTGGAAATGATGTCCACCAGCATTTCGATGATCTGGTCCGGCCGCTTGTAGGGGTAATGCACGTCGTAGAACCAGTTGCCGATGCAGGTGTCCGTATGCCAGGGCTCGGGCATGATGCCGGGGAGCTGGCTCTTTTCGATGTCCAGCACGCCCACGGAATAGATTTCCGGCCGGCGGTCCTTCTGCAGGTACACCGCGCGGTTTTCGCCGTACCGGTCGATGGAGGCGTTGTACAGCCGGGCCACCGCCTGCAGGCCGCAGGCGTACACGCCGGGGTCCTGATCGGAGGGATCGTCCTTCTGGCATTCGCCGAAGGGCAGCGCGCCGTCGGTGTAAAGCAGATCCGGATGGAAGCGCTCGATCATTTCCGTGACGCAGCGCAGCCAGTAATCGTGATACTGTTTATTCTGCGTATACCAGGGGGCGCACCCGCCGGGATCCTGTTCATAGTGCTCCTGATTGGCGTGGTAAAAATCCTGCCAGGCGGGATCGCAGCCGTCGTAGGGCACCCCCGCGTAGGGGCCATATTTGTCGCAGCCCTTGTTCACCCGCCACCAGGAGAAGGACGCCCCCAGGTGCTCGCTGAGGCCGAAGGGCATGCCGTTTTTCTGCGCCGCCGCCTGCCACAGGGCCAGGATGTCCTTATGGGGGCCCACCTTCACGCTGTTCATGCGGTTGACGGCGGAATCGTAATTGAAAAAATGATCGTGATGGGTGGCCTGGGCCATGAAATAGCGCGCCCCCGCCCGGCGGTATTTTTCCATCAGGGCATCGGGATCGAAGCGCTCCGCCTTCCACAGGGCGCAGATGTCCTTGTAGCCGAACTTCGAGGGATGGCCGTAGTGCCGCCGGTGGTATTCGTACTGGGGCGTGCCCTCCACGTACATGTTCCGGGCATACCAGTCGCCGAACATGGGCACGCTCTGGGGCCCCCAGTGGCTCCAGATGCCGAACTTCGCGTCCCGGAACCATTCCGGCGCGGCATACGTGCGCAGGGATTCAAACGTGGGCTCAAAACGGCTGGTCATAAGAACGGCTCCTTTCTTTTTCTGGGCTTATTGTATCATAACGCTGCGGCAAAAGTAAAGAAAAAGAGCCACCCTTGCACGGGAGAACCCTCTGGTTCGGGGAGAATAAAGCAGATTCAGCCAGCGATAAACTGGAATTTGAGAGATTCAGTTTCGTTTCTTTGTTTAGCATTTGCTCGTCAGGCAATCATATACATCTACAAACGATGGAAAACAGAAGAAGGACTTTGTCAAGGGAAAATGTATATCCTCAGCCATGCTGTCATAAAGCAAATTCAATCAAAACTGTTTTGCTTTGCCAGGGTAATGTTACGCAGCCGAAGGCCGACAACCTCTTCGGCGTCCCATTCGTGCAGTAAAACAAGCGCATCCGCTTCACAATCATACCAATAGAGACAGCATGGAGTCCATAGATTCACGTTCAATTTCAGAAAGACAAATATCTGACCACCTGTTTCGATAAAGCGAATACCGAACAAATCATGTTCCAGCTCAGCTATTCGATGAAAAATTAGAGCATGTGTTTCATTCAAAGGCACCTGGTTCCGATCTTCATCCTCCAGAGCCATATGGTCAAGGCGGTTCAGAACTTTGTTTCTGTCCACATACGATTCAAAGCACCCATATGGAACCGTATATGTCGTAGCTGTGTCAGGTACGAAAGCGGTTGTTAAGCGGATGCGTCCACTGCTAGCAAGCGAATAATACCTGATTTCGGATTCTTTTCGGTTACTCATAACAGATGAGTCCACATGAACGATGACATCAACGATGCCTTCCTTTTCCGGGTCAAACTCGTCGTAGCGATGTCCTCTTGTACCGAATATCATATAAAGTCCCAGCAGCGTTGCGAGTATTATCAAAATCAACACAATTCGTTTCACGTCGCTTAGCTCCTCTGCACTGATTCGTATTATCGACCGCTGATTCAATCATGTAGACAAATTCCGATTTGTCACTCTAATCCTAACATGAAAAGCGTAAAAAGAAAAGGGTGCAATGATGCACCGGATCGGTGATCCTGCATTCCTGCGAATCGATCGCCCAAAATAGAAAGATAGACAGAATGAGAAAACGTGAATTGGATTCCTCCTGTCCCAGTCGCCTTTCTCGGAAGGGGGTCTGGGGGAAACCGCTCTTTGGGCAGCAAAGAGCGGTTTCCCCCAGTAAGTTCTTCTTTCCATCAGATAACAGTATCAGTATTCAAACTCTCCTTCAAACACAAACGTCACTTCCCCGGTGAGGGTGATCCCGCCCTCCGCGCACCGGACGGTCAGGTCGCCCCCGGGCAGCTTCACCACGATATCGCTGTCCGCCGCGCAGTACCCGCAGCGCACGGCGGCCGCCGCCGCGGCGCAGGCCCCGGTGCCGCAGGCCAGCGTTTCCCCGTTGCCCCGCTCCCACACCCGGAGGCGGAGGGTATTGCGGTTGATCACCCGCACAAATTCCGTGTTTACCCGCTGGGGGAAGCAATCGGCGTACTCGAACCGGGGGCCCAGGGCGTTCAGGTCCAGGGCGTCGATGCCGTCCAGGAACACCACGCAGTGGGGGTTGCCCACGGACACGCAGGTGGCGGCGTAGGTTTCCCCGGCGATGGAGAGCGGCGCGTTCACCACTTCCGCAAGGTCCGAAACCACGGGCACCCGGGCGGCGGCAAAATCCGCCTTGCCCATGGCCGCGGAAACGGAATTCACCTTGCCGTCCCGGAGGTACACCTTCAGATGGTGCACGCTGTCGCCCATTTCGATGGACAGGTATTCGCTGCGCACATAGCCCTTGTCGTACAGGTATTTCGCCACGCAGCGCAAATTGTTCCCCGCCATGCGGCCCTCGCTGCCGTCCTTGTTGAAGGAACGGATGCGGGCGTCGGCCTTCCCGGATTTTTCCAGCAGCACGATGCCGTCCCCGCCGATGCCGTAGTGGGGGGCGCACAGCTGCACGCAGAGGGATTCGGGGCAGGTGATGGCCCCGTCGAAATTCTCGATGAAGATATAATCGTTGCCGCAGGACTGCATCTTGGCAAAGCGGATGCGGCTGCGCCAGGCCCGCATGTGGTTGATGTCGATGAGCTCGGTGTTCTGCCCGGTGTAGCGGCTGGCCATGATGTCCGCCAGGGCCCCGGCGGTATCCAGGGAGGTGAGGCAGGGGATGGACAGGCGCATGGCCCGGCGGTGCAGCGCCGTGTAATCCCCCACGGTGGCGTCCTTCACCGCGCCGGTGTAAACGATGTAATGGATGTCCCCCCGATCCATAAGATCGGTGATCTCGTCGCTTTCCGCGGCGTTCTTTACCGCCGTCACCGGCACGCCCAGGCTTTCGATGGCCGCGGCAGTGCCGGAGGTAGCGTACAGGCGCAGCCCCAGATCGAAGAAGCGCTTCGCCAGGGAAATGACCTCCTGGTAGTCGCTCTCCTCCACGCTGATGAGCACCCCGGTCTTCCCCTTGCTGTGGGGGCCGGGCACGGCGAAGCCCGCCGCCGTCAGGCCCTTGAACAGCGCCTCCGGCAGCGTTTTGCCGATGCCCAGCACCTCGCCTGTGGATTTCATTTCCGGGCCCAGGATGCTGTTGGCGTCGCTGAGCTTTTCAAAGGAGAACACCGGCACCTTCACCGCGCAGTACGGCGGCGTGCGGTACAGCCCCGTGCCGAAGTGCAGCTCCGCCAGCTTCTCCCCCAGCATCACCCGGGAAGCGATGTCCGCCATGGGCACCTTCGTCACCTTGCTGATGTAGGGCACGGTGCGGCTGGCCCGGGGGTTCACCTCGATCACGTACAGTTCGTTGTTGTAGATCAGATACTGGATGTTCACCAGCCCCTTGGTGCCCAGGGCCAGCGCCAGCTTCCGGGAGCAATCGCAGATCTTTTCCAGGAAGACGTCGTTGAGGTTATAGGGCGGATACACGGCGATGGAATCCCCGGAATGCACCCCGGCCCGCTCGATGTGCTCCATGATGCCGGGGATCAGCACGTCCTCCCCGTCGGAGATCACGTCCACTTCCAATTCGATCCCGGGCAGGTACTGGTCGATGAGCACCGGGTTTTCGATGCCCCCGGCCAGGATCTTTTCCATGTAGGCCTTCGTCTGCCCGTCGCTGCGGGAGATGGTCATGTTCTGGCCGCCGATCACATAGGAGGGCCGCAGCAGCACGGGATAGCCCAGCTCCTCCGCGGCGGAAAGGGCTTCCGCCAGGGTCCTGACGCTCTTTCCCCGGGGCCGGCGGATATGGAACTGCTCCAGCAGCGCGTCGAAGCGCTCCCGGTCCTCCGCCATGTCGATGGAAGCGGCGCTGGTGCCCAGGATGGGCACGCCCCGGCCGTCCAGGAATTTGGTGAGCTTGATGGCCGTCTGCCCCCCGAAGGCCACCACCACGCCGATGGGCTTTTCCACGGCGATGATGTTCATCACGTCCTCGGGGCACAGGGGCTCGAAATACAGCCGGTCGGCGGTGTCGTAATCGGTGGAGACGGTTTCGGGGTTGTTGTTGACGATCACCACGTCGTAGCCCATTTCCCGGAGGGTCCACACGCAGTGGACGGAGCTGTAATCAAATTCGATGCCCTGGCCGATGCGGATGGGCCCGCTGCCCAGCACCATGACCACCGGCCGCCCGCTGCGTTCGAGGGCCCGGGATTCGCAGCTTTCATCCGTGCAGGAATAAAAGTACGGCGTTTCGGCGGCGAACTCCGCCCCGCAGGTATCCACCATCTTGTAGGACAGCGTCCAGCCGGGCAATGTTTCCGCCCCGGTCAGGCGCCGGATGGCGGCGTCGGGATAGCCCAGGCGCTTCGCCCGGGGGTAGTTTTCCCCGGCGGGGCCTTCCTTCTGCAGCTTTTTTTCAAAGGCCGCCAGGCCCTCCAGCTTATGCAGGAACCACCGGTCGATCTTCGTGATCTCAAAGATTTCGTCCACGGAAACGCCGCTTTTCAGCGCCTCGAACACCGTGAACAGCCGCCGGTCGTCCTGGGCCGCCAGGCGTTCCCGCACCGGCAGATCGGACAGGGGCGCCGCGTTCAGGGTGTCCAGGCTGATCTCCGCGCCCCGCACGGCCTTCATCAGCGCCTCTTCAAAGCTCTGCCCGATGGCCATGACCTCCCCCGTGGCCTTCATCTGGGTGCCCAGGCGGCGGGAGGAGCCGGAAAACTTATCGAAGGGCCATTTGGGGAATTTCACCACCACGTAGTCCAGCGCCGGCTCAAAGCAGGCGCAGGTTTTGCCGGTGATGTCGTTGGGGATCTCGTCCAGGGAATAGCCCAGGGCGATGCGGGTGGTGATCTTGGCGATGGGATAGCCTGTCGCCTTGCTGGCCAGGGCGGAGGAGCGGCTCACCCGGGGGTTCACCTCGATCACCGCGTATTCAAAGGAATCCGGGTTCAGGGCGAACTGGCAGTTGCAGCCCCCCACGATGCCGATGGCCGTGATCATGTCCAGCGCCGCGGTGCGCAGCATCTGGTATTCCCGATCGGACAGCGTCAGCGCCGGGGCCACCACCACGCTGTCCCCGGTGTGCACCCCCACCGGGTCCACGTTTTCCATGGAGCAGACGGCGATCACGTTGCCCAGGGCGTCCCGCATGGTTTCAAATTCGATTTCCTTCCAGCCGGAAATGCACTTTTCCACCAGGATCTGGGTAATGGGCGAAGCGTCCAGCCCCGCCTGGGCGATGACGCGCATTTCGCTTTCGTCCTGGGCGATGCCCCCGCCGCTGCCCCCCAGGGTATAGGCGGGCCGCACGATGACGGGATAGCCGATGTCCCGGGCGGCGCGCAGGGCGTCCTGCAGCGTTTCCGCGATCTCGCTGGGCACGCAGGGCTGGCCGATCCGGCGCATGGTATCCCGGAATTTTTCCCGGTCCTCGGCCCTTTCGATGGCCTCGATGGGCGAGCCCAGCAGCCGCACGCCGTACTGCTGCAATGTGCCGTCCCGGCTCAGCTGCATGGCCAGCGTCAGCGCCGTCTGGCCCCCCAGCCCCGCCAGCAGCCCGTCCGGCCGCTCTTTTTCGATGATCCGCCGCACGGTTTCCGCGTTCAGCGGCTCCAGATAAATTTCGTCCGCCAGGTGCTGATCGGTCATGATGGTGGCAGGGTTGGAGTTCACCAGCACCACGTTGATCCCTTCCTGCCGCAGCACCCGGCAGGCCTGGGCGCCGGCGTAATCGAATTCCGCCGCCTGGCCGATCACGATGGGGCCGGAGCCGATCACCAGCACCTTGCGTATGGTCAGATCTTTAGGCATCCATCGTCCCTCCCATCATGGAAATGAACCGGTCGAACAGGAAGCCCGTATCCTTGGGGCCGGCGCAGGCCTCGGGATGGAACTGCACGGTGAAGCAGTTCAGGCCGGGATAGGAAACGCCCTCGCAGCTGCCGTCGTTGGCGTTGACAAAGGTCTCCTCGCCTTTGCCGCTCACGCTTTCCGCCACCACGGCGTACCCGTGGTTCTGGGAGGTGATCCAGGTGCGGCCGGTTTTCAGGTCCTTCACCGGCTGGTTGCCGCCCCGGTGGCCGTATTTCAGCTTCACCGTATCGCCCCCCAGGGCCAGCGCCGCCAGCTGATGCCCCAGGCAGATGCCGAATACCGGCTTCTGCCCCAGCAGCTTTCTGATCTCCGCGATGCAGCCCGTATTTTCCTTGGGGTCCCCGGGGCCGTTGGACAGCATGATCCCGTCGGGATCGCCGGAAAGCACTTCCTCCGCCTTCGTATCCGCCGGCCACACCGTGACGGTGCAGCCTCTTTTTTGCAGGGAACGGACGATGTTTCTTTTCGCCCCGTAATCCATCAGCGCCACCCGGTACTTTTCTTTCCCTTCCGCCGGATGCACCGCCTTTTCCCCGCAGGTGACGGAAGCCACGGCGTTTTCCACCCGGAACGCCCGGATCGCCGACAGATCGGCGGGCACGGCGTCGCAGAGCATGGCGTTCATCACGCCCTCCTCCCGGGTGATCCGCACGATCTCCCGGGTGTCCACCCCGCACAGGCCGGGGATCCCCCGGGCTGTCAGGTAATCGTTCAGGGCGTACTGGCTGCGGAAATTGGAGGGCGCATCGCACAGTTCCCTTACAATATAGCCGAACAGCGCGCTTTTCCCCTCAAAATCCTCCTCGATCACGCCGTAGTTGCCGATCAGGGGAAAGGTGTGGGTAACGATCTGGCCGTAATAGCTCGGGTCCGTCAGCGTCTCCAGATAGCCTTCCATTCCCGTGGTGAATACCAGTTCCCCCACCCGGTCGACGGGCGCGCCGATGCGCTTTCCCTCAAAAATCCTGCCGTTCTGCAGCACCAGATAGGCCATGATGCCTCCCCCGCCGGTCCTCCCGGCGTTTCGCTCGCTGTTTGCTCATGCACAATCGTGCATGTTTATGCACATTATACCCATCAAAACCCCCGCTGTCAAGGGCTTTTCCCTGGGATCCGCGTATACCGGATGAAAAAATACACAAAAAAGGGAGGGTTTTTCCCTCCCTGCGGTTTATCTCAGCAGCTGCCAGGATTGGAACTGGATCTCCCCGTCGAACACGAAATACAGATCCTCCGTGCCCGCCAGGGTAAAGGGAACGGTAAACGCCGTGCCCAATTCCGTGCCCGCCGGGATCTGCACCCGGGCGGCAAGCTCGCCGGAGAGGCTGTTGGAAACCAGCAGTTCCCCGCCCTCCCGGGAGCCGGCGATCACCCGGAGCTGCTTTGCGTCCTCCCCGACGGCCGCCTGGGCCACCTTGATCCAGCTGCCCCGGCCGCCCTCCACGAAGCGCACGCCGTTGAGCACCTTCACGGCGATCCCCGCCTGGTTGGCCTGGGTGGCGGCGGATACCTCCTGATACGGATCGAGGGGCTTGAGCTGGGCGACCCCCTTCATGGTGCCCACCACCTGCCGGAAGGTGCCGTCTTCGTTCAGGGTGATCTTGTCGATCTGGGGGCTGCGGTAATTGCCGGTGATGCCCATGGCTTTTTCCACGGGCCGGGCGTGATAGAACAGATAATACTCCCCGTTCAGGCAGGCGATGGAATGGTGGTTGTTGCCGTAAAGCCCGAAGAACCGCCCCTCGTTGGGGAACAGCTCGCCCCGGTAGGTATACGGCCCCAGGGGATCGTCCGCGGTCATATACTGGATCGCCCCGTCGGTCAGACGCAGGGCGTTTCCCCGGGTCTGCCAGTTGGAGCAGTAGGAATACACGTACTGCCCGTTGATCTTGTTGATGCCCGAATCCTCGAACAGCCAGGGCACGTCCAGGGCGACGGGATCGCAGGCCAGGGAGATCATATCGTCCCCCAGCCGCACGATGCGCCCGGTGCCCGGGGCAGCCTGTTTCCCCTCCGGCACGCCGCCGCCGAAGGCCAGGTAGCCCGTGCCGTCGTCGTCCACCATCACCGCCGGATCGAACAGCCAGGTAACGTCGGCGCAGTTGGGGGTGGCGCGGCTGATGAGCAGGCCCTTCAGGGGATCCTCCCAGGGGCCGGTGGGGCTGTCCGCGGTGAGCACGCCGATGCCGTTGCCGCCGTTGCAGTAGTACAGGAAGAATTTCTCCTGCCCGTCGATCTGCTTATGCGCGGCGCAGGGCGCCCAGGAATTGCGCGCCCAGGGCGCCGCCCCACCGGGGCCCGCCACGGCGATGCGGCCGTGGTCCGTCCAGTTCACCAGATCGTCGGAGGAAATGCAGTTCAGGCACCGGATGCTCCCGTAGGTGTTTTCCTGCACGTTGCCCAGGCTGTCCCGCTGGATCAGGTCGTCCGTCATGTACACGTACAGCCGCCCGCCGTATTCCATCACCCCGGGGTCCGCCCCGAAGCGCTGGGTATAGAGGGGGTTGTTTTCGCCCTCTTTTTTATAGGATTGCAGCAGCACCAATGGTTCTTCCATGTTTTCCCCTCCCGTCTCCGCCGCCGCGGCCGCCGCCGTCAGCAGCAGGCAAATCAGTAAGCAGATCCCGCGCCGTTTCATGCTCTCTTCCCCCTTCCGCATCGGAATGCAGCCCTTTGAACAGCATGCTGCCCCCGGCAAAGGCGAACAGCGCCGGAAGAAGCGCTTTGATCGCCGGATTATCCGTCATCCGCGTTTTCCATTTATTCGGTTCGCTGTTCCGTTTTGATCCAGGCCGATTATAGCATGGATCCCGCCGGATGGCAAGGCTCACTCTGCGGCTTTCCGTTTCCGCCTGCGAAGCAGAAAAAGCAAAAGGACCGCGAGCATCACCCCGCACAGCACCCCCGCGCTGTCGATGAGCACATCCCCCGCCATGGCCGCCCGGCCGCTGACGTATTTCTGGTGGATCTCGTCCGTCACGGCGTACAGGGCGCCGGAAGCGAAGCCGATGGGGCTTCTGTATGGAACGGGCAGCCAGTGCAGAAGCAGCCGCACAAACAGCCCCAGCAGGAAAAATTCCCCGAAGTGGCCGGCCTTTCGCACCCACAGGCTCCAGGCCCGCACCAGTTCGCTTTGCCTCTTCGCCGCCAGATCGGAAAACCCGCCGTAAAAAATCTTCAGCAGCCAGCGGGTGATCCGATCGCTGAGCCCGCCGGACTCCGCGCCGTTCTGGGCGGAAAACAGAAAAATCATCAGCGCCGTAGCGAGCACCAGCGTGCTGAGAACCATAACGATCAGCCGTTTTTTCACCGTGCAGATCCTTTCCCGTTCAGTTTCCGCTGCGTATAATTCGACGCCTATGGGCTTTTCCCTTTTTTCAATGCGCCGTTCCCTTTTGTCCCCGCGCTTCCGGAGACGCAAAAAAGCTGCCATGCGTTTTTTTCCTGCATGGCAGCCCATTTTCTTTATCGGTTTAACCCTTTCCGGGATTCTTTCGGCGGAGGCATCCGGGACGGGCTTTCGGCCCTGCTTTGGCCTGTCGGTTCTTTGCGCGTCCGTCTCTCCGTCTTTCCATCGGTCCAAGGTCGATCCATATTGGTTGGTTCCGGTTCGTTCCTGAAATGTTCCGATGTTTCCTGGTTGGGTCTTCCAATTTATTCAGTTTTTCCGGTTCCTGGGTTTTCCGCGGGGGCGTCGCCGTAGTTTTCCTGGTTGGCCTTCCGGGTGATCCCTTTCTATGATTTCGCTTCTCTGCTGATCTTCTTTTTCGCTCATGCGGTGCCGTTTTTATTTTCCGGCCTTTTTCTTATCAGTCAGATTCCAGCGCGGTTTCCTTTTCCGAATTCCCTGTGGATCGCCCCCGCGTGCCGCTGTGCCTGGCCCATGGGTACCGCCTCCTTTTTCCTTCGCATCCTTGCCCGGATGCCCGTCGGTCGGGAATGGTTGCTTGCTTCTCTGGGTCTTCTTTTCTTCTCTTCCTCTTCTCTTCGTCTGTATCTTACCACATCTTATTCCCCTTGTCAACACATTTTTGTCCGATTTGGAAAAATTTTTTCCAGATCGGAAATGCTCATCCCGCCGGCCTTCCCGGGGCAAACGCTTTACAGACGGCGGAAAGCCGTGGTATAATAGGATGATCGAATGATGCGCCGCAGGGCGGCGTTTGAAAAGCAAGGAGGATTCGTTTTTATGGCACGCAATCAATTCGGCGGTTTCGGGGGCGGCCCCAATATCCAGCAGCTGATGCGCCAGGCCCAGAAGATGCAGGAGCAGATGCAGCAGGCCCAGGAAGCGCTGGACCAGCAGGTGTACGAAGCCAGCGCCGGCGGCGGCATGGTGAGCTGCAAGGTCAGCGGCAAGCGCGAAGTGCTGGAACTGACCATCAAGCCCGAGGCCGTGGACCCGGACGACGTGGAAATGCTGCAGGATCTGATCCTGGCGGCGGTGAACGAAGCCCTGCGGGCCGGCGAAAAGAACCGCGAGGACACCCTGGGCAAAATGGCCCCCGCGGGCATGGGCGGGCTGTTCTGATATGACGGAGGGAAACGGCGATCCCATCGCCCGGATGACGCTGGAATTGTCCCGGCTGCCGGGGATCGGGCAAAAAAGCGCCCAGCGGCTGGCCTATCACATCGCGTCCCTGCCGCTGGACCAGGTAAAGGAGCTGGCCGCCGCCCTGTGGCAGGGGCGGAAGGCGCTGCGTTTCTGCGCCCGCTGCGGCAATTATTCCCAGGAGGAATACTGCCCCGTCTGCGCCGACGAAGAACGTCACAACGGCCAGATCTGCGTGGTGCGGGACGCCCGGGACGTGGCCGCCATCGAGCGCATGCGGGATTATAAGGGGCTGTACCACGTGCTGGGAGGCACCCTGTCCCCCATGAACGGCGTGGGGCCGGAGGACATCCGCATCAAGGAGCTCTTGCAGCGCCTGTCCGCCGAGACGGTGACGGAGGTCATCCTGGCCACCAACCCGGACATCGAGGGCGAGGCCACCGCGGCCTACATCGCGCGGCTCATCAAGCCCCTGGGCGTGAAGGTCAGCCGCATTTCCTACGGCGTGCCCGTAGGCAGCGACCTGGAATACGCCGACGAGGTCACCTTGGCGAAAGCCATGGAGGGCCGCCGGGAGCTTTGACAGCCCCGCTATCATACCGAAGGAAAGACGATCACTATGCTGCATTTCTATCACGGGGTCATGGGCTCCAGCAAAACGGCCATGCTGCTGATGCAGCGCTATAACTACCTGCAGCTGGGCTTCCGGGTGGCGCTGGTGAAGCCCGCCATCGACACGCGCATTTCCGCCAACGCCGTGTATTCCCGGGTGGGGCTGCAGGCGGAGGCGGACATCGTGCTGGAAAGCGGCCACAGCGTGCGGGAGCAGCTCAACTGGCTGGCGGTGCAGCACGCCCATTCCGATTTTCAGTACGTGTTCGTGGACGAGGCCCAGTTTCTCACCGAAGCCCAGGTGCAGGAAATGGCGGACATGGCGGACGATCTGGAAATCATCTGCTACGGGCTGAAAACCGATTTCATGGGCAATTTCTTCCCCGGCTCCGCGGCGCTGCTGCGGCTTTCCGAGGACATCCGGGAGGTGCCCGGCTCCCTTTGCTGGTGCGGCAAAAAGGCCACCATGAACACCCGGGTGGACGGCAAGGGCCGGGTGATCAAGCACGGCGAGCAGGTGCTCATCGACAATCAGGACGAGATCCGGTATATCGGATTGTGCTATCAGCATTGGCGGGAGGGAAAATCCCATGGCTGAATGGCTGCAAAGCAACGCGGGGCTGCTGGCCCTGCTGGCCCTGGCCGTTTCCGCGGCGGGGCTGGTTTTTCTTCTGCTGATTTTTGCCCGGCAGAAGCACGCCGCCCGGCGGACGGACAAGAAGCTGGAGGGCGTCAGCCGCCGCCTGGAGGACGCGGGCCGGGCGATGGTGGACCGGGCGGAGTTTTCCGCCTCCACGGAGGCCCAGTCCGCCAGGCTCCTGCAGGCCATGGAGGAACGCAGCCGGGACGAGGCCCTGCGCCTGTCCCAGCTCTCCGCCCGGCTGGACGCCTTCGGCGACAGCCAGGAAGCCCGGCTGCACCGCATCTCCTCCGCGCTGGATGAAAAGCTGACCCAGAACGAGGGCCGCATCGAACGGATGCGGGAAACCCTGAGCCAGAGCGTGACGAAGCTGCAGGAGGACAACGCCAAAAAGCTGGAGGAAATGCGGCTGACGGTGGATGAAAAGCTCCACGCCACCCTGGACAAGCGCCTGAACGAGAGCTTTTCCCTGGTGAACGAGCGGCTGGAGCAGGTGTACAAGGGCCTGGGCGAAATGCAGACCCTGGCCAGCGGCGTGGGCGATCTGAAAAAAGTGCTCACCAACGTAAAGACCCGGGGCGTCTGGGGGGAAATGCAGCTGGGCGCGCTGCTGTCCCAGATCCTGTCCCCCGGCCAGTACGACGAAAACGTGGCCGTGGTGCCCACCTCCCCCCAGCGGGTGGAATTCGCCGTGAAGCTCCCCGGCCAGGGAGAAGGCACGGTGTACCTGCCCATCGACAGCAAATTCCCCATCGAGGATTACGAGCGGCTTTTGGCCGCTTACGATATCGGCGACCCGGCGGTGATCTCCGCCGCCTCGGGGGCGCTGCAGACGGCGCTGAAGATCGAGGCCAAACGCATCGCGGAAAAATACATCGTCCCGCCCTACACCACGGATTTCGCCGTCATGTTCCTGCCCATCGAGGGGCTGTACGCGGAGGCCCTCCGCGCCCGGGGGCTGGCGGAGGAGCTGCAGGAAAAGCTGCGCATCGTCATCGCCGGGCCCACCACCCTCAGCGCCCTGCTCACCAGTTTGCAGGTGGGCTTCCGCACCTTGGCCATCGAAAAGCGCACGGACGAGGTGTGGAAGCTGCTCAGCGCGGTGAAAACGGATTTCGGCAAATTCGGGGATCTGCTGGAGGCCACGGAAAAGAAGCTGCAGGCCGCCGCCCAGTCCATCGAAACCGCCCGGGGCAAGACCCGCACCATCCAGCGCCGGCTGCGCCAGGTGGAAGGCCTGGAGGGCCCGAACGCCCAGGAGGAGCAGATGAGCCTGCTTCCGGAGGAAGAAAACGAAGCATGAACGCCCCGCCCGTCAGTTTGGCCTGAAAAACGTATCTTTGGAACAATTTGACGGGACAAACCCGTCCTTTCGTGCCATACTACCCACAGAGCGCGGACATGCGCTCCTCCTCCGGCAGACCGACCCAAGCGAAAGGAGATATGCAGCATGGATCAGATCAGCGAAGAAATCAAAAAAGTGGTGCAGGCCGGCATCGGCGCCGTAGCCGCGGGCATGGAAAAGGCCCAGGAAGCGGTGGAGACCCTGTCCAAAAAAGGCGAACCCATTTATGAGCAGGCCAAATCCGCCGTCACCGGCGCGGCCGGCAAGGTGAAGCAGGCCTTCGACAAAAGCGGCATCGCCGACGCCCTCAGCGGCAAAATCAAGGCGGACGAGATCATCGGCGCCCTGCGGGGCTTGACCCCGGAGGACCGGGCCAGGGTGCGGGAAGCCCTGGACGCCCTGAACGCCGAAGCGGAGGAAACCCCCGCGGACGAAAAGCCCCAGGATCCCCCCGCGGACGGGGACGTTCGGGCCTGACAGATTTTTCCTCTTTCCGGCGGACCGCAAAACGGCGGCCCGCCGGTTTCTTTTTGGAAAATTATGGCGAAATTTTCCCGAACATTTTGAAAAAAACATCTGGTAATATTCGCATTTTTGTGGTATAATCTCAGACTGTGAATCCGAAGGAGAGGATGAAAGCAGCCATGGACAAAATCAAGCGCAACGAGCGGCTGGCCGTAATGACCCAGATTTTGACCGCGTCGCCCAACCGCATCTTTACCCTGTCGTATTTCTGCGATCTGTTTTCCACCGCGAAATCCAGCGTCAGCGAGGATATCGCCATCCTGGGAGAAACCATGCAGCGGTTCCGCCTGGGCAGGGTGGAAACCGTCACGGGCGCGGCGGGGGGCGTGCGCTACCGGCCCATCGGCCTGGGCTCCTCATCCCGGGATTTCGTCCAGGGCCTGTGCGACCGGCTCATGGAGCCGGAACGCCAGTTGCCCGGCGGGTATCTGTATTTTTCGGATATCCTGGCGGAGCCGGAGGCCGTGCAGGGCATGGGCACCCTGATCGCCGGCCAGTATTACGACGCCGGGGCCGATTTCGTTCTCACCATGGAAACCAAGGGCATCCCCGTGGCGCTGATGACCGCCTCCGCCCTGCGGGTGCCCCTGATCATCGCCCGCCACGCCACCAAGGTGTACGAAGGCAGCGCGGTGAATATTTCCTATCTCTCCGGCCGGGGCAACATCGAATCCATGGCCCTTTCCCGCCGGGCGGTGAAGGAAGGCCAGCGGGCGCTGATCGTGGACGATTTCATGCGGGGCGGCGGCACCGCCCGGGGCATGGTGGAGCTTATGAAGGAATTCAGCGTGTCCGTGGCGGGCATCTGCTTCGTGCTGGCCCTGGAAAGCCCGCAGCACCGGCAGATCGAAGGCGAAAAGGCGCTGATGCTCCTGTCCGATATCCGGCAGGGCGAGCCCCTTCGCGTGCGCCCCGCCGATTGGATCCGCTGACGCGCTTTTCCCGCCGGGCCGCACCATTTTCCCATGAAGGAAGAAACGCATGAAAGTCATCGTAGGCCTGGGCAATCCGGGCGAAAAATATGAGCATACCCGGCACAACGCCGGCTTCGATGTGATCAGCCTGATCGCCGCGAAGCTGAACACCCCCATCAAAAAGCTGAAATTCCACGCCACCGTGGGGGAAACCCTCTTCGCCGGGGACCGGCTGGCGCTGATCAAGCCCCAGACGTTTATGAACAACAGCGGCCTCACCGTATCCGAGGCCCTTTCCTGGTATAAAATCGAGCCCCGGGACATGCTGCTCCTGGTGGACGATATCGACCTGCCCTTCGGCGCGGTGCGCGTCCGGGGCAAGGGCGGGCCCGGCACCCACAACGGGCTGCGCAGCATCGTGCAGTACACCGCCTCCGGGGATTTCCCCCGGGTGCGCATCGGCATGGGCGCGCCGCCCCCGGAATGGGACCTGGCCGATTGGGTGCTGAGCCGATTCCAGACGGACGAGGAAAGAAAAACCATCTACGACGCGTATCTCCTGGCCGCCGACGCGGCGCTCTGCTGGGCGGAGCACGGCATCGACCAGGCCATGAACCGCTACAACATCCGCCATGCTGAATAAAGTATTGAATTGCCTGGACGCCTCCCCCTCCTTCCGGGAGGCTTTTGACGCGCCGGAAAAAGGCGCCGTTTCCCTGTACGAAACGGCGGAGGGCCAGCGGCCCTTCTTCGCCGCCGCGCTGGCGAGGAAAACCGGCCGCCCGGTGCTGTATATCGCCCCCTCCGACGCCGCCGCCATGCGCGCCGCGGAGGACTGCGCCATGTGGCTGGAAGGCGGCGCCGCGCTTTTGCCCGCGCCGCAGCTTGCCTTTACCCGGGGCACCGCCAGCCGGGAAAACGCTTTCCGGCGCCTGGCCACCCTGCAAAAAGCGCGCCAGGGGGAGGTGCAGGTGCTGTGCGTGCCGGCGGACGCGCTGCTCTCCCGCATGCTGCCCCCGGACGCCTACGAACAATGCGCCGTCCGCCTGAAAACGGGCGACCAGGCCGAGCCCGCTGCCCTGATCCGGCAGCTGGTGAAAATGGGGTACGAGCGGGTGGACATGGTGGAGGGCCGGGGGCAGTGCGCCCTGCGGGGCTCCATCGTGGACGTGTTCTCCCCGGCGGACAGCAGCGCCACCCGCATCGAATTTTTCGATACGGAGGTGGATTCCCTCCGCGCCTTCGATCCCATCAGCCAGCGCAGCCGGGAGAACCTGAAGGAAGCGGTGTTCTATCCCGCGGTGGAATGGCTGCTGCCCCGGGAATGTGCCGCTGACATGCGTAAAATGATCCGCGCCCAGCAGAACCGCATGCAGGACAGCCCCCTTTCCCCCGAGCTGCCGCCGCTGCCCGAGGATGAAGACAGCGAAGAAACCGGCGACGCGCCCCTGTACCGGGTGTACGACACGGGGGTGTCCCGCCTGCTTCAGGACGCGGATCAGCTGGAAGCCGGGCTGCAGCCCCCCACCCTCGCCCTGTGGGCGGGGGCGCTGAACGCGCCCTGCGCCTGGCTGTGGGAATACCTCCGGGATCCCCTCGTCGTCCTGGAGGAGCCGGACCGGGTCAAGGCCCGGTGCGAGGACCGGTTCGCCGGCTTTGCGGAGGATTTCAAGCTGTCCCTGGAAAGGCAGGAAGCGGTGCCCGAACAGGGAACGCTGCTGCGCAGCTGGGAGGAGGCCGCGCAGGCCCTGGAGGGCCGGCCCGTGTATCTTCTGCAGGATCTGCTGCGGGGGCAGGGCGGCTTCCGGCCCGGAAAGATCCTGCGTTTCGCGGGGGTCAACGCCCCCCGGTACGTTTCCCGCTTCAAGGACCTGGCGGCGGATCTTGCCGTCTGGGAAAAGGAAGGCAGCGCCGTGCTGCTCCTCTCCGGCGGCGAAGCCCGGGCCCAGCGGGTGCAAAGCGCGCTGAAGGAGCTGTATCATCCCGTTCCCCTGTGGGAGGAAGCGCCGCAGATCGCCGCAGGCAAAGCCGTGATCTGCCCCCGCGCCCTGTCCCACGGATTCATCCTGCCGGATTTCCGCTTCGCCGTCATCGCCGACAGCGATCTGTTCGGCGCGGGCTACCGCAAGACCCGCCGCCGGTCCGCCAGCGGCGAAAAGATCGAGGCCTTCACCGACCTCAAGGAAGGGGATTACGTGGTGCACGAGGCCCACGGCGTGGGCATTTTCCGGGGCACCGTGCGCCTGCAGAGCGAGGGCACCTACCGGGATTACCTGCTGATCCAGTACAAAGGCAGCGACAGGCTCTACGTGCCCACGGATCAGTTCGACCGGGTGCAGAAATTCATCGGCGGGCAGAACAATCCCCCGCCCCTCAATTCCCTGAGCGGCGGCGACTGGGACCGGCAGAAAAAGAAGGTGAAGGCGGGGCTCAAAAAGCTGGCTTTCGATCTGGTGGCCCTCTACGCCGCCCGCCAGACCGCCCCGGGCCACAGCTTCGCCCCGGACACCCCCTGGCAGCGGGAGTTTGAGGACGCCTTCCCCTATGAGCTCACCCCGGACCAGGAAAAGGCCGTGGAGGACGTGAAGCGGGATATGGAATCCTCTGCCAATATGGACCGGCTGATCTGCGGCGACGTGGGCTACGGCAAGACCGAGGTGGCCCTCCGGGCGGCCATGAAAGCCGTCATGGACGGCAAGCAGGTGGCCATCCTGGCGCCCACCACCATCCTGGCCCAGCAGCATTATTACACCATGCTGCGCCGATTCGCCGATTTTCCCGTGCATATCGACGTGCTCTCCCGCTTCCGCAGCCCCCGGCAGCAGAAGGAAACGCTGCAAAAGGCGGCGGAGGGAAAAATCGATATCCTGGCCGGCACCCACCGGCTCCTGTCCAAAGACGTGCAGTTCAAGGACCTGGGGCTGCTGGTGGTGGACGAGGAGCAGCGCTTCGGCGTAGCCCACAAGGAAACCATCAAAAACCTGAAAAAGACCGTGGACGTGCTCACCCTTTCCGCCACCCCCATCCCCCGGACGCTGCATATGTCCATGGTGGGGGTCAGGGACATGAGCCTGCTCCAGACACCCCCGGAGGAGCGCTATCCCGTGCAGACCTACGTGCTGGATTACAGCGACGCCGTGATCCGGGACGCGATCCTGCGGGAGCTGGGCCGGGAGGGGCAGGTGTATTTCCTCTACAATCAGGTGCGGAATATCGACGCCTTCGCCGCCCGGCTGCGGGCCCTGGTGCCGGAAGTCCGCATCGCCGTGGCCCACGGGCAGATGAAGGAAAGCCTGCTGGAAGACGTGATGCTGGATTTCTACGAGCATAAATTCGACGTGCTGCTCTGCTCCACCATCATCGAAAACGGCCTGGACGTGCCTGCGGCCAACACCTTGATCGTCTTCGACGCGGACCGCTTCGGCCTTTCCCAGCTCTATCAGCTCCGGGGCCGGGTGGGGCGGTCCACCCGGGTCGCCTACGCCTATTTCACCGTCCGGCCGGATAAAATGCTCTCCGAGGACGCCCAGAAGCGCCTCTCCGCCATCCGGGAATTCACGGCCTTCGGCTCTGGCTTCCGCATCGCCATGCGGGATCTGGAGATCCGGGGCGCAGGGAATATTTTCGGCCCGGAGCAGTCGGGCAACGTGGCGGCGGTGGGGTACGATATGTATTGCCGCCTCATCGAGGAGGCTGTGCGGGAAGCCCGGGGCGCCCTGGGCGAAAAGCCCGCCGCCGCATCGGCGGAAACCCGGGTGGAGCTCAAGGTGGACGCCTATCTGCCCCTGGATTACGTCCGGGGCGACAGCCAGCGGATGGAGGTCTACAAGCGCATCGCCATGATCCGGGACCGGGACAGCCGCCAGGACGTGATCGAGGAGCTGATCGACCGCTTCGGCGATATCCCCGAACCCGTTATGAACCTCATCGAAATCGCCCATCTGCGGGGAGTGTGCGGCGGCCTGGGCGTCACAAAGGTCAACGCCGTCAGCGGCACGCTGATCTTCCGCCTGGACCCCGATCTGATCCCCGATCCCCATCGGCTCTACCAGGCCCTGGTGCAGGCTGATCCGCGGCTCATGTTCTCCGCCGCCCGGGACAGCGCCATCCTGTTCCGCGCCCCCCAAAGCACCGCGGAGGAAATGCTCCGGGCCGCCGTGCCGGTGATGGAAAAAGTATCCGCCGCCGTGGGAAACGCGGATCCTTCGCCGTGAAACACGACGAGGGCTCCGCCCTCGTACTCCCGCTGGGGTGCAAAGTGCACCCCAGACCCCGCCGGCTGCGGATATTGCGGAACGCGTCAACCAAGCAACTTCCCGCAGTTGCAGCAAGAACGCAGAGAACCGTTTCCGGGCAGGCCAGCTTTGCTGGCCGGGCTGTGCGTAAAGCGCACAGCAAAAGCCGGGCAGCAGACCGAAAATGAATTCATTCATTTTGCGGTCTGCCGTCCGGCTTTTCCTTTGCCCGGAAACTCGCCTGGCGTGGTTCAAGCTGCAGGCGCAGTTTGTTTGTTCGTCTTTTCTCCAGACATCGCCCGAATGGGTCCAGGGGGCGATGGCCCCTGGTGCAGGGTTTCAGGGGCCGCACAGGCCCCTGACGTTCTTCCCCCGGCCTTATTGCGTCCTTTACAAAGAAGATTTTAGAAAAAGAATCGTATTATGCCCATGCAAAAAGCTCCCGGCAGGCCGGCATCGCCAGCCGCCCGGGAGCTTTCCTGTTTTTCGCAAATTCAGTTCGTATTCAGCGGGCTGCGCATGATCTTAAGCCCCGGAATGGCGGAAATCGCCGCCAGGGAGGTTTCGTCCGTCAGGTTCCCGTCGGTATAGCCGCTGCGGGTACGCAGCAGGTTGAAGCTGCCGCCGGACACCTGCAGAAACAGCACCGTATCGCCCTCCACGCTGTAAACCACCGCGCTGTGCTGATACGTCCATCCCTTTTTCCGGTATTCGGTGCGGATCAGATCGCCCACCTTCAGCCCTCCCGCGGCCCCCACCGAATAGAAGTGCTTCCAGTTCCGGTGCGCGTTATACTCGCCGGACAGGAGGTAGCATATGAACTGGGCGTAGCCGAAGCACTCCCCCCAGCCCTTGGCGTTGGGCATCCGGGCGTCCACCGTTTCAGCCGCCCACCGGCAGCCGTACCAATCCGGATCATACCCCTTTCTGCCCAGCTTGTTCACGGCGGTGTCCGTCCAGCCCGGCTTGTCCTCATGCCCGTGGAAGGTCTGTATTTCGTCGGCCCGGGTGGTCCAGTACCAGCCGTCGTTCAATTCGTATTCCTCGATGATCCTGTCCAGGTTCTCCGTGGTGAACTGCCCCTGAAAGGCCGTATCCTCGAAGAAAGGCGCGCATCGGGCGGGCGCGGACCAGCACAGCAGCATCATTACCGCCAGGGCCAGACATCCTCGCCGCATGCGCATCGCTTTTTCCGCCCCTTCCCGTTTCTTTGGAATATTTTACACCCGCCGTCCCGTCAGTGCAAGCAGTCCGCCGGATTTTTACATGTTTTTCCTTCCGGCGCTTCCATGCCCTGCCGCAGCATTTCCACCGCCCGCTTCTCCACCCGGGACGCATAGCTGCGGGAAATGCCCAGGGCGGACGCCACCTCATGCTGGGGGTGGATCTGCCCGTCCAGCAGCCCGTACCGCATTTCGATCACCCGCTTTTCCTTCCGGGGCAGGCGCTTCACCAGCCGCCTCACCCGTTCCATATCCGCCCGGCGCACCGCCTCGTCCTCCACCAGCCCGGGAGAAGTGCCCAGGATATCCAGAAAGGAAATATCCCTGCCTTCCCCGTCCGTGCCCACCGGATCGGTGAGCGACACTTCGCCCTTCCGCTTCCGGGACGCCCGCAGCAACATCAGGATCTCGTTTTCAATGCACCGGGCGGCATAGGAGGAAAGCTGGGCGCCGGTTTCGGGGCGGAAGGTGTTCACCGCCTTCACCAGCCCCAGCGCGCCTACGGACACCAGGTCTTCCCCGTCGAAGCCGGGCACGGTGTATTTTTTCGCGATGTGGGATACCAGGCGCAGATTGTGCTCGATCAGCCGCCGCCGGGCGTCCTCGTCCCCCGCCTGCATGGCGGCGATGGCTTTCTGCTCCTCCTCCCGGGAGAGGGGCCGGGGAAAGCTGCTCCGGCCGGACACGACGCCGAAAAAGAACAGCGCGTCCCGGAAAAGCCAATACAAAAAAGACAGCATCACGCTTCACCTCCGGCCCTATTCTATGCGCGGCGGCCCGCGTTCCTGCCCCCCTTGGGCCCGGCTCTGCCGCCGGCGGGCGGGGACTAAGAAAAAACTGGTCAGAATGGGAAAAGTGTGGTAACATAAAAGCGCAGGAATCGTTTCGCCGTTTTTGTTCTTTTCATGCCGAACGAAAGGGGCTTCACCGATGCCGTACCAGGCCATACCGTCCCGAGGGCGCCGTTTCGCCCTTTCCAGCCGGAAAGGGTGCTGTTTCCGCGCCGCCCGGGCAGGGTGAGGCGCGTTTGGCGTTCATTTTCCCCATCGTGTCAGAGGAGGTAAACCCCATGAAGAAAACCCTGCTGGTTTCCCTGTTCCTGGCGCTGGCGCTGATGCTGGCGCTGCCCCTGGCGGCGCAGGCGGAGGACTATGTCGCCCGCGATTCCCTCTGTATGGCCGTGCAAAGCGGCCAGCACAACTGGCGGCTGGACCATTACGAAGACGCCACCTGCCTGCACGGAAAAATCGAAGTGGACTACTGCTCCCAGTGCGGGAAAAAATGCCGGGAGACCATTTCCCAGCCGGGGCCGCACACCTTCCCCAGCACCTGGGATATCCTCCAGACTGCCACCTGCACTGAGGCCGGGGAGCAGATCCATTACTGCACGGTGTGCCTGAACGCATCGGAGACCCAGCCCATCCCCGCCCTGGGCCACAGCTGGGACGGCGGCGCCGTCACCACGGACCCCACCTGCACCGCCGACGGCGTGAGGACCTACACCTGCACGCGGATCAGCGTGTCCGGCGCGCCCTGCGGCGCCACCAGGACTGAATCCATCCCCGCCCTGGGCCACAGTTGGGACGGCGGCGCCGTCACCACCCAGCCCACCTGCACCGCCCCGGGCGTGAGGACCTACACCTGCACGCGGATGCTCGCAGACGGGAAGTGCAGCGCCACAAAGACCGAATCCATCCCGGCCCTGGGCCACGCGGAGCAGGCCATCCCCGGCAAGGCGGCCACCTGCACCGAAACGGGCCTCACCGAAGGGAGCAAATGCTCCCGCTGCGGAACGGTGCTAAAAGCCCAGGAGACCATCCCGGCCCTGGGCCACGCGGCCCAGACCGTAGCCGGCAAAGCCGCCACCTGCACCGAAGCGGGCCTCACCGAAGGGAGCAAATGCTCCCGCTGCGGGGCGACGCTGAAAGCCCAGGAGACCATCCCAGCCCTGGGCCACGCGCCTCAGGCCGTTCCCGGCAAGGCGGCCACCTGCACCGAAGCGGGCCTTTCCGAGGGGAGCAAATGCTCCCGCTGCGGGGCCACCCTGAAAGCCCAGGAATCCATCCCCGCCCTGGGCCATACGCCCCAGGCCATCCCCGGCAAGGCGGCCACCTGCACCGAAGCGGGCCTCACCGAAGGGAGCAAATGCTCCCGCTGCGGGGCCACCCTGAAAGCCCAGGAGACCATCCCGGCCCTGGGCCACGCGCCCCAGGCCGTTCCCGGCAAGGCGGCTACCTGCACCGAAGCGGGCCTTTCCGAGGGGAGCAAATGCTCCCGCTGCGGGGCCACCCTGAAAGCCCAGGAAACCATCCCGGCCCTGGGCCACAGCTGGGGCGATTGGCAGCAGGACGAGCCCGGCACCTGCGTCAAGGCCGCGCTGATGGTGAAAAAGTGCAGCCGCTGCGGGGCCATGGAATACATGTACGGGGCGTACGGCGATCACAACTGGGGCGAATGGACCACCGTGAAGGAGCCCACCGCCACCGAGGACGGCCTGCGCCGCCGCGTGTGCAAGCTGGACGCTGACCATGTGGAGGAGGAGGTCATCCCGGCCACGGGGGAAGTCATCACGCCGGAAGAAGAACCCAAGCCCGACGCCGGCGACGGCCCCCACCCCGCCCTGCACATCGAAGCCAGTTGGGCACCCAACGTGGGCGAAGGCAAGCGGTATGTGGACGCGAGGGTTCCGGTTCGAT
>CACWLP010000024.1:25689-27212 GCA_902761755.1 uncultured Eubacteriales bacterium | reverse complement strand
ATTTGCTCCTCGGCGACGTACATGCCGCCGCCTGCGGATGAGAATCGAAGGGGCTGCGGCCCCTTCGATGCATCCCCTTGGTTTTTCGACAAACTGAAACTCCCCGCCGTCGGGGAGTTTTTTGCACACAAGGCAACGAGGATAAGGCTTTTTCGCGCGGCCCGCCCGGGCCGGATTCCCGGGACGGCGGCAGAGGGGCGCTTCCGCCCCGTCCGGCGCCGGACGGCGTTATTTCTGCTCCAGCCGGCCCCAATAGGCGGCGCTCTTTTCCTCGTCCTTCGCGATGTCCTCGTCGCTGCGCAGGAAGCCGTCGCCGTAGTCGCGGTAGGCGTTGTAATCCGCCCGGCCCCAGGCCAGGATCAGATAGCCGATGAGGGAGAAAATGGCCAGCAGGATCACCCCGAAGGCGGTGGATTTCCCGAAGCGGTGCCCCAGACGGATGCTCATCTGGAAGGTCAGCACCAAAGCATAGATGGACCAGGCCAGGGAGGCCACCGAGCCGAGAATGGCGCCAATGGGCCCGGCGAAGGAAAGCAGCAGCGAAAATACGGTAACGCCGAGGGTGCCGAAGAACAGCAGTTTGAATTTCCCGCCGTCCCAGGCGATGGTCCACAGCACGTAAGCCGAGTAAATGGGGATCAGGCACTTCCAGCCGCTGACGTTCGCCTTGGTGAAAATACGCCACATGGTGGCGATCCCCAGCACCAGGCCTATCAGGCCGACGATCAGGGCAACCGTGGGGTCGTAGCGGGGGATACTGATGCGGCTCCAATCGTACATGCGTTTCCCTCCCATATGCATTCTTTCTCCGTTCAAATATACCATGTTTTTCCTGCTGCGTCAAGGATCCGGCGCCGTTGGAAACGCTTTTTTATGTTATGAAAAGCGCCCCGGCAGAGGCCGGGACGTGCATGCAAACAAGGCGGAAAAAACGGGGGACGGATCCGCCTCATTGCTTTTTTTCCAGGGATTCCCGGAAGGCGCGCTCCGCCTCGTCCACCGGTTTGACGGCCTTTTTCCTTTTCCGCTTGATCACGATGCCGACGATCACCGCGCCGATCAGCGGCACGGCCGCGGCGCACCATGCGATGAAGAGGCCGGACGGACCGAAGCGCTTTCCCTTGATCGCCATGGCCAGGTATATAAAGGCCAGGACGATCCACCCCATCAGCAGCACCGAGAACAAAACGGCGATCACGATCGTAAACGCCTTTTTGCCCTTGGACATGTATTTCGGGTCTTCGTCGCCCCAGAGGAACGCGACGACCTCCAGAACGGTCTGGAATGTCTCGATCAGAAATTCCAAAAAATCCAGCATGGGCGATCGCTCCTTCCTGCGGTCAGGCGAAGGGACGGTTCAGAAGCGCGCATGACGGCCGCACCGAAAAAACAATGCCTTCCCCCGCAAGGAGGAAGGCATTGCCGGTTTTGCTTACTTCAGTTCCGCGAAGTACTTGATGGTGCGGACCATCTGGCTGGTGTAGCTGTTCTCGTTGTCGTACCAGGACACGACCTGCACCTGA
>CACWLP010000024.1:0-25680 GCA_902761755.1 uncultured Eubacteriales bacterium | reverse complement strand
CTTGGTGACATCCTTGCCCTTGACGACGGCCACCAGGATGGTGGTGGAGCCGGTGGGCACGGGCACGCGCTGGGCGGAGCCGATCAGCTTGCCGTTCAGCTCGGGGATGACCAGGCCGATGGCTTTCGCCGCGCCGGTGGAGTTGGGCACGATGTTGGCAGCGCCCGCGCGGGCACGCTGCAGATCGCCCTTCCGATGGGGGCCGTCCAGGATCATCTGGTCGCCGGTGTAGGCGTGCACAGTGGTCATGATGCCGCTGACGATGGGGAAGGTATCATTCAGGGCTTTGGTCATGGGGGCCAGGCAGTTGGTGGTGCAGCTGGCGGCGGAGATGATGGTGTCTTCCTTGGTCAGCACGTCATGGTTGACGTTGAACACGATGGTGGGCAGATCGTTGCCCGCGGGCGCGGAGATAACGACCTTCTTGGCGCCGGCGTCGATATGCGCCTGGGACTTCGCCTTGCTGGTGTAGAAGCCGGTGCACTCCAGCACCACGTCCACATCCAGGGCCTTCCAGGGCAGGTTCTGGGCCTTGGGCTCGGCATAGATGGTGATTTCCTTGCCGTCCACGGTGATGGAGCCGGGGACCTTCACGGTCTTGCCGTCTTCTTCAAACACGGGCTCCTTGGAGGAGACGGTGTGCTTGTTTTCGCCGATGACGCCACAGTAGCCCTTCTGGGCGGTGTCGTACTTGAGCAGGTGCGCCAGCATCGCGGGGCTGGTCAGGTCGTTGATGGCCACCACGTCGTAGCCGGGGGCGCCGAACATCTGCCGGAAGGCCAGACGGCCAATGCGGCCAAAACCGTTGATAGCAACTTTCACCATGGGAAATTCCTCCTTACATAATCAAGCGATCGGTAAACCAAGTTTACCGCCCTTTATTATAACCAATAAAAGAGAGTTTGTCCAGTATTTAACCGGGGCAATTTCTGCCCGCTGACAAAAAGACGCCCGGAGCGGAAAAAGCGCCGCGGCGGGGCGCGGATTGTTACATTTTTCCGGGTTGACAGGCGGTGGGGACGGTGATATCCTTTTGGTGGACAAATGTACACAAGGAGGCCGGACACCATGAGAAGGATCATATTATTGTCGGCTGTGCTGGCGCTGCTGCTGGCCTGTCCCGCCCGGGCGGAGGAATATGCGTATCACAGCGAACGGGGCCTGGATTGCCGGGATCGCGTTGCGGAGATCGGCGGGGAAATGCCGGAGGAGCTGCGGGACGCGCTGGAGCAGGCAGGCTTTGGCGAAGAGGAGGTCCTGTCCGGGGTGCTGTGCAATACCACGTCGAAATACCTGGAGCTCAGCCCCACCGAAAGCGAATGGGCGGTGCTGGCCCTCGGACGCGGGGAGGGAACGCTGCTTTTGTACGCCAGCCGGTTCCTGCAGCAGGAGCGCTGGACGCCCTGGCAGCTTACGCCTGCGTCGGAGATTTTCCTTCCGGCGGGAGAAAGCGTGGATCTGCGGGGGCTGCCGCTTTGGGATATGCGGATAGGGGAAATTGCCGACGTGCTGCCCGCCGTATGCCGGGGCAGGGACGTGTATTATCTTTCCAAGCGGGGCGGAAAGCTGGCCGCTTATGTGCATGAGGAAAGCCCGGGCACGGGAATGGTGATCCGCTTTCAGGGAGACGGCGCGGCGGTGGCCCGGGTGTGGAGCGAGCGAGAGGAAACCGGGGTTTATGCGGCTCGTTTTCTGTGGCCGGCCAGCGTGGAATTCTGGCATCTGGAGGACGTGCCCCGGAGCATCGAGGAGCTGAAGGCGTTCGAGGCCGCGCATCCCTTCCCGCCGGAGGGGACCTGCGCCCGGGCGGTGAGCGGCGGGAATCTCCGCCGGGAACCCACCGGGTCCTCCGAAATCCTGGGCCAGTTCGTGGACGCCGCGGCGGATGTGCTGGGCAGCAAAATGGGGGCAAAGGATCCTTGGTATCGCGTGCGGGTGGGGGAGATCGAAGGCTGGGCCAGCTTCCCCTACGTGCAGCCGGATCACTGGGGAGGATTTGACGAGGGGGACGATTTGGCCGCCGTCCAGGCCGTGGGCAAGGCGGTGCGGCAGGAAGCGCTCCGCGCCGCCCCGGGCGGGGAAAGCCGGGGCGTCCTGGCCGAAGGGACGCTGTTTCACGTGCTGCTGCGGCAGGATGGATATTATTACATCGCCATCCCCCGGGAGGAGATCGCCTGGCGGCAAAGCGACGACAGCGAATACGGCTGGGTGCCCGTGGACGCGGTGAAAACCTACGCTTCGCCCCTCCGGGCCCGCTATGGGCTGGGGGAAAAGAAGCTCATCGCCGATCCTTAACAAAAATTGCCCGAACCGGCAGGAAATTGCTTTCCGGCGTCGAATAGCTTCCATAGAACAGGAGAAAAAGAAAAAAGAAAACCGGCGGGGGCCGGCAGCATAACAAGAGAGGAGCTGTTCCCATGAAAACCACCATCACCGCGAAGAATATGGTCGTGAGCCCCGGCATCACCAACCGGATCACGAAAAAGACCGCTACCATGGAGCGGTATTTGAAGCCCGACACGGAAATGTTCGTGCGTCTGCGCCGGGAGCGGGACGAGCGCATCTGCGAGATCACCGTTCCCATCAACGGCGTAACGCTGCGGGCCGAATCCAGCAGCAAGGACAATCTGTTTATGAGCATCGACAGCGCCCTGGCGAAGCTGGAGCGCCAGATCCTGCGCCACCGCACCAAGCTGGAAAAGCGGCTGCGGGAGAACGCCTACGCCGAAGAAACCCCGGAATACATCGAGGATATTTCCGCCTACGGCACGGGCGAGCGCGAGATCGTGCGCACCAAGACCTTCCCGGTGCGCCCCATGGCCGTGGAGGACGCCATTCTGCAGATGGAGCTGCTGGGCCACAGCTTCTTCGTATTCGTGAATATCGAAACCGAGCGCACCAACGTGCTTTATCTGCGCAAGGACGGAAACCTGGGCCTGATGGTGCCGGAAGATTAACAATTTATATAATAAATGCGGGGGAACCGTTCTTTGGGGCCCAAAGAACGGTTCCCCCGCGCCCCCTCCAAGAAAGGCGAATGGAGGGGGTGTTTTTTATTTCTTATTTTAAGATTCCCGTTTTTTCTGCAAAATACTTTCCCCAAGCCAATACTTCCCGGAAATGGTTCTTGACCCAGAATTCCTGCTTGCAGGGGCTGCCGATGCCGTCGCCCCGGAGCCCCAGATCCCGGGCCAGGGCCAGCGCGCGGGGCAGATGGTAATCGCTGGTGACCACCGTGACGGTGTCGACCCCCGGCGGCAGCAGGGCAATGGCGTTTTCCAGGTTTTCCCGGGTGTTGCGGGATTCCGTATCCGTCGTGATCTCCCCGGCGGGCACGCCGTGGGCAATGAGCCAGCGCTGCATCACGTCCCCCTCCGCCGCGGGCTCGTTATCGCCCTGGGCGCCGCAGACGATGATGGGGCGGGGATGCTCCTGCCAGGTTTTCAGCGCCGCCTCCAGGCGGAGCTCCAGCTGCGGGCTGGGCAGCCCGTCCGGGTACACCTGGGCTCCCAGCACGATCACGGCGCCGCTGTTCCCGTCGGGCTTGGGCTGGCTCCCCTCCGCCAGGCACAGCAGCCCCAGGGCCACCGCGAAGAGCACGGCGCCCAGCAGGATCAGTTTCAAAAGCAGCTGCATCAGCCACCCTCCCAGCGATCTGTGTTTTTTTCTTGCCATGGGCGTCCTCCGTTATCGCTTTGATACGGGTTTCAGCGCACGCTGGGGCCGATCGGCCGCCAGGGCGTTTTCCCCGGGAAACGGGCTGTTTTCCGTCACGAGATCGTGATGGGCGAAAAAGCTGTATTCCTGCTGCCCGGCCACGATGACGTGATCGTACAGCCGGATGCCCACCCCCTCCAGCAGGCCCCGGATTTCCCGGGTGAGGGCCATGTCCTCCGCGGAGGGCAGGGGAGAGCCGCTGGGATGATTGTGGGTCAGCACGGCCCCGGCGGCGTTGCGGCGGATCAGCTCCTGCATGATCTTGCGGGGCAGGAAGCTGACCTCCGTGGGCGTGCCCTCGGCGATCAGCGACGCGGAGAGCAGGTCCAGCCGGGCGTTGAAGCACAGCGCGTAAAACTTTTCGTGGCATTCCCCCAGGAACAGGGACCGGCAGAAAGCCGCCAGCTCGTTGTAGGTGTTCAGCCGCCGCTGGGGAGAGAGCTTGTCCCGTTCATAGGCGCGCAGGACGGGCAGCAGGGAGGAAAGCAGCGTGGCGGCCTTTTCGCCGATGCCCTCCACCTGCCTGAGCTCCTCCATGGGCGCTTCCATCACCGCCCACAGGGAGCCGAAACGGTCGATCAGCCGGTGCGCCAGGGGATTGACGTCGATCCGGGGGATGGCGAAGGTGAGCAGGAATTCCAGCACCTCGTGGGGCGCGAAGCCGCCCAGTCCTTCCCGGGCATACCGCTCCCGCAGCCGGGCGCGGTGGCCCGCGTGGATTTCCGTCTGTGCCATGTGCGTCCATCCCCCTCGTTTCTTTACTTCATTGTATCATTTTTCACGGGGATATGCAAGTCACACAATGGTAATATTTACCACGATGAAGCCGCCGCCGGGCCCGGCGCGGCGGCGAAAAAGCCGGAAATGTTAAAAAGGCGTAAGAAAATTGAAAAAAAAGTGAAAAAGGTTCTTTTCTATCCCGAAATTGTGGTGTATAATGAAGAGGAATGAGGCCGTATCGGGAAAAGCCGCGGCGGGAAAAGGAGGGCGATGCAGCTTGGGCGGGATCTGGGACCAGGTGCAGACCTTCTTTTGGAATATCATTCACCGGCCCACGTGGGTGGACTATATTGATATCCTCATCATTGCTTTCCTGATCTATCAGCTCATCAAGCTGACCCGGCAGACCCGGGCGGTGCAGGTATTGAAGGGCCTGGGCATTATCATCGTCGCCAGCTACATCAGCGAGCTGATGGGGCTTACGGCGCTGAACTGGCTGCTCAGGAGCATCCTGAACAACGGCGTGATCGTGCTGATCATCCTGTTCCAGCCGGAATTGCGCAAGGCCCTGGAGCAGATCGGCCGGAGCACGAAGCTGGACCGGTCCACCCAGCGGGACGAGAGCGAGCGGGTGGTGGACGAGATCACCCAATGCCTGCTGCGGCTCAGCCGCCGCCGGGTGGGCGCCCTGATCGTGTTCGAGCAGAAAACGGGCCTCAAGGACGTGACGGAAACGGGCACGGCCATCGATTCGCTGATTTCCGCGCCCTTGCTGGAAAATATCTTCGAGCCCAATACGCCGCTGCATGACGGCGCGGTGATCATCCGCGGCCAGCGCATCGTGTCCGCGGCCTGCGTGCTGGATCTGACCAAATCCAGCGCCATCAGCCGCGATCTGGGCACCCGCCACCGGGCCGGCCTGGGCGTGAGCGAAGCCACCGACGCCATCGTGTTCATCGTCAGCGAGGAAACGGGTATCATTTCCATGGCCCGGGGCGGCAAGCTGACCCGCCATCTGGACGCGGAGGCCATCCGCGCGGAGCTGCGGCAGCTGTACCATGAAGAACATTCCCGCCTCTGGCGGTTCACCCACCGCGCCCTGAACGGCGCCGTGAAAGGAGGGGACGGCCATGATGAATAACCAGCCCGCGCGTCCGGCGCAGGCGCCGCAGGCCGCTCCCGATCAGCGGCCCGGGTTCTGGCGGCGCGTGAAGAACGTGCTGACCCGCCAGTGGGGATGGAAGCTGGGCAGCCTGGTGCTGGCGATCTGCCTGTGGGGGGTGCTGATCTCCCAGGATTCCGCCCTGCCCCGGGACAAGGTGATCGACGGCGTGCGCGTGACGGTGACCAACGCCGCCAGCATGCGCAGCAACGGCTATATCATCACCTCCGGGCTGGAGAACGTGGACACCGTGAGCGTCCGCGTCCGGGTGCCCCAAAAAAATTACGCTTCCGTAAACGCATCGAATTTTACCGCCCGGCTGGACCTGAACCAGGTGCAGAAGGTGGGCGAGCAGACGCTGAAGGTTACCGTGACCAGCCTGAACACCAGCCAGTACGGCACTGTGCAGGACGTGCTGACCCCGGATATCCGGGTGGTGGCCGAGGAGTACGGCGCCCAGAGCCGGGTGCCCGTGGAAGTGCGGCGGACGGGGGAAGTCCCTGAGGGGTGCTTTGCCGGTGCGCTGACCCGTGATACGGAATACGTGGACCTGGCAGGCCCCAAATCCATCGTGGAAAAGGCGGTGCGCTGCGTGGTGAACTGGGATCAGAGCGCCCTGTCGCCTGAACGCACGCCCAACACCGCCAGCCTGGCCTTCATCCTGGAGGACGCCCAGGGCGAGGTGCTGGACGCCGGGAACGTCACCGTGACCTATAAAAACCAGACGATCAGCCGCATCGGCGTCAGCCAGGAAGTGTATTATAAGGCCAGGGTGCCGGTGGACAAAAGCAGCCTGTACAGCGGCACGCCGGCGGAGGGCTACGCCGTCAGCGGCGTGCGCATTTCCCCGGAGTACGTCACCATCGCCGGCAGCAAGGATGTGATCGCGCCGTACCTGGAGGAAAACAGCGCTTTCTATACGTATGAACAGGTGAATATCGACGGGCAGAGCCGCACCACCAACGGCTTCCTGACCCTGCGCAGCCCCCAGAGCGTGGAGTATATCAGCACCAGCTCCGTGAACGTGGTGGTGACCATCCTGCCCGAGGCCTTCGTCAACCCCGATGAAAGCGGGGCGGGCAATCCATGAACAGTTTTGCCAATACGATGTTCGCCATGCTGTTCGGCGGCATCCGTTCCGTGATCCAGCGGGTCTGGGGCGCGGCGGCGGAGGGCCGGCTGAGCGGCTTTTTTACCTGGCTGGGGGATCACTGGCTGTGGGTGGCGCTGTTCCTGTGCATCGCGTGCACGGCGGTGGATTTCCTGGTGTGGGTCATCCGGTGGCGGCCGTATCTGGTGTGGAAAACCTGGCTGAGAAAGCTCCGCCGCCTTTTCCGGGGAGAAAGAAAACGGGAAAAAATGTTTGAGCGCGGATACCGGGAGGCCCTGGTGCCGGTGCATATTGCGGAGGGCCCGGCGCCCGCCGCGCCCCGGACGGATTGGCCGGAGGAACAGTGGGAGGAGCAGCAGGAATTTCCTGTGCCGCAGACGCCGGAGGAATTTCCGGTTTATCCGCAGCCTGCCGGGCAGCCCGCGCCGGAAGCGGATGTTCCCGCGGTGCAGTTTGAAATGCCTGCGTATCCCGCCCAGGAGCCTGCGGCGGTATTTTCCGCGCCGCAGCCGGAAAACCCCGCGCCCCGGGGACGGGCGTTCCCTCCGCCGACGGCGTACGAGGCCCCGCCCATGGAGCTTCCGGAGCGGCCTGCGTCCGTGTACGGCGCGGAGCCGTCCTATGCCTCCCGGCGGCGGCGCAGCGAACGGCATGAGAAAAAACGGGGAGAATGGCAGAAGCGCCTGGCGGCCATCACCCAGGACGACGTGGGCATGCTGGACGGGCTGCCCCCTGCGGTGGACCGGCAGGATGCGTTTCACGAGCCGGTGTATCCCCATCAGCCTGCCGCGGACGGAGGGCAGAGCCCGTCGTGGGCTGTTTCCGGGCGGCAGCAGGGAGGCGGCGCATGAGCGCGTTTCCGGAAGGCTGGATCGGGCAGATGCAAACGCTGCTGGGCGGCGCGCTGCCCGATTTTTTGCGTACCTACGAAGCATCCCCCTGCCGGGGCATCCGGGCCCGTCCGGGCTGGAAAAAGCCCCGGGACGCGGAGGAAGAAGTGCCCTGGGCGGAAAACGCCTGGTATCTGCCGCCGGAAAGCCAGGCCGGCGCGGCGGTGGAGCACGAGGCGGGTGCGTATTATCTGCAGGAGCCCAGCGCCATGGCCGCGGCGGCGGCGCTGCATCCCCGGCCCGGGGACAGGGTGCTGGATCTGTGCGCCGCGCCGGGCGGGAAAAGCACCCAGCTGGCGGCATACCTGCGGGGCGAAGGCTTGATCGTGTGCAACGAGCCCGTGCTCTCCCGGGCGCAGATCCTCTCCCGGAACGTGGAGCGCATGGGGATCCCCAATGCGGCGGTGACCTGCGCCCTGCCGGAGGAGCTGTCGGGCCGCTGGGCGGGGTATTTCGACCGCGTCCTGGTGGACGCGCCCTGCTCCGGCGAGGGCATGTTCCGGCGGCATCCGGAAACGCGGCTGGAATGGACCGCCGCCGCCCCGGAGGGCTGCGCCCAGCGGCAGAGCCGCATCCTGGAGCATGCGGCGAAAATGCTGCGGCCCGGGGGCTTCCTTTGCTATTCCACCTGCACCTTCAACGCCCTGGAGAACGAGGGCGTGATCCAATCCTTCCTATATAATAATCCCTCCTTCCGCCTGGCGCCTTTTTCCCTGCCGGGCCTTACGGAGAGCGGCGGCATGCTGCGGCTGTGGCCGCATCAGGTGCGGGGCGAGGGGCATTTCGTGGCGCTGATGCAAAAAACGGACGGAGAAGCCTCCCGCAACTTCGCCGCGCTTTCCGTAGCGCCGCTATCCAAACAGGATCGCCAGACGGCGGAAGCCTTCCTGGAGGAGCAGACCGTTTCTCCGCCGGAGATCAGCGGCTTGTTCGCCGGGAAGGCGGTGAGCGCGCCGGCGGATTTGCCGCCCCTGCAGGGGATCCGGGTGCTGCGGCTGGGCTTGCAGCTGGGGGAGATCCGGGGGAAACTGTTTTTCCCGGATCACGCCCTGGCCTTGGCCTGGGAAGGCAGGCGGGTATGGCGGCTTTCCCGGGAGGAAGCGATCGCATACCAGGCCGGCGAAACGCTGCCCGTGCCGGAGGAGCTGCGGGGGTATTATCTCCTGGCTTTTGAGGGAATGAACCTGGGCTGGGGCAAGGCGTCGGGCGGGCAGATGAAGAACCATTATCCCAAGGGCCTGCGCAGGCAGAACCTGTGAAAGGACGGATGAAACGTGGATTTTGCGGGCTTTGCGGAGGATATCCGGAAAAACGGCTGGCAGCTTTACGGCGCGGAGGCTTATGAAAACGGCGCGCTGGCCTGGCGCTTCGGGGATACGGAAGAAGCCCGCCATCCCATCTATTCCGCCACGAAGACGGTCACGGCCCTGGCGGTGGGCCTGGCGGCGGAGGAAGGGAAGCTGCGGCTTTCGGACTGCGTCCTGGATCATCTGCCGGAGGATGCGGTGCGGTCCATGGAGGATGCGCAGCGGGCGGCGTACCGGCATATCACCCTGCGGCGGCTGCTGACCATGTCCGTGGCCGGGTATCCCTTCCGGCCGGAGGGGGAAAGCTGGCTGCGGTTTTCCCTGGGGGTGCGCCTGCCGGATGCGGAAACGCCGCGCTTTGAATACAGCAACATCCCCGCGTATCTGGCGGGGGTGGTCGCGGCCCATGCGGTGGGGGAGGACCTGTACGCGTACCTGGACCGGCGGCTGTTTGCGCCGCTGGGCATTGTTCGTCCGCCCTGCGCCCGCTGCCCGGAGGGATACTTTTACGGCGCCACGGGGCTGGAGCTGACGGTGAACGAACTGAGCCGCCTGGGACGGCTGATTTACCAGGGCGGCGTGTGGGAAGGCAGGCGGATCGTACCGGAAGGATGGATCCGGGAAATGTGCTCCGTGCAGCAGATGAATCGGGAGGGCGGCTACGGCTATTTCCTGTGGATCTACCGGTCCGGCTGCAGCATGAACGGAAAATGGGGCCAGAAATGCTACATCCTGCCCCGGGAAGGCAAGCTGATCACCTTTCTTTCCCATCTGGAAGAGGGCTCCGACGCCGTGCGGGAGAGCATGGAAAGGCACCTGCTGGCGGAACAGGCCAAAAATCTTTGAAAACATGGCCGGAGAGACGGAAAAAATGGGTTGACAAAGCCCCCACAAAGACGATATAATAGCATTCGGTCACGATTGGAGGGATGCGGTGTGCTGCTGGATATTTCCCGCGCGCTGCGCGTTCCGGGAGAGGAAATCCCCTTTGAGCATCGCGACCGGATCCCCCCGCAGGAGATCTTCGGCGAGACGGTGACGTTTGACGATCCCGTGCTCACCGGCTTCATCCTGGCCGCGGGCGACAGCCTGCGCATCCGGGGAACGCTGACCTGTACGGCTCACGGCCACTGCGCCGGGTGCCTCCGGGCAGTGGATCAGCCACTGGAAACCGCCTTTGACGAGGTGTTCGTCCGGCAGGGCCGCTATCCCCGGCAGGACGAAAACCCGGAAGAGGAACAAATGGTTTACGAGGGCTCCAAGGTGGAGCTTTCGCATCTGGTTCTGACGCTGGTGCTGCTGGAAATGCCCATGCGGCTCGTCTGCGGCGGGGATTGCCCCGCCCTCAGGGATCTGCAGCCCGATCAGGAACCCTCTGCTTGCCAAGAGGAAATGCCCGACCAGCATCCTTTTTCGGCATTGCAGCAATTGCTGAACAAGGATCAGGAGGTGTAATCATGGCTCTGCCCAAAGGAAAAGTATCCAAGGCCCGGGGTCGCTCCCGCCGCGCCAACTGGAAGCTGTCTGTGCCCGCCATCGTGGAGTGCAGCCAGTGCCACAAGATGAAGCTGGCCCACCGCGTGTGCAAGAACTGCGGCTATTATGACGGCAAGCAGGTCATCGTGGTGGACGAAGAAAAGAAGAACGCCTGACAGGCGGTCTGACGGGTGAAGCCAGGGGAGGGCATCGGGCTCTGCCCTGCGTTTCATATCAAAAGCCCCCAGGAACGGGAGGAGTACGCTTCGGCATTTCCCGAAAAAGAGAGGCGGTCCATGGGCTGAAAGGCCGCCGGGAAAAAGGAGCGGAAGGTCGCCCGGGAGGGCGGCGGGGGAAGGAAAAGTACCCCGCCGGGCGTGACGCGCCTTACGGCGTCTTTGAGGCGGCAGCAATGCCGCGAAGCAAGGTGGTACCACGGGTCGATCCGTCCTTCGGACAGATGGGCCCGTTTTCATTTTCCATAAAAGAGCATCGCGCTTGACGACGGAAAAGCAGTTCCCCTGGAATAAAAAAGGAGGTTCTTATGTCGGAATTTACGATGGAAAAAACCTATAATCCCCAGGCCATTGAGAAGGAAACCTACGAAAAATGGGAGGCCTCCGGGGCGTTCGCGCCGAGAATTGACAAGAGCAAGAAGCCCTTCACCATCGTGATGCCGCCGCCCAACGTGACGGGTCAGCTGCACATGGGCCACGCCATGGACGCCACCTTGCAGGACGCGCTGATCCGCTATCACCGGATGAAGGGCGATCCCACGCTGTGGCTTCCCGGCACGGACCACGCTTCCATCGCCACCGAGGTGCGGGTGGTGGAAAAGCTGCGCCAGGAAGGGCTCACCAAGGAAATGCTGGGCCGGGAAGGGTTCCTGGAGCACGCCTGGGCCTGGAAACGGGAGTACGGCGGGCGCATCACCCGGCAGCTGCGGCGCATGGGCGCTTCCTGCGATTGGAGCCGGGAACGCTTCACCATGGACGAGGGCTGCTCCAAGGCGGTGCGCGAGGTGTTCGTGCGGCTGTATGAAAAGGGCCTCATTTACCGGGGCAACCGCCTGGTGAACTGGTGCACCGATTGCATGACCGCCATTTCCGACGCCGAGGTGGAATACAGCGAAAAAGACGGCAATTTCTGGCATATCCTGTATCCTGTGAAGGAAACCGGCGAAAAGCTGGAGCTGGCCACCACCCGCCCCGAAACCATGCTGGGCGATACCGCCGTGGCCATTAACCCCGCCGATCCCCGGTATGCCCATCTGCACGGCTGCCACGTGATCCTGCCCCTGATCAACAAGGAAATCCCCATCGTGTGCGACGAGCACGCGGACATGGAAAAGGGCACCGGCGTGGTGAAGATCACCCCCGCCCACGACCCCAACGACTTTGAGGTGGGCCAGCGGCACAATCTGCCCATCGTGCGGGTGTTCACCTACGACGGCCGCATGACCGGCGCTGCCGACAAGGCCGCGGCGGACGAGATCTTCGCCGCCGGGAAGAATACCGTCAACGAGCCCGAGGTGCTGGACTGCGGCAAGTATGCCGGCATGACCACCCTGGACGCCCGGAAGCAGATCGTGGCCGATTTGGAAAAGCTGGGGCTGCTTAAGGAAGTGGAGCCCCTTAAGCATGAAGTGGGCGCCTGCTACCGCTGCCATACCGTGATCGAGCCCATGATGAGCAAGCAGTGGTTCGTGAAAATGGAGCCCCTGGCCAAGCCCGCCCTGGAAGCGGTAAAGCGGGGGGAAACCAAATTCGTGCCCGACCGGTTCGTGAAGATCTTCAATAATTGGATGGAGAATACCAAGGACTGGTGCATCAGCCGCCAGCTCTGGTGGGGGCACCGCATCCCCGCCTGGTACTGCGAAGCGTGCGGAAAAACCATCGTGAGCCGGGAAGACCCGACGGAATGCACCTGCGGCTGCCGGAAGCTGACCCGGGATGAGGACGTGCTGGATACCTGGTTCTCCTCCGCCCTGTGGCCGTTTTCCACCCTGGGCTGGCCGGACGATACCGAGGATCTTCGGTATTTCTACCCCACCTCCACCCTGGTGACGGGCTACGATATCATTTTCTTCTGGGTGGCGCGGATGATCTTCTCCGGCATCGAGAACATGGGGAAGACGCCCTTTGATACCGTGGTGATCCACGGCCTGGTGCGGGATGCCCTGGGCCGGAAGATGAGCAAATCCCTGGGCAACGGCGTGGATCCGCTGGAGATCATCGATCAGTACGGCGCGGACGCCCTGCGCTTCTCCCTGGTGATGGGTATTTCTCCCGGGAACGACACCCGGTATTCCCCTGAAAAGGTGGAAATGGCCCGGAACTTCGCCAATAAGGTGTGGAACGCCAGCCGCTTCGTGCTGATGAACCTGGACGGGGAAGAGACATTGGCGGGAAAGGAACTGACGCTGCCCGATCAGTGGATCCTCACCCGGTATAACGAGGCCGTGCGCCAGATCAGCAGGAACCTGGAGGACGCCGATTACGGCCTGGCCGCCCAGAAAATCTACGATTTCACCTGGAGCGAGTTCTGCGACTGGTACATCGAGCTGGCGAAGGGCGGCCTGCTGGGGGACGATCCCCAGCGCAAAGCCGCCGTGCGCGCCGTGCTGCAGACGGTGCTGAGCGGCCTGCTGCGGCTGCTGCATCCCTTCATGCCGTTCCTGACCGAAGAGGTTTACAAGAACCTGCCCGGGAAGGAAAACGCTTCCTGCATGGAGGCGGACTGGCCCCTGCCCCTGGACGGCTGCGATTTCACCGCCGAAGCCGACCGCATGGAGGGCGTCATGGAAATGATCCGCTCCATCCGCAACCTGCGCGCCGGCATGAACGTGCAGCCCTCCCATAAGGCGCACTTGTTCGTGCGGCCCGTCGCGGGCTGGCAGAACGCCTTCGACGGCACGGAAGTCTATTTCAGCCGCCTGGCCAGCGTGAGCAGCCTCTCCCTCATCGGGAAGGACGAACAGATCACCGGCAAGACCGTCAGCGCCGTGTGCGGCGCCGGGGAGTACTTCATCCCCCTGGGCGAGCTGGTGGACTTTGATAAGGAACGCGCCCGGCTGAATAAGGAAAGGCAGAATATCCAGGGCGAGATCGCCCGGGCGGAAGCGAAGCTGAATAATCCCGGCTTCGTGAATAAGGCCCCCGCCCAGCTGGTGGCCGCCGAGAAGGAAAAGCTGGAAAAGAACCGGCAGATGCTGATCGCCCTGGATGCGCGGATCGCCGAGCTGGGGTGACGCGCGGGGCAGGGGGCTTCTTCAGCCCCCTGTACCCCTGAACCAGGGCGGTGACCGCCCTGGACCCACTGTTCGTTTGCTTCACCGCTCCTGGGCGGCCGGCACAGCCGGCCATCGGTGCGCAGAGCGCACCTGAAAAACGGCGAAAACCCCGGGGAAGAAAACAAGTTTTCTTCCCGAGGGTTTTCACGTTTTTCTTCGCCCAGGAGCCTGCATGTTTTCTCTTCCCAAATTGGCGGATATCGCCGGTAAGGCGGCTGATGGTTCGCCAGATGGGATGCAAGGGATGAAATCCCTTGCCGCGGAGGTACAGGAGGGCGCGGAGCCCTCCTGCCCGGTCAGGAGCATCTATGGCTTTTCATCACATTCCCGTATTGCTTGCCGAGGTGCTGGACGCGCTTGCTCCCCGGGCGGGGGGCGTATTTGCCGACGGCACGCTGGGCGGCGGCGGGCACAGCGAGGAGATCCTCCGGCGCATCGGCGATACCGGCGTGCTCTACGGCATCGATCGGGACCCGGCGGCCATCGCGGCGGCTGCGGCGCGGCTGGGGAGCTATCCCGGCTTCCGGGCGGTGCACGGCAATTTTCACGATGTGAAGGCGCTGCTGCCCGGCGTCAGGCTGAACGGCGGGCTATTGGATCTGGGGGTTTCCTCCCATCAGCTGGACACGCCGGAGCGGGGCTTTTCCTATCACGAGGACGCGCCGCTGGACATGCGCATGGACACCACCGGCGGCGTTACCGCGGCGGAATACCTGAATACGGTGAGCGAAAAAGAATTCTGCCGGGTGCTGCGGGAATACGGCGAGGAGAAATGGGCGGCGCGGATCGCGCAGATCCTGATGGAGAAGCGCGCACAAAGGCCGCTTGCCACCACGGCGGACCTGGTGGCGGTAGTAGACGCGGCGATCCCCAAGGCGGTGCGCCGCAAGGATGACGGCCACCCCGCCCGGCGCACCTTCCAGGCCGTGCGCATCGCGGTGAACGACGAATTGGCGCCTTTGGAACAGGCGCTGCGGGACTGGGTGGACATGCTGCTGCCCGGCGGACGGCTGGCGGTGATCACCTTTCATTCCGTGGAGGACCGGATCGTGAAGCTGACCTTCCGCAAGCTGCAGAATCCCTGCACCTGCCCGCCCAAAGCCCCCATCTGCACCTGCGGCAAAAAGCCCCTGGGCCGGGCCGTGGGCGGGGCGGTGAAAGCGGGGGCGGAAGAATTGACGCAAAATCCCCGGGCCCACAGCGCCACGCTGCGGGTGTTTGAAAAGAAGGCGGAGGACACATGAGCACCCTGTATGTGGTGGCGACCCCCATCGGGAATCTTTCGGATATGAGCCCCCACGCCGTGGAGGTCTTAAAAAGCGCCGCGCTGATCGCGGCGGAGGATACCCGGGTGACGAGGAAGCTGACCACTCATTTTGGCATCGCCACGCCGCTGATCTCCTGCCATCAGCACAATGAAAAAAGCCGCGCGCCGGAGATCGTAGAGAGGATGCTGGCGGAGGACATCGACGTGGCGGCGGTCACCGACGCGGGCACGCCGGCCATTTCGGACCCGGGGGTGGAGCTGGTGCGCGCCGCCGCGGAAGCTGGGATCCCCGTGATCGCCGTGGCGGGGCCCACGGCCATGGCCGCGGCGGTGAGCGTCAGCGGGTTTGATTTTTCCTCGTTCACGTTTTACGGCTTCCTGCCCCGGCAGGGAAACGAATTACGGGAGAAGCTGATGGAGATCGGGCGGAAAAACGAGGGCGCGGTATTCCACGAATCCCCCCACAGGATCAAGGCGCTGGTGAAGGCCATCGGCGATACGCTGCCGGGGGCGCGGCTGTCCGTGAGCTGCGATCTGACGAAGCTGCACGAACTGACCCTGCGGGGCGCGCCGGGGGAGATCCTCGCCGCTCTGGAAAGCAATGAAAAAAGCGAGAAGGGCGAATACTGCGTGGTGGCGGACCTGCGCAGGGTGAAGCTGCCGGAGGAAAAGCCCGCGGCGCCATCCAGCCTGGAAGCCCGGCTGCTGGAACTCCTGCTGGACGGCGCGGACATGCGGACGGCTGTCGAAACGCTGGCTGCTCAGGGCGAAAAGAAGAACGCCGTCAAGGCCGCTGCCCTGCGGATCCGGCAATGGAAGGAGGGGGAAGAATGACGGATAGCATTTTGAAGCTCCGGGAGCATCCGGAATGGCTGGACCGGGCGGCCCGGTGGTTCCATGAAAAATGGGGCGTGCCGGAGGCGGCTTACCGGGAGAGCATGGAAGATTGCCTGAAAAATGCCGGCCCGGTGCCGCAATGGTATATCGCCCTGGAGGACGATAAAATCGTGGGCGGCCTGGGCGTGATCGAAAACGATTTTCACGATCGCAAAGACCTGGCCCCCAACGTCTGCGCCGTGTACGTGGAGGAGGACAAACGCAAACGCGGCGTCGCCGGGCGGCTGCTGGGCTTCTGTTGCGCGGACATGAAAGCCCTGGGGGTGGCCACGCTGTATCTGCTCACGGACCACACCGGGTTTTACGAGCGTTACGGCTGGGAATACCTGTGCACGGCCCAGGGGGACGGGGAGGATACGCCCTCCCGGATCTACGTTCACCGGGCGTAAAATAAGCGAATAAAAAACTGACACGGCAGCGGTTGATCCCGCATATTCTTCTGCAAGCCCTGGATCTGTTCAAAGGTAAAAGACGGGGAACCGCCCGACAGTGGAAAAGCAGCTGAATAAACCACATTATGCCCCGCTGACGCGGGGCATTTTTTTAGCATTTCCATCAGCAAAACGGATGCCTGTAAGTGCCTATAAATGCACTTGCGGCAAAATCAAAAACGGCAGCAAATAGCCCGGAAACGGCTTGTTTTCCAACAAAAAACCGCCCTGTCCGGGCGGCTTTTCGGCATGGAGGTGAGGAGAATCGAACTCCTGTCCGAAGATTCAGCTGCATGGTTTTCTCCGAGCGCAGGCCGGGTTTTTACGTTCCCGCCCCTGCACGCCCCCGGCCGGGCTTGCAGGCTGAGTAGCCTCTTGTGCCGGGCTGCGCCGAAGCCCTCGCAGCCCCGTTCCCTACATCAATGACGCCGGTGGGCCGAGCCGTAGGCGCTCGGTGCCGACGCGCCGCCATTAGGCAGCGAAAGCGTACTGATTGTTGTCAGTTGATTTTAAGTTCCCCGTTTTTACGCGGCCAGGGTCCGCGGCTCGCTTACCATACCTCCGACGATCCCCGTCGAAACCAGTGCACCCCCCTATATGCGGGCTGACGCCCTTGTGATGAAAACCAGCGGAGCTGGTTTTCATCATTTTCATCAATTTGCTGTAAAATGGGCAATAAATTGCCTCATTTTACGGCCGCAAATTGATATAGGAAGCGGTCAAGGACCGCTCCTCGGACCGGCAAACCCGGTCCTGCGGATTGTTGATGAAGGGGCTGCGGCCCCTTCATACTTCCCCGGGGGTTTTGTTGCTACTCCCGGCTGTTGGTGCGCACCCGGCGGGCCAGGTCGCGCTTCACGTCGCGCTCCGCCTGGCTTTCGCGCTTGTCGTGCAGGTGCTTGCCCACGCAGAGGCCCAGGGTCATTTTCATGCGGCCGTCCTTCAGGTATACGTCCAGGGGCACCAGGGCGTATCCCTGCCGCTGCACCGCCGCGCCCAGCTTGCGGATCTCGCTTTTATGCAGCAGCAGCTTCTTCGGGCGCAGGGGATCGGTGTTGAAGATGTTTCCCTGCTCGTAGGCGCTGATGTGCATGCCCTGGACGAACACCTCGCCGCCCTTGACCATGGCGAAGCTCTCCTTGAGGTTCACCTTGCCCTGGCGCATGGATTTGACCTCCGTGCCCTTGAGCTCGATGCCGCATTCCAGGCTTTCCTCCACGAAGAAATCGTGGCGCGCCTTTTTGTTCTGCGCGATGGGCTTGACGCCCATTTTTTTCGCCATGGGGCGCGCCTCCTTTCCTTCGGCTCAGGACCGCATTATATCACACATCCCATGGAATTGCAATCCTGGCTGGAATGATGTATAATCATTCAAAACGGACGGGGAGGAATGGAACGTGCAGGTGAAGGAAGCGGCGGCGGCGGCCCGGCAGGCGGCGTACGCGCTGGCCCAGCTGACGGACGAACAGCGCAATGCCGCCCTCAGGGGCATGGCGGAGGCGTTGCAGCGGCACGCCCCCGGTATTTTTGCCGCCAATGAGCAGGATATGCGCAAGGCGGAGGAAGAAAAACTGGCTTTCCCGCTTTTGAAGCGGCTGAAATTCGATGAAAGCAAGCTGTCGGACGTATGCGCGGGGCTTTCCTCTCTGGCGGCGCTGCCCGATCCCCTGGGGAAGATCACGCTGAAAAGGGAGCTGAGCCCGGGGCTGGATCTGTACCGCGTGTCCTGCCCTATCGGGGTGATCGGCGTGGTGTTTGAATCCCGGCCCGACGCGCTGGTGCAGATCGCGTCCCTGTGCGTGAAAAGCGGGAACGCCGTGCTGCTGAAGGGCGGAAGGGAAGCCTTGGGGACCAACCGGGCCCTGATGGAAGCCCTGCTGGAGGGGACAAAGGGCATTCTGCCCGACGGCTGGGGCGCGCTCATGGAAACCCGGGAGGACGTGAACAGCATGCTTGCCGAGGACCGGAGCATCGACCTGATCATCCCCCGGGGCAGCAACGCCTTCGTGCGCTATATCATGGACCATACCAACATCCCCGTCATGGGCCACGCCGACGGCATCTGCCATACCTACGTGGACGCCTCGGCGGACGTCGAAATGGCGGTGCGGGTGGCCGTGGACGCCAAGACCCAGGCCCTGGCGGTGTGCAACGCCATGGAAACCATGCTGGTGCACCGGGATATTGCGGAAAAATTCCTGCCGGTCTGCTTCGCGGCGCTCCGGGAAAAGGGCGTGGAGATCCGCGGGGACGAAAGGGTGCGCAGGATCGCCGACTGCGCGCCGGCCACGGAAAAGGACTGGGAAACGGAATACCTGGACGCCATCCTGTCCGTGAAAATCGTGGACAGCGAGGAGGAGGCCGTGAACCACATCAACCGCTACGGCTCCCATCACACCGACGCCATCATCGCTTCGGACCGGGAGGCGCAGGAAAAATTCCTTATGGGCGTGGACAGCGCCGGGGTGTATGTGAACTGCTCCACCCGCTTTGCCGACGGCTACCGCTACGGCTTCGGGGCGGAGGTGGGCATCTCCACCGGCAAGCTGCACGCCCGGGGCCCGGTGGGGCTGGAGGGGCTGTGCACGTATAAATATCAGCTGCTGGGCTCGGGCCAGACGGTGGAGGATACGGTCACGGGAAGGATCGCGTATACCCATCGGGATCTGTAAATGATATTTCGTCAGCGATAAGCGTATACTATGCCGGGGAACCGGACGGATGCGAGGTGCGCTATGATCAGCATTCAGGATTACCAGGGGAAGCGGGTGCACATGGTGGGCATCGGCGGCAGCAGCATGAGCGGGCTGGCCGAAATGCTCCTGAAGGAAGGCTATGCCGTCACCGGCTCGGACAACGCCAATTCCCACGCGGTGGAACGGCTGCGGGGCATGGGCATTCCGGTTTCGGTGGGCCACGATGAAAAAAACGTGCAGGGCGCGGGCCTGCTCATCTTCTCCGCCGCCATCGCGGAGGATAACCCGGAGCGGACGGCGGCCCGGCGCCTGGGCATCCCGGAAATGGAAAGGAGCACCCTGCTGGGCCAGCTGATGCAGGGGCATAAGGAGGCCGTATGCGTCTGCGGCACCCACGGGAAAACCACCACCTCCTCCATGATCGCCGAGACGCTCCTGGACTGCGGGCTGGACCCCACCGTGCATATCGGCGGCCGGCTGGACGCCCTGGGCGGCGGCAGCCGCATCGGGAAGAAGGACGTGTTCGTGGCCGAGGCCTGCGAGTTCCACGGCAGCTTCCTGGAAATGCGGCCTACGGTGGCGGTGGTGCTGAATATCGAGGAGGACCACCTGGACTGGTACAAGAACATTGAAAACATCGAAAAGGCGTTCGGGGAATTCCTCTCCCTCCTGCCGGACCGGGGCCTCGCCCTGGGCTGGGGGGAGGACGGGCGGATCCGGCGGCTGTTCGCCGGCTTGAAGTGCGAAACGCGCACCTTCGGCTGGAAAGACGATAACGATTATTTTCCCGGGGATCTGAGCTATTCGGATACGGGCTGCCCCCGGTACGATGTGATGTACAGGGGGAAAAAGCTGGCCCGGATCGAACTGAAAATAGCCGGGACGTTCAACGTGCTCAATTCCCTGGCCGCCTTCGCCGCAGCCCACGCCTTGGGGGTGGACGCGGAAAAAGCCGCCGCGTCCCTGAACCGGTTCGCCGGGGTGCACCGGCGGTTCGAGCTTACCGGGATCATCGACGGGGTGAAAATGTACCACGATTACGGGCATAACCCGGTGGAAATGGCCGGGGCGCTGTCGGTGGCGAAAATGCAGCACGCCCATCACGTCTGGGCGGTGATGCAGCCCCACACCTTCAGCCGGGTGAAGAGCCTGTTTCAGGATTACCTCACCTGCACCCGGGACGCGGACTATACGCTGGTAACGGACATTTACGCCGCCCGGGAAAAGGACCCGGGGGACATCAAGGCCGAAATGATCGTTCAGGGCATGCGGGAGCACGGCATCGACGCCGTGCATACCCCCACCTTCGACGATACGGAGAAATACCTCCGCGCCCATTGGCAGCCCGGAGACCTGGTGCTCACCATGGGCTGCGGCAACATCAATCTGCTCAACGAACAAATGCAGCTTCACGGGGATACGAAGTAATTCGTCCCCCAAGCAGCCTGATCCAACATAAATAGCAGGCCGTCCTGAGCTTCTCAGACGGCCTGTTTTGATACTGCTGACACGTATCTGACAATCCCTCAGCCGAGAATTTGAAAAAATATAATTTACAAGCCGGATTTCTCGGAAGGGGGCCCGGGGGGAACCGCTCTTTGTCCTGCAAAGAGCGGTTCCCCCCGCCTGTTCCCTCTCAAATTTCTCCTTCTGCGTGGCGGGCGGCGTGGCAGCAGATGTTCACGGCGACCGGCATGCCGGCGATGTGGGTGGGGACGGAAGCGATGTTCACCGCCAGGGCGGTGGTGCGCCCGCCGATGCCCGCGGGGCCGGTGCCCAGGCGGTTGATGGCGGCCAGGGCGGCTTCCTCGATCCTGGCATACCGGGGATCCGGATGACGGGAGCCGACGGGCCGGGCGGTCATACGCTTGGCCAGCAGCGCCGCCTGCTCAAAGGTGCCGCCCACGCCCACGCCCACGATCATGGGCGGGCAGGGATTGGGGCCGGCTTTTCTGGCGGTGTCCACGATGAAATCCAATACGCCCTTTTCTCCCTCCGCGGGCGAGCAGAACTTTACGGCGCTCATATTCTCGCTGCCGAAGCCTTTCGCGGTGAACAGAATATGCACTTTATCCCCGGGCACGATGCGCAGATGGATCACGGCGGGGGTATTGTCGCCGGTGTTTTTCCGGTCAAACACCGGGTCGTCCACCACGGATTTGCGCAGGTACCCTTCCCGGTATGCCCGGCGGACGCCGGCGTTGACGGCTTCTTCAAAATCGCCGCCGGTAAAGTGCACCTCCTGGCCCACGTCGATGAAAAAAACGGCCATGCCGGTATCCTGGCAGACGGCGATTTTTTCCTCCCGGGCGATGCGGTAGTTTTCGCATAATTGCCCCAGCACGGCCTGTCCGGCGGGGGAGGGCTCCGTTTCCCGGGCGGCGGATACGGCCTTTTCAATGTCCGGGCCGATCTCGTAATTGGCCTTCAGACACAGCCCGGCCACCAGCTCGGTGATTTTTTCCACAGGGATCTCACGCATGCGTTTTTCCTCATTTCTTACGGCAGGATCACGGGGGCGCGGCGGCAGCTGTCGCCCCGGGGCAGGCCCGCGGCGATGCGCCACAGGTCGTCCGCCCGGAGATCCAGGGCCCAGCGGGCTTCCTTGGCGGGGCGGGTGACCAGGGGGAAGGCGCTTTTCTGCATGGAACGGATCAGCCCCCGGGCGCTTTCCCAGAAGCCCAGGATGCGGGCGCAATCCGGCAGGGGCGAAAGATCGCTTTTCGTGACGCCCAGGGCCGCGTGGCACAGGCAGCGGCTGACCCGGCCGTAGGTGTAGCGCCGGGTCTTGACGGAGGCGATCATGTCCTCCCGGGCGACGCCCGATTGCGCCGCTTTCAGCAGGCGGCTTTCCAGCCCTTCGCTCACCCCGGGCAGGGCGGACGCCTCCTCCGGCGTCATGGTCAAAAGCGCCCTTCGGATCAGGGGGTCGAAAGCGGCGGGAGGGCAGATCTCCCCGTTCAGCAGCGCCCGTTCCAGTACGGGCAGGGCGTTTTCCGGCACGGCGGCCCGGACGCCCGCCCAGTCCCCCCGCAGGATAGCGCCGCGCAGGGCGGAGGCGGAGGGGGCGGAGGACAGTTCCTTTGCCCGGTAATCCCCGTCCCGCTTAATGGGCGCGGGGATCAGGGGGCTGCGCAGGCGGCGGATGGCCCGCAGGTAGGAAAGGGCCAGGGCGGCGTTGGGCCGATCCAGGGCGCGGGGCGGCAGATGCAGGCGCTTTTCCAGGGCGGCCCCCACCGCCGCGGCATGGGACAAGCCTTTGCCAAGCCCCGCCTGGATGGCCGCGTTCAAGGCGCCGTCCGGCGCTTCCAGCAGCAAGGCGGCCTCATCCAGATACGGAAGGGCGTCCGCCTCGCAGCCGAAGGACAGGTGGGTGACGCAGCCCAGGGCGGTAAGGATGAAAACGCCGCCCAGGGCGAAATATTCCGCTTCCCGGACGGAGAAGCAGTAGGGAAGCTGCAGTACGGCGTCCGCCCCGCACCGCAGGGCCATTTCCGCCCGGACGTGGGCGGGCAGCAGCGCGGGCATGCCCCGTTGGGTGAAGCTGCCGCTGATCAGGCAGACGACGTGATCCGCCCCCGTTTTTTCCCGGGCCGCGCGGAGGTGCCCTTCATGGCCCCGATGGAACGGATCGTATTCCGCAATGACCCCGCAGACCGCCATGGAACGCACCTCCTTTCTTCCATTATAATGCACCCGGGGGAACGCCGCAAGCCCGGATCAGATCTCCCCGTCCATGAGCAGGTTGTCCTTGCCCAGGCCGCAGACGGAGGGCTCGGCGTCGAATGCGTAGCAGAAATCCAGAAAATCCGCCTTCTGCTGCGGGTCGTTCATGATTTTGACCAGGATCTCCCGGGGCAGCGTGCGCCCGTAAGCCCCGGGGCCCGCCATGCGGATATTCCGCACCCCCAGCCGGCCCAGGATGCCCGCCAGCTCCTCCGGGCGGAACCCGTAGGTGATGCACCAGGGCGTTTCTCCCCGGTCGTAGGCGCGCATTTCTTCCTCCCCGCCCAGCAGCCCCGTCTGATAAACCCGCCGCAAACGCTCCGCATCAAAGGCGAAGCTGCCGATCATTTCGTCCCGGTGGTCCACGCACCAGCGCACGAAGGGATCGCCGCAGCTTTCATCCAGGATGAACTGGTTTTTCTGGATGGGATTGCACAGGTAGGGCAGGGCGCCCAGGCGGCTGGCGACGCTGAAAAGCACCCGCTTTTTCGCCAAACGCACCAGGTTCCCGATCACCCGTTCCTGGCGGGGATAGGTGTAGGAAATGGGCGCGTCCACGCTCATCACCAGATCGAAGGACCGGTCGGCGTAAGCGTCCAGTTCTTCCAGGGCGCCCTGCACGAATTCGATCCGGTCCGATACGCCGGCTTCCGCAGCCAGCGCCTGCGCCTTCTCGATCATGGGGCGGGAAAGATCAAAGTGCGTCACGCGGCAGCCCAGTTTCGCCAGCAGGATGGAAAACCGCCCGCTGCCCGCGCCGCCGTCGAACACCGTTTCGATGCCGTCCAGGATTTCCCGCAGCCGGCGTTCGATGTGGCTTTTCTGGATGATATCGTCCATGTACGTTTTTTCCCGGCGGCTTTCCAGCTCGCCCTTGTCCGGCTGGTTCCAGAGCCGCTCGGCGATCTTCCGGCTGTAATCCTGCATGGCGCCCTCCCGCTGCCGTATTTCCATTCAGACTATACCACAAATCCGTCCCCGTCACAAGATGCCGTGAAACCGCCCCGGCCCGCGGATGCTTGGCGCGAAAATATTTCAAAAAAGTGAAAAATCCTTTTTTCCCGCTTCTTTGGTTGACAGGGCGAACAATAAGGCATATACTGAAACCAGCAAAGAAAACAGGAGGTGACAGTCAATGGGCGACGGCGAGAGATGCCAAGTGAGCGAAGGCGTGCCGCGATCGTGGCGTGCGCGCTCATTGGCGCGTCGCATCTGATCGGGTTCGCTCCCTGCTTGCATCGCTGAACGTCGTTATTGGGGGAAAGCCATCGCATCTGCAAGGAAGAGGGCTTTTTTGCGTGGGATGAAAACCTGCGCAAGGCCGCCTTCCCGGCTTTCCGGAACGGGTTCAAAAGAAAGAGGGAGGGAAGCCCATGGAATGGGAAGCAATTGAAAAACGGCTCAACGATCTGCTGGAAAAGGGCCGGCACGGCGAGCTCCGCGGGGCGATGATGATGCTCAACGAGGTGGACATCGCCCAGTACATGGAAACCTTGGATAAAGACAAGCTGCTGCTGGTGTTCCGCATCCTGCCCAAGGATATTTCCGCCGACGTGTTCAGCTACATGTCCGCGGACCAGAAGCAGACGCTGATCGAATCCATCGGCGATCAGGAGATCTCGTCCCTGATCGACGATATGTTCCTGGACGACGCGGTGGATTTCCTGGAGGAACTGCCCGCCAGCGTGGTCAAGCGCGTCCTGCAGTCCGCCACCCCGGAAAAGCGCAATCTGATCAATCAGTTCCTGCGCTATCCGGAAAACAGCGCCGGCTCGCTGATGACCATCGAATACCTGGAATTCCGCAGCGAGGATACCGTGCGCCAGGCCATGGAGATCATCCGCAAGGAAGGCCTGGACAAGGAAACGATTTATACCTTATATATCATCGACCAAACCCATCACCTGATCGGCACCCTGGCCCTGCGCAAAATGATCCTGGCCAGCGAGGATACGGTGCTTTCCGATCTGATGGACCGGAACGTGGTCTTCGTTCACACCCTGGACGACCAGGAGCAGGTGGCCGAGCTGGTGCGGCATTACGATTTGATGGCCATTCCCGTGGTGGATAAGGAAGAGCGCCTGGTGGGCATCATCACCGCGGACGACATCATGGACGTCATCGAAGAAGAAACCACGGAAGACTTTGAAAAGATGGCCGCTCTGACGCCTTCCGACGACGAATACCTGAAAACCTCGCCTTTCAAGCTGGCGTTGAACCGTATTCCCTGGCTGCTGCTGATGGCCGTCATCGCCATCTTCACCGGCATGATCATTACCTATTATGAAGACGTGCTCAGCGCCAACGCGGCGGTGGGCATCATCCTGACGGCCTGTATCCCCATGCTGATGGACACCGGCGGCAACTGCGGCGCCCAGAGCTCCACCCTGATCATCCGCGGCCTTTCCCTGGGCCAGATTACCCTGAAGGATTTCTTCAAGGCGCTGTGGAAGGAATTCCGGGTGGCCATGATCGTGGGCACGGTGCTCTTTGCCTTTACGCTGGTGCGGGTGCATTTCGTCAACGGCGCCACCTGGCCCGTCTCCTTCGTGGTGGCGGCCGCGCTGCTGTGCACCATCATCCTGGCCAAAGCCTTGGGCTGCGCAATGCCCATGCTGGCCAAGCGTCTGGGCCTGGACCCGGCCCTGATGGCCAGCCCCCTGATCACCACCGTGGTGGACATGAGCTCCCTGTTCATTTATTTCACCATCGCCAAAGCGGTACTGAAAATCTGAAGGCGCCGAATGCGCCCGGGCCTGTCTGGCGGAAATGCCGGGCAGGTTTTTTTGCGCCATGCCGGCGGCTTTTCTGCCGGCGGCAGATCGTCTACGGCCAGGGCGTAATCCGAGAGCAGGAAAAGGATCTCCTTCTGTTTAGCCCCGTCCATGCTTTCCTGACGATCGAAACAGCGCTGCAGCTGCTGCCGCGCTTCATCCCGCCGCAGCCGCAGGTTTTCGTTTTCCGCCCGCAGCCGCTCCAGCTCATCCA
>CACWLP010000023.1 GCA_902761755.1 uncultured Eubacteriales bacterium | reverse complement strand
CCGCCCGGGAGTCCCGCAGGGACGAGAGGAAAAGGCGCTTTAAGTCGATCAAATGGAGGATCCATTTGATCGAAGGGGCTGTGCAACAGCCCCTTTTTTCTTCCCGCGGTAAACAAAGGCGGCGCCCGCCGCGTTTATACAGGTGAACGCGGATGAGGAGGAGGCGAAACAAAAGTGGAACACGCCGAGGTACCGGGCGCTGTTCGGGCAAAAAGGCTGGAGGAATGGGTGGACGCCTACGGGGACGCCGTGCTGCGGGTGTGTTTCCTGTACTTAGGGGACAGGCACCTGGCCCAGGATGCCCGGCAGGATACGTTTCTCAAGGCTTGGAAGGCCATGGCGCGGTTTGAAAAAAACGGCCCGGGCCATGAAAAGGCTTACTTGATGCGGATCGCGGTGAACACCTGCAAGGATTACCGGCGGCTGGCCTGGGCCCGCCATACGGACGCGCGCACGGCCCTGGAGGACCTGCCGCCCCGGCTGACGGCCCGGCAGGAGCAGGACCGGGCGCTGACCATGGATGTGATGCGATTGCCGGAAAAGCTCAAGCAGGTGGTGCTGCTGCATTATTATCAGAACCTGACCATCCAGGAAACGGCCCAGGCCCTGGGCATTCCCAAATCCACCGCGTACAAGCGGCTGGTCCGGGCGGAAGAGACGCTCCGGCGCGCGCTGAAGGGAGGCGATACCCTGTGAAAGCACTGACCATGAAAGAACAGGTCCGGGATGCCCTGGACCGGGAGCTGTCCTCCCTGCAGACGTCCTCCGCCCAGCGGGATCGGCTGATCGAAACCGCAATGGAGGGAAGAAAAATGTATAAAAAGAAAATGCCGCTGGCCTTCGTGCTGGCGCTGATCCTGAGCCTGCTGCTGGCCGGGGGCGCATTGGCGGCGGCGCTGCTTTCCGGGCAGCAGATCGTGGAAGAAATGGCCGTGCCCATGGCCCAGAGCAGCCGACAGGAAAACTATACCCATGAGGAACTGGAAAATCTGATCCGCACCCTGAACGAAAACGGCATCACCCTGGACGAGGGCTCCACCATGATGCAGGCCTTCCGCGCCGGCCACGGCTACTGGGAGAGGGACACCATCGAGGAAATCTGCAAGGCCGCTTTCGGCGGAAACGAATACGAATGGAGCGTGGAGCAGCAGCATTGGTACGGGGAAATGATGGTGGAGATCGGTGCGTGGGACGAAAACCTGAACCTGCTCCCCGGAGACGGGGATATGACCGTGCCGGAAGCCCGGGCCCTGGCCGCGGAGATCCTGGAGAACGCCTACGGGGTGAAGCTGCCCTCGGAAAGCGACGGCGAATGGAAAATCAACGAGAGCTTCTGCCTGACCTATCTGTATGAGGATTCCGATATCCCCACGCCGCGGGCCGAATGGAGATTCGGGTTTGAAAACCGGCGTACCGGCAGCGTGGATTACGATGCGTCCTTCGGCCGGGACGGCGGCGGCGCCGCGGCCTGGCGCGCCCCGTATCTGGAGAGTACCGATGCGAAGGACTGGGTTTCCGTCATGGACGATCTGGAAAACCGGGACGGATCCTGCACGAATTGGGATGTGGAAACCTGGGCGGAGTTCGGCGAGAAGATCAAGGACTGCGATCCAGGCGGGCGCAGCGGCTGGCTGTATCAGCACGCGGGCTACCGCCTGCCGCCGGAAGGGGCCGTCAGCCCGGATGAGGCGAAAGAGATCGCCTTAAAAGAAATGAATTACGGCGAGATCACCGGCAAGGTATACGATCACGTGATCTGCTGCACCGACGGGGACAGGCCCATCTACAAGGTGAACCACCGGGTGATCCTCCGGGCGGAGGATCTGCAGCGGAGCGGCAAATACGACGCTGTGTGGTGCCTGGAGATCGACTGCATGACCGGACAGGTGCTGGAGAAGCGGGCGTATGCCTACGGCCCGGACGCCGATCCCATGATGCTGTATGTGCCCTTCTCCCTACTTGACCAGGCCCCGGCAGCGGTTTCGCCGGCCGGTATTACTGCGCGGCAGCGGGTGATGGAACGGGCGCAGAAGGAAGAGCAGGCCATCCTGGAATACGGCGAAAACCTGTACTTCTGGCCCATGGACGTGAAGCTAGCCGTGTATGGCGAGCCCTATGCCCAGCCCTCCCGGGCCGAATACGATCGGGCCCTGGAGATCGCCCGGCAGGCCGTGGCGGACCGGTACGGCCCGGACGCCCTGGAAAAGCTGGGGGATTATCAGGTGGGCTTCCTGCATCGCCGGTTTGACGACGAAAAGGAGAACGGCTGCTGGCAGCTGGACTGGGATTTCATGTTCACCACCGACCCCGAATTCCTTTCCGACGGCTACCGGGTGCAGTTCATCCAGCTGATTTACGAAAAGGACGGCCAGGAAACCGTTCGCGAAATGATGGTGGAGCACGCCAACATGGGGAACGGATAAAAAAACGGGAGTGTGAAGCGAAAAAGGGGACCGCGCCCTGGCAGGCAGGGGGCGGCCTCCTTTTTCTTCTCCGGGGGAACTGAGCATGGACAACCGGGGGGCGGTTATGGTATAATCAGATGACAGGCCTTCCCGGCCTGCCGCGGACGATTGCCGAAAGGGAGGACGGATCGGATGCTTGATTTTGGCTCCTTTATCAACGTGCATTTTACGACGCTTTTTCTGATTCTTCTCTGCGGGATCAAGCTGCACGCCCAGAAAAAGGCCAGGGACGTGGAGCTGCGCTTTTTCTGGCTGACCCTGATCTGCTGCTTTCTGCTGACGATGGAGGATATCCTTGAAACCATCACCGCCCTGGATCCGGCGCTGCGCTTCTGGCGCACCCTGCTTTCCGTGATCGGATATGTGCTGCGGCCCATGGCGGCGGTGGGGCTGCTGCTGGTGGTATGCCCGACGGAACGCCGGTCGTGGAAGATCTGGATCCTGTTCCTGGTGAATCTTGCGGTGAACCTGACGGCGTTCTTCTCGCCCATCGCTTTTTCCTTTGACGCGGATTACGATTTTGTCCGCGGCCCGCTGGGTTATGCCGTTTTCGTGATCGGCCTGATCTATATGATCCAGATCCTGGCGCTGGTCTGGCAGCGCTTCTATGAAGGAAAAAAGGCCGAAAGATGGATCCTGATCATCTGCGTGATCGGGTGCATGGCCGCGTCCGCCGTGGATGCGTTTTTCGGCGGCTGCCATCTCAACGAGGCGATGATGATCGCCAGCATGTTCCTGTTCGTTTTCCTGCGCTCTCATGATAATTACCTGGATCCGCTGACGTCGCTGCGGAACCGCTTTGCCTTCTATGACGACGGCGAGCATCTCTCCAGGGATATTTCCGCCGTGGCCTCCCTGGATATGAACGGGCTGAAAAAACTGAACGACACGCAGGGCCACGCGGCGGGGGACCGGGCGCTGACGGAGATCGGCCGGTGCATCAATGAGGCTTGCGATCACAATACCATCGGATACCGGGTGGGCGGCGACGAGTTTGTGGTCCTGTTCCTGCACCGGGACGAGGAAGCCGTTGAAAAAACCGTGAAAGCCATCAAAGACGGCGTGGCCGGGGCCGGGTACAGCATTTCCACGGGGTATGCCATGAAGGAAAAGGACAGCAGCCTGGAGGACGCGCTGCAGGCCTCCGACCAGAATATGTACAGGGATAAGGCCGACTATTACCAGCAGACAGGGCGGGACCGGCGCAGCCGCCCCAGGGCATAAAAAAACGAGGGGCTGTTGCACAGCCCCTTCGATCAAATGGATCCTCCATTTGATCGACAGAAAACGCCTTTTCCTCTCGTCCCTATGGGACTCCTGGGCGTAAAAATTGCTCCCGCAGGGCATGCTCTGCTTTAGCAAAAATGCTCCTCGCAGCGCACGCTTCGCTGCTGCGGATTATACTTGGAGGGGCTGCGGCCCCTCCAAACCACCCCGGGGTTTTCTTTTTTCCCAGTATTCACTGTTGCTCATTCTTTTATGAAAACCAATATCCCTGTAAACAAAGAGGATGTTGCAGATTGGCTTTACGCAACATCCCCGTTTTTTTTCCGCATGCGTCAGATGCTCATGGCTTTTTTCAGCGCGGCCAGCGCCTTCTGGTGGCGCAGCTTCACCATGCCGTAGCTCAGGTGCATCATCCGGGCGATCTCCGTCAGGGGTTTACGGTCGTAGTATAGCAGCACCACGATATCCCGCTGCTCCTGGGGCAGCAGCCGGAGGGCGTCCGCCAGTTCGCTCAGCGTTTCCCTGCTCAGCAGGGAGGATTCTACCGCCGTGTCCGCCGGGATGTTCTCGTCAAGCTCCCCGGTGGGCTTCATTTTGCGGAAATGATCGATCAGGGTGTTCCGTGCGATGGTGTAGATCCAGGTGTTCAGGGCGGATTTTTCCGCGTCATAATCGCTGATTTTTCTGTATATTTTCTCGAAGACGTCTGCGCACAGGTCTTCGGCGTCCGCCCGGCGCTGCACCCGGGCCATGAAGTACCCCATTACCTTGCCGCTGTAGGCAGCGTAGATCTGTTCAAAGCCGGAAGAACTCATGGGCATTCTTCCTTTTTCTTTTTATGCTGAAAGGCTGCTTCCGGCCGCCCCGCCGCCGAAATCAATTCAGCCTCGTCATCGCTCAGCTGCACGCCGGTGTAACGCGAATGGACCGCGTCGATCACCGACTGCAATTCTTCGTTCTTTTCATAAGCCTGAAAATCGAACAGTAAGCTGACTATTTCTTCCAAATCTTGCTCCTCCTTTCCTTCCTTCGTTGCATCATCCGATGGTATATACGGATGCGACGGAAAGATGGCAGCGAATCCGGACGGATCAGTCCAATAAATGCGGGGCGTGGATTCAGATCGGCGGATCGTCTTTCGGGCATATTTTACCACAGCCCGGAGGGGATTGTCCACAGCCGGACAGGATTCGCGCTGCTTTTTTCATTATCTTGCGGATCTCAGGAGAAAACTGCCGTTTTCCACCGCCATGGCGGTGAGGCTGCCGCCCTTGCCGCAACCCGTATCGATGCAGATGATGCCGTTTTCGGGCAGAGGCGCCGTCTCACCCAAGGGCAGCTTGCGGTAATTCTCCCTGTCTCCGGCAAAGTAGGTGGGCGCGTCCAGGGCGATGTGGCCCACCACGGTGAGAGGCCCGGCATACCGGTTTTGCATCGTGATGCCGTGGTCGTGGATCAGGACCGCGCGGTCGTTCGCTTCGATGGGGTCCACCAGCAGCCCGGCGTGGACGCACTGGATTCCCTCGCCCCGCCAGAACAAACGGCAGTGCTCCGTCAGCCAGGGCACGGCGTCCTTCATCCGGGCGCCGTGGCGGGCGAAGGACTGGGCCGTGGCGCCCCGGCCCACCCGGTCCCACACCATGCGCTGGGACAGCGTCAGCTTGGGCTGGAGCAGATAATCCTCGTGGTTGCCCAGGAGCAGCACGAAGCGCTGGCCGAAGGAAACGGCCAGCGACCGGACCGTTTGAAACACCTCCCAGGATTCCGGCCCGCGGTCGAACAGATCGCCCAGCAGCACCAGCCGGTCCGTCTGCTCGTCCGGCTGCAGCTTGTCCAGCATGGCCTGCAGGGTGCCGTTCATGCCGTGGATATCGCCGATGATGAATGTTTTCACTGTTCCGTTCCCTCGATCCGGGTCATGCGGCCGGATGAAATGTGCAGCGTGTAATCGCAGATCGCCAGGGCGGCCCGGCGATGGGTCACGATGATGCAGGTCTTGTCCCGCATGGCGGAAATATTCTGCAGCAGCTGCGCTTCGGTTTGTTCGTCCAGGGCGCTGGTGGATTCATCCAGCAGCAGGATGGGCGCTTTTGACAGCAGCGCCCGGGCCACGGCCACCCGCTGGGCCTGGCCTTCGGAAAGGCCGATGCCCCTTTCGCCCAGCATGGCGTCCAGGCCGATTTCGTCCACCAGCGCATCCAGGCACGCGGCGTGGATGGCCTGGCGGATCTCCGCGTCCGAGGCCTGATCGGTGAACATGGTCAGGTTATCCCGCAGCGTGCCGGAAAACAGGGTGTTCCCCTGGGGTACGTAGGCAAACAGCCCACGGGTGCCCCGGGCGGCGGGGCAGCATTGATCCCCCAGGGTGAAAAGCACCCTGCCGCCGGTGGGCTTGTAGATGCCCAGCAGCAGCTGGAACAGGCTGGTTTTGCCGCCGCCGCTGATTCCGGTGAGGGCCACGAAGTCCCCCCGGCGGATCACGCCGCTGACGCCCAGCAGCACGTCCTCGTTTGCGTCCTCGTATCTAAAGCTCACGTCCTCCAGGCGGATGGAATCGAAGGCGGCCAGCTGCGTGCCCTCGTCCTCGTCGGGCAGGCCCACCACGTCCAGCAGCCTTTCGGCCGACGCCACCACCCCGTAGGCCTGGGAAACCAGGTTGACCGCGTTGGCGATGGGGGCCTGGATGCGGCCCACCAGCTGGATCAGCGCGGCCAGGGAGCCGTAGGTGAAGCCTGTATGGTGGAAGATCTTCACGCACCCCCACAGGTTGCAGATCAGCCAGGACACGTCGAACATGCTGCCCATGCCCTGGTTCATCCAGATGGACAGCCGGGCGTTGCGGAGCTGCTCGGAGCGCAGGTGCTCCCGGCGCTCCTCCATGGCGGAGATGGCCCGGTCCTCGGACACGCTGGCCTTGACCACCCGGATGTTTTCCAGGGTCTCCTGGGTGGAGGCGTGCAGGGCGTCTTCGGCCTCCTGCATGCGCTTGTGCCGGCGCTTCATGGGGTTGCGGAAGGCCAGCATCAGCCCGGAGCCCAGCACCGCCGCCAGGATCAGCACCGGCAGGAAGCGCCAGTCCATGGAAATCAGGATCACCGCGGCGCCCACGAAGCTGACGAAGGTGCTCAGCATGCTGGGCAGCAGGCCCATCACGCCGCCCTTGACCACGCTCACGTCGGAAAACACGCGGTTGACCAGTTCGCCGCTGTGAAAGCCCTTCAGGCTGGCGTATTCCTTGCCCAGGATGGAGGAAGTCACCATGGACTGCATGTGCTGCTGCAGCCGGGTGTTGGCCCGGATGCGCACCACCGAGCCCAGCACCGAAAGCAGCCGGGAAAACGCGATCAGCGCCACCAGCAGCGCGCCGTATTTCCACAGCGCGGCTTCGTCCGATCCGGTGGCCCCGTCGATGAGGCTTTTTGTCACCATCGTCAGCCCCAGGGACGTGAGCGACCCCACCACGCTCATCAGGCAGATCAGCAGCAGCGCCTTATGCACCGGCCGGCTCCAGCGGTAAATGGCGCGGAGGGCGTGGCTTTTGAAGATTTGTTTTACTTTTGCGAAATTGCTCATGCTTTTTTTGTGCTCTTGATCATCAGGATGATTATTTTACCCGTTCGTTCCCGTCCAGCAGCGGGGTTTTCAATCCGTCGCCGGCAGTCAGGGCTTCCAGCAGCCCGGGCACGATCTCCTCGCCGGCGAACAGGTATTTATCCCCGATCACCATGGCGGGCACGTACTGCTGCTCCTCCGGGATTTCGTACTTTTCGTAGTAATCGGTGATCACCTGCAGCATGGGCTCCTCCACCTTGTTGAGGCACACCAGCTTCACCGCGCTTGCCGTGCCGTCGGGCAGGATGATCTGCCGGGGCAGGCCCGCGGTGAGGGGCTCCAATTCGCGGCACCAGGGGCAGTAATCCTTATAGAAATAATAGATCAGGCTGTCGGTTTCGCCCACGGGGTCGCCGAAGGCCGCGCTGCTCTTGGGCACATACGGCTCCTGGGTGGGGGCCGGGGCCGCGGCGGGCCGCATCTGGGGGAAGACCGGATAAACGATAGCCTCCTTGATGCCGGGCCACACCCGGGGCATCAGCCGCCATCCCAGCAGGAACACCGCGATCAGCGCCACGATCAGGCAGAGGATTTTCAGGCCTTTTTTCATGGGGAAAACACCTCCATAGAAACAGGCCTGGCAGGGGGCCTGCCAGGCGGAAGGGTCGGTTCGGAAGGATTACTTATAGGGGTTGTTGGGGCACTTGGTCATGTGCTTGGCAGCGTCCTGCATCTGTTTGCACTTGACTGCTGCACCGCAGAAGGGGCAGGTCCAGATTGTGGTGCTCTTGCCCTTCAGGTCATCATTGCCGCCGACGACGTTGTCCAGGGCCTCATCGGAGATTTCTTCGCGCAGGGTCTTGCGCAGCTCTTCCATTTCTTCCTTGCTGGTAGGTACTTTGAAGTCAAATTCTGCCATAGTTTTTCTCCTCCTATTTTTTATTGAAGATCGCTCTTCATTGGGGACATAATTGATTGAGAAACATTTCTGCTGCTTCCCGCGTGGGGGCGAAGGAAAACAAATTGACCTTCAGCGTGGAGATGCATTTCAGAATGTTTTCCTGCACGGCCTGCTGCATCCCGCCGTCCCAGGTGGGAACAAACGCATTGTTCATGAACCGGATGAGGGCTTCCCTTTCTTCCAGCTTCCGCCATTCGTTGGTTTTTCCCTGTTCCAGGAATACCACCCGGTTGACCCGCACCCGATGATTCAGGCATCTGCCGGACGAGCCGCAGAAGGGGGTCGGCTCAAAGATCACGCCGTTTTCTGTTGGGGTCAGCAAGGCAAAATCGCCGTTGATCACACTGGCACCGCAGTATGTTTCCAGCAGATGCGCTAAAGTGGTTTTTCCTGTGCCGCTGGGCGCGGAGAGGATTACAACCTCATTTCCACAAAGCAGCGTCACGCCATGGAGCCCAATGCAGTCCTTGTACAATGCAACCATCAGACCGAATTGAGCTGCAGCCTGAACAGAGGTTTGCGAGTTGGGATCAACGAGAACGCTTACGCTGTAGTCCTTCATTCCATATTGAAGGGAAAAAACAGCTTTCTTTTCATCGGAATAAACGACCTGTCGTTGGTTTCCCTCGCTTACTGAACTCCAACCAGAGAAACCGGGTACACCAAACAAAAGTGGCTTTTTTTCAATATTCAAAACCACAGTGATCGGCAAATCGCCCGTGTTTTTTCCATACTTCTGAAAAGATGGCCTGAGTAAAGCGCTAAAGTTTTCGCTTCCCGTAAATTGAACAGCAACCTGCCCGAATGAAAACATTCCAGTTTTATTAGCAACCGTGACTGTATACGCCCCCAAGGCAGGCGTTTTGTCCGTCTTCTACGGCACCGGGTATACAGTTTTCACCCCAGCAATTCTGGTTGTTGCCGGCATTGTCATTCTTGGGGCCGCCGCCGCCGCCACCAGACGCAATCATGGTATCCGCGGCGAAGGTGTCGACGAACAGTTCCGGGGCTTCGTACTTTTTCATGGGAATCTCTCCTTTTCTTGGGTCGCGCCGGGCTTCGGGCCTCAGACGCAGGTGGGGGAAGGGGGGATGTCAGCGCCGTTTCGCCGGGCCTTGTACAGCCGCAGCAGATACGTGTACTGACAGGTGTATGGGTCGGGCCCGTGCGGGGAGCCCGTACCTTCAAACCGCCGGCCGGCACAGTTGTGCAGGCAGTCTTCCTGCATGCCGCACGCCTGGCAGGCTGCAGGGCGGCGAAAGGTCTCGTCCTGTTGGGCTTTCAGCTGCGCCCAGGCAGCCTCGAAGCCCGTTTCAAAGGGGTGCGCGTTGCCGCGCCCGTTCAAGGAAATGCAGGTGTTCATTTCCCCGTTCCAGTAGATGGCGCAGCCGGATGAAGCTCCGATGCAGGCGTCCGGCTCAGGCGGCGGCGCTTCCGCGGGCGCCTGGGGCATTTGGAAGCCGGCCAGCGCCTTTTCCAGCTCCTTGGCGTTTTCCATGGCCAGGGCCGCTTCCTCCGGCGGGTGGCAGGCCACGCAGGCCCGTTGGGCGGGGGAGAGGCGGCATTGCAGCGCGTCCGACATGGAAACGTCGTGCCGGTGGCCGTTGATGTCGGTGATCAGCGTCCAGGAGCAGCCGAGGTCCCGGCACAGCCTGCCCACCAGGGGATAATCCAGCACGTTCTGCCGGATCATGGTGAAATTCAAGCCCACAGGCACCCGGATGGACCGGAAAAAGCGGATGTTCTCCACCGCCCTGTCCAGGCCTTCGGGATCGCCGGTGACGGCGGCGTAGGTTTCCTTGCTGCCGCCGTAGAGGGTGATGCCCACGCTGACGGGGGGATAGCGGCGGAATACGTCCCGAACGGAATCGGTGTACGCGCCGGCGTTGCTCATGATGCTGATGCGGAAGCCCAGCTGCGAAAGCTGCCCGTACAGCTCCTCGAACCCCGGATACTGGGTGCATTCCCCGCCGGTGAGGGTCAGGTACAGCACGCCCGCGTCCCGCATCTGCCGGGCCATATCCAGCCATTCGTCCACCGTGCGCAGCCGGCCGTAGGGCGCGGCCTGGGCGTCCGTCATGCGGACGTAGCACATGCGGCAATGAAAATTGCAGCGGTAGGTGAGCTCCATGGTGCAGGAAAGCGGCCTGCGCTGCCGGATGGCCTGCAGCTGGATCCGGTCTGTGACCTTGTTCAGATCCCACTGCTTCTGGATCATCCGTCGATCAGCGCCTTTCCCCGCAGCATCTCCAGGAAAACGTCCACGTCCCTTTCCGCGGTTTGCGGATCGGTATCGTATTCCCGCTGCAGGGCCGCCGCCAGCTCCGGCTTTTCCGCGCCCTTTTCCAGGATGCGCCAGAGGAACGCGCCGGTTTCATTCAGGCTGAGGATCTCGTTGGGCGAGTAGGCCTCGCTGCCCACCCCGATGATCACGAAAATGTCCATGACTTCCCGCAGGATGTATCCCGGCTTGATCTTCATGCGCGCGCTCCTTTCCCGGGCTGTCGGCGGAACAGCCTGAATAGCTTTCCCGCTGCTTTTCGTAAGTATATACGCGGAAATGTGAGGGCTGTCACCGCCTGGGAATACATTTTCAGGAAAAAGTTTTCGCAGGGGATCCGGCGGCCCTTCCGTTCCAGGGCGACGGCCACGCCCACTACCTGGCCGAAGGGCAGATCCTTTTCCACGTGCCATTGATTGTCGCCCGCCATGGTGAACCCGTTCTTCCCGACCCGGATGACGCGGTGCAGCGCGTAGCGCCCGTTCAGCCGGTCGAAAAGCACGATGTCCCCCCTGCGGAGGCGCTGTGGAGGCCCCAGCACCACCCCGTCCCGCAAATGGCGCAGCAGCGGCTGCATGCTGACGCCCGTGACGCGGACGAAGGCCTGGCCCGTTTCAGCCAGCTGCTGACGGACCAGGGAAAAATACTGCTCCGTCGGCAGCACACGGACGGACGGAATGGGCTTGCTCACGTTGGTCCAGCCACCTCCACAAATGTCATTATATGGGAGAAAAAGAGCGCTGTCAAGCAATATCGGGCAAAAAACCGGCTGATTGATACAAAAGCCCCGGCCTGGCCGACGCCGGATGATGCGCCGTACAGGCCGGGGAGCAGCGCCCCGGACGGGGCCGTCAGTTATCGTCGTCCTGTAAGAGGAATTCGCGGATGGCCTTGGAATTGGCCTCTTTGTCCACGATATGGCCCTTCGCGCCGGCGATAATGTCGTATTCCTGGGTGGCCTCCAGGGGGAGGACCTTGAATTTCACGTGATCCTCATCGAAAATGTCCGCGCCCTGGCGGGAGGCTTCGTACGCCACCCTGGCCAGCGAGACGGTGATGGAGCGGATCACGTCTTCGGGCAGGTTATTGTAGGATTTCTGGAAGATCGGCGCCAGCTGCGCGCGGATGAATTCGTAGTCGCTCTGGGTCATATTGTCCAGATTGACCGCCCGGCGGCCGTTCAGCTTCTCCGGGAAGCCCGATGCGTCGGTATAGAAGGCGATCTTCTTGGAGATGGTGTTGCTGCAGTTCTCAAACATGCTGGCAATGACCTTCGCTTCGCGCCCGCAGCAGTTGTAGACCGAATCGTACTGCAGCCAGCCATAGCCCACGGCCTGCAGGCCGTTCAGATGGGTGCCGGGGCCGAACTCGGTGAGGTAATACTCGTCCGCCAGCATGTCCACCATGGCCTGGGTCAGCAGCCCGCTGTCCACCTGGGCCAGCAGCTGGTTCTTCTTGGAGCCCACCATGCCGTTGAGGGCGTTGCGCTCCGCCCGGGAAATATCCACGTCCACCCCGCCGTAATCGTCGATCATGCTGGCCAGGTTCAGGTAGTTCAGGGACATGTAGTGCTGAATGTTGGTGCCGAAGTTGGCGTTGAACACCTTCATGGCTCCCTCGGGGCCGTTGTTGCGGTAGGGCATATCCAGCTTCTGGGGCACGTCGTAGCCCTCGTATTCGATGAAGGTATCCCACGTGAACATCAGCAGCCGGATCTTGCCTTTTTCGGGGTTCATGGACACTACCATGAGGGTGTTGCCCGCGTTGCCCTTGTCGTTATTCATGCCTTCGTTGCAGATCAGCAGGAATTCCACCCATTCCCCGGCTTCTTCCTCCGCGCTCTCCGCCGCGGCAAACGCAGGCAGGAGGCACAGGACGAGCGCCAGGGCGATGAGCCTGAACAGGACGCGCAGGGAACGCGGTTTGCGGTTGCTCGATTCTTTCATGGTCGCGGCCTCCTTTTACTGATTGTCCGCCGGCACGGTTTTGCGGTCCTGATCGTACCGGTTGTTGATGATCAGCTCGCCGTCCGGCGTGTAGTAGCCGTTCCAGCCCGCCACGCCGTCTACGTTGTTGGTCAGCTTGTTGTAACGGTCCAGATACCTTTCGGAGATCAGCCTGCCCTCGCCGTCGAAGCTGCGCTCCACGCTGGAATAGCCTGCAGCGCAGTTGATCGGGGCGTGATAGCTGTCGTAATAGCCTTCCCAGACCACGTTGCCATAGTCGTCGTTTTCGTATTCCAGGATGGCGTAGCCGTCCGTGGTGGTCACGGGATCGCCTTCCGCGTTCAGGAAGGTCACCTCGTGCACCCGGGTGGCGGGGTAGTAGAGGGTGCTGATGCCCCAGGCGCCGTTGCTGGCGGCGCAGCGCCCGCCGTTGAGATCCAGGTAGTAGCAGAAGTATTTTTCCACCCGCTGGGAGTTGCTCAGGTCATAATCGTACAGCTTGGCGGCGAAACCGTCCTTCGTGACGGCGGGATTGCCATCCCGGTCCAGCCAGGTTTCCTTTTCCAGCTTGGCGAAGGGAGAATACTCCCTGCGCACGCCGTACACGCCGTCCACGGCGCAGGGATTGCCCTCCGCGTCAAAGTATTTCTCCAGGGACACCTGGCCGCGGCTGGTGTATTCCTTTTCCACCATGCTGCAGCCCTCGGGGCCGATGGCCGGATTGTTCTGGCCGTCCAGATAGCGGAAGACGATGGCGTGGTCGTAATGATCGAAGGTCTGCAGGGAGCAGGTGTAGGCGTCCTCCGGCAGCGTTTCGTCCATGATCCGCATCACGTAGGTGCGGGCGTCTTCATCCTCGGAGACCAGTACGCGGCGGCTGAAGCTGCCGACCACCATGGGCTGGCGGCTGGTGTCGATGTAGGATTCCTCCGCCACCCGGCCGCTTTCGGCGTAGGAGATGTAATGGGCGGCGTAGCCTTCCCGGCTGGGCGCGAGGCGGTCGTATTCATCGTAGTATTCCTCGCTGACCAGGCGGCCCTCCTCGTCGTAATCCATCAGAGCGTAGGCGTACTGCGCGCCTTCCGGCGTGACGCCCAGGAACTGGGCGTCCAGATACCTTTCGGACGTGAGGTTGCCCAGATCGTCGTAGGTGTACTCGGCCACGGCGTAATTCATCGTCGTGTCCGTCAGATTGCCGTCCACGTCGTAGTACGCTTCCCTCGTCACATTGCCCAGGGGGTTGTACTCGGTGGTCTTCTTGGCGTATCTCTGCAGGTTCACGGTGGGGTTGCCGGCCCGGTCGTAGAAGCTCCGGGAGGTTTCGCGGCCCGCCAGGTCGTAGGTGTAGCGGATCTCCGCGTAGCTGTTGGCGTAAGCCACCGGATTGCCCGAAATGTCGAAATACTTAACGGAGAGGACGCGGCCGTCCGGGTCTACCTCCCGGGTGAGGGAGGAATAGCGGCCCTGGGTGTGAACGGCGGGCTGGCCCTGGACGTTCAGGAGCTTTTCCTCGATGCAGTTGTTCCGGGCGTCGTATTTGTAAAGGATCTCGCTGTAGCCGTACGGCCCCCAGACCTGGGCGCCCTTGGTGTTGTAGTAGGTCTGGCGGGTGACGTTGTCGCTGTTGTCATAGACGTAGCCGATGGCGCTGTAGCCGCCGCTCAGGGTCATGGGCTGGCCTTCCGCATCCAGATACTGCCGCTTTACCAGGCGCTGGCGGTCGTCCCAGGTGTTGCGCATGGCGGCGTAGCCGGCGGAGCAGGGCACGGGGGAATCCTCGCTGTCCAGGTAGGTTTCCGTCAGCACGTCGCCGTTCTTATCCACGGTGCGCAGGATGGCGGAATACCCGGCGCTGATGTAGGTGCGGTCGTATTTGTCGTCCAGATAGACGATGCTCTTCAGATACTGGTTGTCGTCGTACAGGTACTGCACGGCGGCGTAGCCGTCCTTGAACAGGGTGGGCTGGTTGTACGTGTCCACGTAGGTGGTGCGCCAGACCTTGCCCTGATCGCTGTATTCGTAGCGGATGCCGGAATAGCCGGCGGAGATCATGGTGTTGAGGCCGCTGGCATCCAGATAATCCTCGCTGATCCTGCGGTCCTGGGCGTCGTAGCCGTAGGCGATGCTGGCGTAGCCGAACTGGGTTTCCACCGCCTGCATGCCGGCGTTCAGGTTTTCCACCCGGACCAGGTTGCCCCGGGCGTCGTAGTACCGGCGGGAGGCGACGGTGCGGTTCGTCAGGGAGGCGATGCGCTCGTTTTCGTCCAGGTACTGCTCCAGGATCACGTGATTGTACTGGTCGTATTCCCGCTGCCAGACGCTAAAGCCCTCGGGCAGACGCACCAGATTGTCCTGATCGTCCAGATACCGGACCTGCAGGGTATTCCCGGCGTTGTCGTAAACCCGGGCGATGGCGGAATAGCCCTTGTGGACCATCACGCGGTCCATCTTGTCATCCAGATAGCTTTCCTTGGTCAGGCGGCCGCGGGCGTCGTATTCGTAATCCGCGGCGGCGTACCCGTCCTCGGTCATGACGATCTCGCCGCTGAAATACCACACCGAACGGATGCAGCGGCCCGCCGCGTCGTATTCGTGGGTGATGCGGTCATAGCCCCCCGGCATCTGGGTGGGATTGCCCTGGGAGTAGTACCACTGCTCCTCGGTGCACAGGCCGTTGGCGTCCCGCAGGTAGGTCTTGTAGCTGTAACGGCCTTCCTGCAGGATGGGGTTGCCATCCTCGCCGAAGTAGGCTTCGCTGGTCAGGAAGCCCGTGGGGCTCCAGGTCTGCAGCTTGCGGGCGTAGCCCTTCGACTGCACGATCAGGGTGCCCATGCCGTCGGAGTATTCCTCGGAGAGCAGGTGCCCGGCGTCGTCATAGGCGCATTCCTTCAGGGCGTATCCCTTGGAGGAGACTACCGGCTCTCCGTTCACGCCGAAGTACGCTTCCTTCAGGATATCGCCGTGGCCGTCGTAGACATATTCCACGGCGGCGTAATCGCCCCGGAGCTTGTAAGGAGTCCCGGTTTCGTCGAAATACCGTTCGCTGAGCAGGCGGTCTTCACTGTCGTATTCCCGCCGGATCTCCGCGGCGCCGGCGCTGACCTTCGTGATCTGCCCGTCCGCGCCGTAATACACCTCGCGGACCAGATTGCCCCGCAGATCGTATTCTCTCTGGAAGGAAGCGTAGCCGTTGGGGCATTCCGCCGGCGCGCCGTTCACGTCTTTGTAGGATTCGGCCAGCATGCGCCCTTCCTCATCCCAGGTGAATACGGCCTGGTGATAGCCGTCCGGAATGGCCACGGGCTGCCCGTCGGCGCCGAAATAGCTTTTGCTCTGCACGTTGCCCCGGTGATCGTAAGCGGTCGCCAGGCTGGCGTAGCCGAACGCGGTATCCACCGGCTTCCGGTCCGCGTCCAGGTAAGTCAGGGTTTCCGTATTGTTTTCATCGTCATACACCGTGGTCATGACGGCGTATTTGTCGGGGTTCACGATCAGGCTGCCGTCCGCGCCGTAGCGCGCTTCCTCCAGCACCCGGTCGTGGATATCGCATTTCCTTTCAAACCAGGCGTACCCTACGGAAGGCGGCGCCACGGGCTGGCCCGCTTCGTCGTAATAGGCGCGGCGCAGCAGGTTCCCGTGGGAATCGTACTGAAGCTCATAGGAGGCGTAGCCCGTGGAAAGCAGCACCGGAGCGCCGTCGGCGCCCAGATATTCCACTTTGGTGGTGATGCCCAGCACCGGATCATAGGCGAAACGCCGCGCGGAATAGCCTTCCCGGACCAGCACCGGCTGCAGGTCGCTGCCGAAGTTCGCTTCGTAGAGCATGTGGTGCTGATCGTCGTATTCCCGCTCGATCCGGGCGCGGCCCGATACCAGGGCGGGGCCGTCTTCCGCGTTGAAATAATTGATGACGGTGATGTTGCCGTGGCTGTCGTATTCGTAGGTGACGGAGGCGTAGCCCACCGCCTGGGTCAGCGGCGTGCCGTCGGCGCCGTAGTATTTTTCACCGGTGTGATGGCTGGAATAATCGTAGGTATGCACCTGGACGGCGCCCTGACCGCCGGTGGAGATCAGCTGGCCGTCGGTGCCGAAGGTGGCCTGCCACAGGAGGCTGCCGTCCCGGTTGTATTCCCGCAGCATGGCCGCCATGCCCTGGCGGTCGGCGGAAGGATTGCCGTCCTTGTCAAAGTACCGCGCGGAGGTCTGCAGCAGATCGCCGTTGAAGGTGTATACCACCCGATGGGCGCCGTTGACCACGTTGGTGTCCTTTTCCCCGTCGGCGGTGAAGAAGGCTTCCTCCAGCAGCAGGTTCTGCATGGGGCCGCCGTACACCATGCTCCGGGCATAGGCGCCGTTCAGGGATTCGCAGGGCAGGCCGTCCAGGTCAAAATAGGCCTCGTACACGGCGGGCTCTTTGGGATCGGTGCCCTGATAGCGATAGGTGATGGAGGACAGCTGCCTTTCATCGTTCCGGACCGGCTGCCATTGGCTGCCCATGTACGCCGTGCGCACCACCTGATTGGATTCGTTGTATTCGTTCACGATGCCGGCGTACCCGGCCTTGAGCTGGATCAGCTCCAGGTCCGTGCCGAAGAAGCGCTCCCGCTCCACGGCGGTGGGATTGACGATCCACAGCTCGTTGCCGTCGTCGTCGTATCCCCGATCGCGGTGATACAGCACGTCATGGCGGGCGAAACCGCCGTTGGACATGGTGTATTCGTCCAGCACGTCATAGAAGGTTTCCCGATAATCGAAATCCTCGCCGTCATATTCCCTTTCTTCCATGGAAATGCCGGTGGTGGTCATCGTGCGGCTTCCGTCCGCGCCGAAATAACGGATATAATGGATTTTGTCCGATTCGCCGTAATACTCGTAGGTCAGCTTGGCGTAGCCGTTGATCATTTTGATCAGCTGGCCTTCCTTGCCCAGGTATTCGGTTTCCACCACGCGGTCCAGTTCATCGTACGCGTTGGTGAGGGAGGCGTAGCCCGTGCCGGCGATGATGGGCTCGCCTTCCGTGCCGGTATAGTCCACCCGGATCAGGTTGTCCCGCTCATCATAGGTATTGACCATGCGGTGCCAGTGCTTCGCCCCCAGGGCTTTGCCGCCGTCCAGGGAGAAGATTTCCGTGGACTGGAGCTTCCATTTTTTGGCCGTGCCGTCCCTGCGGGTGCCGGGATCCGTCTGCATGCCCTGGAAGCTTTCCTCCACTTCCTCATTCAGGGGCCTGGCGGTGTTGGCGGTGTACACGGAAACCACCGTGGCGCCGCCCTCCGTGCCCAGCAGGGGAGAGCCGTCGGCGTCCAGATAGCGCTTGGTGACGGTTTTCGTATCCTCCTCCAGCGCCACGTCATACAGGATCTGGGCGTATCCGCCCACAGGCCGCACCAGAGCGCCGTCCGCGTCGAAATACTCGCTGGAGAGGATCTGCTCGCCGTCCCAGGCGTCCCGCCGGAAGCTGTAGCTGCCGGGGATCTGGGCGCGGCTGCCGTCCGGAGCATAGCGGTCCTCGGTGAGCACATAGCTGCGGCCGTTCGCCTGCCGTCCGTAGGTATATTCGGCCCGGGCGTAACCGCCGTCCGCGGCGACCGGTTCGCCGTTCAGGCCGAAGTACGCTTCCGTCAGCAGATTATTGTGCTCATCCCAGGCGTATTCGGCCCGGGCGAACCCGCGGCTGTTCAGTGCCGGCGCGCCGTCCGGACCGTGGGCCGTTTCGCTGATCAGATTGCCGCTTTCATCCCAGACGCAGTCCGTTTCCGTGAAAGCCGGAATGGACAGCGCCGGATCGCCCTGGGCGTTGGCGGCGGGGACGGTGGCTGCCGCCAATAAGAGAACCAGCAGCAGGCCGAGCCATTTTTGCGTGCGTTTCAACTTTTTCTCACTCCTTTTCCGAATCCCGTTCAGGCCGATGCGCGTCTTTTTTTCTCCGGGTGTCGTACTTGTGATAATACTGATCGTAATATTTTCTGCTGCTGCCATGTTCCAGCTTTTCTCCGTAGAAAACGAAGCCCAGCAGCTCCAGCCCGCCCAATTCCGCCTGGCGCAGCGCCTTGCGGATGTCCCGGTGGTCCGTATATTTCTGCCGGACCACGAACAGGCTGCCGGAAATACTGGAAGCCAGGGCGAAAGCGTCGCTGACGACGTTCACGGGGGGCGCGTCCAGGATCACCATGTCGTAGGACTGCTCCAGCTGCGGGAGAAGGGCGTGCATGGCGGGGGAATCCAGCATTTCCGTGGGATTCGGCGGCACCGTGCCCGCCGGCAGGATCTCCAGCTCCTGTAGATCGGTGCTGATCAGGGCGTTCTGCCAGGGGCAGCTGCCTACCAGCACGTCGGAAAGGCCCGGGTTTTTCCCGCTGTAATGGAAGATCCGGCGCTGGCAGGCGCGCCGCATATCGGCGTCCACCAGAAGCACCCGCTTGCCGCTCATGGCGATGGAGATGGCCAGATTGGCGGCGATGGTGGATTTTCCTTCGCCGGAAATGGCGCTGGTGATCATTACGGAATGACTTTCTTTTGCTACCAGGGTGTACATCAGGTTCATCCGCAGCTTGGCGTACCCCTCCAGCTGATCCATGGGGCTGTCGCCTGTCAGGCGGAACTCGCTGGGATCCCGGCTCTCCTTCTTTTCCCGAAGGATCGAGGAGAGGACGGGAAGGGTATAGCGCTCCTCTATTTCCGAGGCGTCCCGGACCTTGGAATCCAGCAGGAAAAACAGGACCAGCACCGCTGCCGCCGCCGCCGCGCCGACCAAGGCCCCGATCATGTTTTTCCTGGCGGGGGAATAGCCGTTGGGCGCCGTGGGGACCGTGGCGTAGTCGATGATCTCGATGCTGCCGGCGCCCACCACGCGGATGATCTCCGCCGGCGCCACGTCCATGACGGCGTTGCAGATGTCCGCGGACTGCTGCGGATCGGTGGTGGTGCAGCGGACGCTCACCACGCCGGTTTCATTGACCGAAGCCATGGACAGGGTCGCCCTGATCTGGCCCGGCGTGATCGTCGGGTAATCCGGCGCCAGCCGCTCCGCGACCACATCCAGCACTTTGTTGCTTTTCACCACTTCCATGTAGGTGTCCAGCAGCGTAACGGCGCTTTTGATATCCGAAGTGCTGGCGTAGCCGTAATTGATCATATTCGGATTTGAATTGTATACGTACATCGTGCCCGCAGCCGTATAGGTATCAGCCACTTTGACCCTTGAGCTGCGCCATTGCATGAAACAGAATCCGACGGCGGCGCAAAGCAGGATCAGCCAGCAGTATTTCAGAAGAAACTTGGCCAGTTTGATCAGATCGATGCTGACTGCCTGTCTGTCGTTGGCGGTGGGCTGCTTGTTCATGGACATCGGTCAACTCCCCGTTATTCGATCGGCATTTTTCTGTGCCGGCGTATGCGGAACCATTTTTTGGGTCGCAAAAAAACCCACATAACATTATACGGGCAAACGGGAATCTTGTCAAAACAATTTTGTGTATTTTCGGGGTTTTTTCCCCGTTAAAATGGAAAAAATTTTCTGCAAAGGGTGGCGTCCGCAAAAAAAATATGATAAAATATGCACTGACGTGAATCTGTTAACAAATTTGTCCGCCGCCCCCCTGGACGATCCCCGGCGGAAGGGGATCGGGGGCCGCGCCGTTTTCAAAAAACGGATCGCATCCCACGCGGCGCGGGAGCATGCCGCCGGGCGCGCAGGCAGGGCCGGGCGGAAAAACAGGCCGGCCCCTGATCCGACGGCGGTCCTGAAGCGGAAACCAACGAGAGGAGCACTTCGCCATGTCTGAACAACAACCGAAGACCAAACTGTTCCGTGAGAAAAGCCTGGAGGCCGTGGAATCGCCGGAGTCGCTGAACGACTACCTGCGGGTCACGTCTCCGGGGATCTGGCTGGTATTGGCGGCGGTGATCGCGCTGCTGGTGGGCGGCATCCTGTGGGGGATTTTCGGGCATATCCGCACCACGGAGGAATTCGCCGTTTCCGTCAGCCCGGAAAAGAAAACCGTCTATGTGGGCTACGACATGGTGGACAAGGTGCTTTCCCGGGGCGTCATCCGGGTGGAAGGCGCCGATTATCCGCTGAAGACCGACGGTCAACATGACGTGATCATCGTGTCGGAGGAGATCTCCCCCCGGGTGCTGCTCAGCGGAAACTTAAGCGTGGGCGACCCGGTGGTGGAAGTGCCGGTGATCACGGATCTGGAAGCGGGCGTCTACACCGGCGAAGTGGTCACGGAGGATCTGCAGCCCATCTCGCTGCTGCTGCAGTGAGGAGGTGGCGGCGTGTTTAATAAGAAGAAAGTGCCCAAACCGGTGACGAAGGGCGCGGTGCGCGTCCCCGTGGTCATGCAGATGGAAGCGCTGGAATGCGGCGCCGCGTCGCTGACCATGATCATGCATTATTACCGCAAATGGATCCCCCTGGAGCAGGCCCGGGTGGACTGCGGCGTGTCCATGAACGGGGCCAACGCAAAAAACATCATGCTGGCCGCCCGGAGCTACGGCATGAAGGCCAACGCCTGGCGGATCGAGCCGGATACGCTGATGGAGGAAGGCCCCTTCCCCTGCATCATCCATTGGGGGTTCAACCACTTTGTGGTGCTCTGCGGCTTCAAGGGCAAGCGCGCCGTGCTCAACGACCCCGCCCGGGGCCGCGTGACCGTGGAATGGGAGGAATTTGACCGGGAATTCACCGGCGTCTGCCTTACTTTTGAGCCGGGAGAGGATTTCGTTCCCTCCGGCAAGCCCAAATCCGTATTCTCCTATGCGAAGGAACGCCTGAGGGGCGCCGGCGCCGCCGCGGCGTTCGTGGTGCTCACCACCACCGTTTCTTCCCTGATCGGCCTGATCCAGCCGGCGTTTTCCCGTACGTTCCTGGACCGGCTGCTTACCGGCGAAAACCCCGAATGGCTCACGCCGTTCATGCTCCTGTTCTCGCTTCTGATCATCGTCAGCGTGGTGGTCACCTGGATTTCCGCCGTTTATTCCCTGCGTATCGAGGGCAAGATGTCCGCCTACGGCAGCGCTTCCTATCTGTGGAAGGTGCTGCGGCTGCCCATGCAGTTTTTCAGCCAGCGGATGTCGGCGGATATCGCAGACCGCCAGGCCACCAATGCGTCCATCTCCAATTCCCTGGTGCAGATCTTCGCCCCCCTGGCGATCCAGGCGATGATGATGGTGTTCTATCTGATCGTCATGATCCATTACAGCCTGCTGCTGTCGCTCATCGGCATCGGGGCCATATTGCTGAACCTGGCCGTATCCTCTGTCGTCACGGCCAAGCGGGTGAACATCACCCGCGTCCAGCAGCGCGATTCCGCCAAGCTTTCCTCCGCCACCATGTCCGGCATCAGCATGATCGAAACCATCAAGTCCAGCGGCGCGGAGAACGGCTTTTTCGGCCGTTGGGCCGGCTACCAGGCCAGCGTGAACACCCAGGGCGTCCGGTTCAACCGGCTGAACTATTTTCTGGGTTCATTGCCTGCCCTCATCTCCTACATTGCGAATCTGGCGGTGCTGGGGCTCGGGGTGATGCTGGTGGTGCGGGGCCAGTTCACCATCGGCATGGTGATGGCCTTCCAGAGCTTCCTGTCCTCCTTCATGGCGCCCGCCTCTTCCATGATCAGCGCCGGCCAGTCCATGCAGGAAATGATCACCCAGATGGAGCGCGTGGACGACGTGATGAGCTACAAAGAGGATGATTCCTTCTCTCCCCGGGAGAAGAAAGAAGAATATCAGAAGCTCTCCGGCGCCATCGAGCTCAAAAACGTCACCTTCGGCTATTCCCGGCTGGGCAAGCCCCTGATCACCGATTTTTCCATGACGGTGAAGCCCGGGCAGAAGATCGCCTTCGTAGGGCGGACGGGCTGCGGAAAATCCACCCTGGCCAAGCTGATCTCCGGGCTCAACCATCCCTGGAGCGGCACGATCACGTTTGACGGCATCCCCCTGGAAAAAATCGACCGCAATGTGTTCACGGGCTCCGTCAGCGTTATCGATCAGGACATCACCCTCTTTGAGGACACCATTTCCCAGAACATCAAGATGTGGGATGATTCCATCGAGGATTTTGAAGTCACCCTGGCGGCCCGGGACGCCGGCATCTACGACGATATCGTCACCCGCGAGGGCGGCTTTTCCCATAAGCTGCTGGACGGCGGGCGCGACCTGTCCGGCGGGCAGCGCCAGCGGCTGGAGATCGCCCGGGCGCTTTCCCAGGATCCCACCATCTGCATCATGGACGAGGCCACCTCCGCCCTGGACGCCCGAACGGAGCATGAGGTGATCCGTTCCATCAACGACCGGGGCATCACCTGCATCATCATCGCCCATCGCCTGTCCACCATCCGCAACTGCGACGAGATCATCGTGATGGACAAGGGCAAAATCATCGAACGCGGCACCCACGAGGAGCTGTACGCCAAGGGCGGCGCGTACGCGGCGCTGGTGACCAGCGAATAACGATCGAAAAGGCCAAGGAGAAGAGGGAAATACTATGGGTTGGTTTGACGAGCAGATAGAATTCCGGAAAAAGCACGAGCGCGAACTGCTGAGCGACTCGTTTGAAGGCATTGCCCGTTCCATTACCGGCCGGAAGATCCACAGCACCCTGCAGGACCAGGAGGACGTGAGCGACGCCGTTTCCGGGCTGCTGAAATACTTCGGCCTCAAGGAAAGGGAAGTGCCCGCCAACGTCCGCGGGCTGCAGGACCGGCTGGATTATCTTCTTTCGCCCACCGGCATCCTGTACCGGGAGGTCATCCTCACCAAGGGCTGGCACAGAGACGCCATGGGGCCCATGATCACTTCCCTGAAGGACGAGGGCACGGTCATCACCGTGCTGCCCTCCAATATGGGCGGCTATGAGTATGTGGATCCCCGGACCGGGGGCCGGGTGCGGATCAACGCCAAGGAAGAAAAGCGGATCAGCAGCGAGGCGCTGTGCTTCTACCGCCCGCTGCCCACCCGGGAGCTGACGCTCAAGGATCTGCTGCGCTATATGATGGGCTGCCTCACCGTGCGCGACTTGGTCAGCTTCGGCGTGGCGGCCCTGGCCATCACGCTGGTGGGCATGCTGATGCCCAAGCTGAACCAGGTGCTGATGGGCACCGTGGTGCTCAGCGGCAGCATGCAGCTGCTGTACGCCGTTATGTCTTTCCTGCTGTTTGCCACCATAGGCAGCGCCATCCTGATGATCATCAGAACGATGGTGCTCTCCAGGATCCGTGAAAAGCTGAATATCAACGTCAGCGCGGCCACCATGATGCGCATCCTGTCCATGCCGGCGTCCTTCTTCAAATCCTATTCCGCGGGCGAACTGAACCAATATATCAGCTACATGGATTCCCTGTGCACCACCATCGTGGATTCGCTGTTCTCCACGGGGATCACGGGCGTCTTTTCCCTGGTGTATCTGACGCAGATCTTCGCCTTCGCGCCAAGCCTGGTCTGGCCCAGCCTGATCGTGACGCTGCTGACGCTGGGCATCAGCCTGCTGTCCGCCATGGTGCAGATGCGCATCGACGCGGAAAAAATGGTGCATACCGCCAAGGAGCGCGGCCTGGTGTATTCCCTGATCACCGGCATCCAGAAGATCCGTTTGAGCGGATCGGAAAACCGGGCGTTCGCCAAATGGTCCCAGGCCTATTCCAAGAGCGCGGAGCTCACCTTCAATCCTCCCGGCATCATCAAGCTGTCCGAGGTGTTCACCACCGCCATCACCCTGATCGGCACCGCCGTGATGTATTTCATCGCGGTCAGGAGCAAGGTGAGCGTGGCGGACTACTACGCCTTCAACACGGCTTACGGCTATATTTCCTCCGCGTTTTCCTCCCTGGCGGCCGTGGCGCTGTCCGCCGCTTCCATCAAGCCCATCATCAACCTGATCAAGCCCCTCCTGGCCGCGGCGCCGGAATCCTCCACCACCAAGGAGACCGTCACCCGGCTGTCCGGCAGCATCGAGATGGCCCACGTGACCTTCGGATACGATCCGGAAAGCAAGCCGCTGTTCGACGATTTCAACCTGAGCATCCCGCCGCGGCAGTACGTGGCCATCGTGGGGAAGAGCGGCTGCGGAAAGTCCACGCTGGTCCGGCTGCTGCTGGGGTTTGAAAAGCCCTCCCGCGGCGTGATCAACTATGATAAGAAGGATCTGCAGCAGCTGGACCTGCGCTCCCTGCGGCGGCAGATCGGCGTGGTGATGCAGGACGGGCACCTGTTTTCCGGCAGCATTTTTGAAAACATCGTGATTTCCGCGCCCACGCTGAAACTGCAGGACGCCTGGGACGCGGCGGAGATCGCGGGGATCGCCGAGGACATCCGGGATATGCCCATGGGCATGAACACGCTTCTGCAGGAAGGCGGCGGCACCATTTCCGGCGGCCAGCGCCAGCGCCTGATGATCGCCCGGGCCATCGCGCCCAAGCCCCGGATCCTGATTTTCGACGAGGCTACCTCCGCCCTGGACAACATCACCCAGAAAAAGGTTTCCGACGCCCTGGACAAGATGAAGTGCACCCGCATCGTTATCGCTCACCGCCTGTCCACCATCCGGCACTGCGACCGCATCCTGGTGATCGACGGCGGCAAGATCGCCGAAGACGGCACCTATGAGGACCTGATCGCCCGCAACGGTATTTTCGCCGAACTGGTGGAACGTCAGCGGCTGGGGGCTGAAGAAACCAAAAAAAGCGAGCCCGGCGAAGAAAACCCCTGACAGATCCGGATCCCGTTCGTATCAATGAATGCGCCGGGAAAAAACGGCGCGTGAAAGGATGAAATTGATCATGAAGAAACTGATTGCGCTGACGTTTGTTGCGATGCTGCTGGTCTGCGCCGCCTGTGCGGAAGAAGCGCCGGCCCTGTCCGGCGGCTGGGCCCCCTCCGAATCCCCGGAGATCACGGAAGAATTGCAGGCCCTGTTCGATCAGGGCATGGAAGGCCTGGTGGGGGTCAATTATGTGCCCGTAGCCTACCTGGGCTCCCAGGTGGTGGCCGGAACGAACCACTGCTTCCTGGCCCAGGCCACGGTGGTGGTGCCCGACGCCCAGCCGTTCTATGCGCTGATTTATCTTTATGAGAAGCTGGATGGGACCGTGGAGATCCTGCACATCATGCCTTTCGATTTCGGCGCCCTGTGCGAATACGGCCCGGCGGAATGATCCCGGCGCCCGGATACGCCCCTCCCCCCTGACTGTGGGAGGGGCGTTCCTCGTGTTTTCCGTTTGTATTCCGGCCTGCAAACGCAAAAAAAACTTTACGCAGGTATATTTTTGTGTATAATAGTAAATGGAAGTTTCTGACTTCAAGGCCAAATATCCCGGGGGCATGATGAGCCCGGATGCAGGCGGCACCGCGCCGGTCCGGCGTGCGCTCCGGGGGTGAGGAGGAATGAGCATGATTGTAAGGGACGGCGACAAAACCACCGTTACCCCCATTGGCCGCATCGATACCCTCGCGGCGCCGCAGTTCGCCGAGGAAATGGATCAGGCGCTGGCCGGGACCCGGGATTTGACGCTGGATTGCTCCCGGCTCGAATACATTTCCAGTTCCGGGCTGAAGGTGGTGATGCAGGCGGTGAAAACCATGTACAGCCAGGGGGAGATACGCATCATCAACGTCACCGACGACATCTATGAGGTCCTCAGCCTCACGGGCTTTGTCGCCGTGTGCGACGTGGAAAGACAGGCGTAAAGCCCTCCGCCCCGGACAGCCACGATCCTCGTGCCTGGGCGTAAACGGGCCCTGCCGGGTTTCCCGGCGGCAGGCCCGGCGCCGGGCAAGCAAAAAACGACACAGAAAAGGAGCATACCATGAATATCCTGAAGAATCAGAATGGCACTAGTCTCACGATCGCTCTGGAGGGCCGCCTGGACACCTCCACCTCCCCGCAGCTGGAGAATGAGCTGCGCACTGCCCTGGACGGGATCACAGAACTGCTCTTCGACCTGGATAAGCTGGATTACATTTCTTCCGCCGGCCTGCGCGTGCTGCTTTCGGCCCAGAAAACCATGAAGAAGCAGGGAGAAATGGAAATCTGCAACGTGAAGCCCGAAATCATGGAGATCTTTGAAGTGACGGGCTTTGTGGATATCCTGACCATCCGGGAATAAGCCGCGGCATCCGGCGGCTTTCTGCGAGGGAGAAAACCTTCCTATATGATAACGACAGAAAAAATCACGCTGGCACAGAAGCTGCAGATCGATGCGATCCGCGCGGCGTGCGGCCATCCGTCCGAGTCCCATTCCTTCGCCTCCCTGTTTCTGTGGCAGCGTGACATGGGATTGGCGATCCATCTGGAGGAGGATGCATACATCGTCCGCTGCACCTCCAGGCCCGGCAACTGCTGGTACTTTCCCTGTGGAAACAGGGAACGGGGGGCCGGATGGATCGAGGAGCTGCTCCGGGAAGAAGAGCCGCTGGATCTGATCTATGCCCGGGACGGGGACATCGCGTTTCTGGAAGAGCGGTTTCCGGGCGTGTTTGAGTTTGCTCCCGCGGACGGGGATTCGGAATACCTGTACGACCGGCAGGCCTACCTGACCATGGCGGGGGAGGGCTACCGCCGCATCCGCAAGGGCGTGAAGCGCCTGTGCGCCGAGCACGAGCTGCGCGTGGAGCCCTGGACGGCGGAAAACAACAGCGACATGGAAAAGGTGCTGCGGCGCTGGCATGCCCGTTTTCCCGGCGAGGACGGGCTGATGGACTGGGGCACCTCCCAGCTGATGATGGAGCACCGCCGGACGCTGGATCTGACGGGCGTGATCGTGTACCTGGATGGGGAGCCGGCTTCCATTTCCGCCGGATTTCCCCTGACGGAAACTTCCTTCGATATCGCTTTTTCCAAGAGCACAGAGCGCATTTCCGGCTTGCAGGACTATACCCGCCAGGCGTTGGCCCGCATACTGCCCGAGCACTATGCCATTCTGAACGGCGAGGATGACCTGGGGATCCCCGGCATCCGGCTGGTGAAGCAGCTGATGCGTCCCATCGGCCAGATACGAATGAACGAGGCTCGGAAGAAATGAGGCAGCAAACCATCGACCGATTCTTTTCCGGAAGGATGTTCCGGCGCCAGTTTTTCCCGGCGCTGGTTTCTGCCATCGTGCTTTCTCTCGGGGACGTGGCCGATGGGCTGGTGCTGGGCAACCGGGTCGGGTATATCGGATTGGCGGCCATCGCGCTGTCCATGCCGGTGGTTCAGGTCTTCAATGCGATCATGAACGGCCTTGGGATCGGCGGGAGCGTGCGCTTTTCCCAGCAGATGGCGCAGGGAAAGCGGGAGGAGGCGCTGGCGGATTTCCAGGGCACTTTTTGCGTCAGCCTGATCGCGGGGGCCGTGTTCGCGGTTCTGGGCAATCTGCTGCTCCGGCCGCTGCTGGGGCTGCTGGGGACCGTGCCGGAGGACGGAGCGCTCTATGACGCCTGCCGCGTTTACCTGGGCATCACGCTGCTGGGCACGCCCATGCTGTTCCTGAATTACCTGCTGAACTACTACATGAAGAACGACGACCTGGAAAAGCAGGCCAGTGTGGCGTTCACCGCGGGCAATGTGGTGGATATTTCGCTGAACGTGCTGCTGGTGCTGGTGCTGCGTCTGGATGTCGCGGGCGCCGCCATCGCCACGGTGGCGGGGCAGACGGTGGGAACGGTCATTTCCGTCGCGGTGATCTGCCGCCGCAAAGGGGCGCTGAAATTCAGCCCCATGAAACCGGCTTTCAGGAGCGTGTTCTCCTCCTTCGTCAGGGGGCTTTCCTCGTCGGTGGAGTTTCTCTACAGCATGATTTTCCTGCTCATCGCCAACCGCCTGCTGCTGGACAGCATCGGCGGCATCGGGATCGCCGTGCTGGACGTGGTGTTGAGCGTTTCTTACTTCAGAATGAACCTGTGCGACGCCACGGCGAAGTCTGCGCTGCCGGTCATCAGCACGTACTACGGAGAGTACAACGAGGACGGGATGCGCCTGGCGCTGTCTACCGCGCTGCGCTATGCGGTGGCGTCCAGCCTGATCCTGGCCGCGGCGGTCTTTCTGTTTCCCGATTTGATCTGCCGTTTCTTCGGCCTGACGGAGGAGAATATCCTTACCGCCGGGCGGGAGGCGCTCAGGTATTTCGCCGTCAGCATCCCCCTGTCCAGCGTGGGCATCATGCTGGCGAATTATTACGAAGCCCGGCAGTCGGAAAAGGATACGCTGCTGCTGAGCACGCTGCGGGGCGTGCTGCCCGTGATGCTGGCGCTGATTTTCATGCTCTCTGCGCCGGACCGGTTCTGGAAGCTGTTCGTGCTGTCGGAGGCGATGACGCTGGCGATATTCGGGCTGTGCAAGTGCTTTTCCGGCCGGCCGCCTTTCCAGCGGGAACGCGTTTTCCGCAAGACCATTTTTTCCAGGAGCGAGGAAATCACCGAAACCACGGAGGAAATCGGGGAATTTTGCCAGCGCTGGGACGCCCCGGTCAAGCAGCAGTACATCGCCGCCATGGCCGTGGAGGAAATCTGCGTGGCCACGCTGGACAACGGCTTCCGCGGCAAGGAAGACGGCTTCATCCAGCTGACCATGATCGCCCTGGAGGACGGAAGCATGGAGCTGCATATCCGGGATAACGCCGATTCGTTCAATCCCCTGGCCATGGAAATGAACGGCGCGGCCACGGATGAGGACGTGGATTTTTCCGCCCTGGGCATCAGCGCCATCAAAAAGAAAGTGAAAGAGTTTTCCTACCGGCACTACCAAGGCTTCAACACGGTCATCATACGCCTGTAAAAGGGAGGATTCACCATGTCGGAAACCGCACTGCAGCCCAAAGAGCGGAAAATGCGGCGGTCCATCAGCAGGAAGACGCTGCTCTCGATCCTGCTGATCGCTTTTGTGCTGGGGATCACGGCCATTGTGATCGGGTATACCGTTTATTCAAACACGATGGACAGCCATTATCTGAACAATACCAGCCACCTGGCCAATACGGCTGCGGCGCTGGTGGACCGGGACGTGGTGGAAAAATACAGCGTGATGATCCACGAAAGGTATCTGGAGGCGACGGAGGAGGAACGGGAGGACCAGGAGAGCGAGGCCTATCGCAGCCGGTTTGCCGACATTGAAGACAATGAGGATTATCAGCGGCTTCGCAGCACGCTGATCACCGTGAAGGAAAAGAACGACGTCATGTTCACCTACATCATGGTGATCGACAAGGCCCGGCATGTCTGCCTCTATGTGGCCGACGGCACCGACGCGGACGACGAATTCTACAGCGCGCCGGGCATCTGGGAGCCCATTGAGGACGATCAGGCGGATTCGCTGCAGCGGGGGAACGAGGCCGTGATCACCAACGAGCCCGATTTCGGCTGGCTCAGCTCCGGCGGCTCCCCGATCTATGTTTCGGACGACGGCACCTTCTCCGCGGCCATCATTGATATCTCCATGGATAAGGTGATGAGCGACCGGCAGTCGTTCCTGATCAATTACTGCGTGACGCTGCTGGTGGTGACCGCCGTGCTCAGCGCGCTGATGGCGTGGAATATGCGGCGGCAGGTGGTGGTGCCCATCAATAAACTGGCGAAGGCCGCCACCCAATACAGCTACGACCGGGCGCACCATACGGACAGCCGCCCCGTGGCGCTGAACCACTTTTCCGGGCTGAACATCCGCACCGGCGACGAATTGGAAAACCTGAGCACCGTGATGGATGACCTGGAAACGCAGCTGGCGGAGTATATCGACGATCTGACCCGGGTGACCGCCGAGAAGGAGCGCATCGGAGCGGAGCTCAACGTGGCCACGCAGATCCAGGCGGACATGCTGCCCCGGATCTTTCCGGCCTTCCCGGACCGTACGGAATTTGATCTGTACGCCATGATGCACCCGGCCAAGGAAGTGGGCGGCGATTTCTACGATTTCTTCCTGGTGGACGACGATCACCTGGCGCTGGTAATGGCCGATGTGAGCGGCAAGGGGGTGCCGGCGGCGCTGTTTATGGTGATCGCCAAGACGCTGATCAAGAACCGCGTCCAGATGGGCGGAAGCCCGGCGGAGGTGCTCTGCAGCGTCAACGATCAGCTGTGTGAAGGAAACGAGGCGGAGCTGTTCGTGACGGTGTGGCTGGCGGTGATCGAGATTTCCACCGGCCGCGGCGTGGCGGCCAACGCCGGCCATGAGCATCCGGTGCTCCGCCGCGCCAACGGGCGGTACGAGCTGGTGGAATACCGCCATTCCCCCGCCGTGGCCACGATGGAGGGCCTCCGTTTCCGGGAGCATGCCTTCGAGCTGCACCCCGGGGACAGCCTGTTTGTCTACACCGACGGCGTGCCGGAAGCCACCAACGCGCAGAACGAGCTGTTCGGCACGGACCGTATGCTGGCCGCGCTGAACCGCGATCCCGACGCAGCGCCCAGGAACCAGCTGGACGCGGTGCGGCAGGATATCCGGGCGTTCGTGGGCGGCGCGCCGCAATTTGACGATATCACGATGCTGAGCCTCTACTACGCGGGAGGAGGAGGGAAAAACACCATGAATGAACTGACCCTGGAAGCCAAGGTGGAAAACCTGGAAGAGGTGCTTGGATTTGTGGACCGGTTTTTGGAAAAAATGAAATGCCCTCCGAAAGTCCAGATGCAGATTGACGTGGCAGTGGAAGAGCTGTTTGTGAATATCGCCAGCTATGCTTATACCCCGAATGTGGGGATGGCGACGATCCGGGTGGATACGGCGCAGGATCCCGCGCAGGTGGCCGTCACCTTTATTGACCGGGGCATCCCCTACGATCCTTTGGCCAAAGCCGATCCGGACATTACCCTGCCCGCCGAGCAGAGGCAGATCGGCGGCCTGGGCATCTACATGGTGAAAAAGAGCATGGACAAGGTGGAATACGAATACAGGGACGGGCAGAACATCCTGACCATCCGGAAAGCCATCTAAAGGAAAAAACGAAGGGGATGTTGCAGAAGCCAATCTGCAACATCCTCTTTGTTTACAGGGATATTGGTTTTCAAAAAAGAACGAGCAGCAGTGAATACCGGGGAATCGAATAACCCCGGGGTGGTTTGGAGGGGCCGTAGCCCCTCCAAGTTCCTTGCGCCTTTTCCGCCCGGGAGTCCCGCAGGGACGAGAGGAAAAGGCGTTTTATGTCGATCAAATGGAGGATCCATTTGATCGAAGGGGCTGTGCAACAGCCCCTTTTTGTTTGGAAAGCCGATAATGATTATTCTTCGGCCGTTCCGGGGCCGTTGTACTGCAGGCACAGCATGGTCAGGTCGTCGAACTGGGGCGCTTTGCCGACGAAGGCGTCCACATCGCTGCGGACGACCCGGAGCAGCTCCTCCGGCGTGCCGTTTTCGGCCTTGCGCAGGGCGTCGATCATCCTGCCGGTGCCGAAAAGCTGTTCGCTTACGTCGGTGGCTTCCGCCACGCCGTCGGTGTAGACGAACAGCTTCGTTCCCGGGAACATCTGGATGGTGTAATCCCGGTAACGCACCCCGTCCATGGCGCCCACCACAACGCCGTGCCGGTCCTTCATCAGCTCGAAGCTGCCGTCCGCCTGCTTCAGGGCGGGGTATTCGTGGCCGGCGTTGGCGGCGGTGAGCAATCCGGTGGAGATTTCCAGCACGCCCATCCATACGGTGATAAACATTTCCTCCGTGTTCCGGGCGCAGATCTGGCGGTTGACCAGGGTGAGGATCCGGGCGGGGCTTATTTCGTTCATGGCCGCGTTCCGGATCAGGGCGGAGGACAGCATCATGAACAGCGCCGCCGGCACGCCCTTGCCGGATACGTCGCCGATGGTCAGGGCCAGGTGATCGTCGTCGATGAGGAAGAAATCATACAGATCGCCGCCCACTTCCTTCGCGGGGGTCATAGAGGCGTAAATGTCAAACTCGTTCCTGTCCGGGAAGGGCGGGAATTCCTTGGGCAGGGAATTGGCCTGGATGCGGGTGGCCAGGGCCAGCTCCGCGCCGATGCGTTCGTTTTCCAGGGCCAGGCGCTGCTTTTCCCGGGCGGCCTTGGCGTACTGCACGGCCATGGCCCCCAGGAACAGCACCAGAATGGCGCAGGGCAGCCACAGGGGATGGGTGATGAGCCCGAAACGGGACAGCAGCCAGCACAGCCCCGCGCTGCCCGCGATCAGCCCGCCGCAGAGCAGGCAGGCCCGGCTTACCCGCAGCCGCAGGAACAGCAGCACCGCCGCGGCGCACACCGCAAAGAGCACCAGCAGCTGGGGCAGCTCCGGCACTTCGTATTTGTAATTGCCCTCCAGCAGGTTCTGGATCACGTTGGCCTGGTATTCCACGCCAAACATTTTCACGCCCTTGCTGGCGGCGGTGAAATAATCGTCCGAAAGCGCCGCGGCGTACGGGCCGATCAGCACGATCTTGCCCGCCCACGCGGAAGCGGGGATCTGGCCCATGACCAGGCGGTAAAGGGAGAACCCGTCGTAGAAATCCCCGGGCCTGCCGGTGAAGGAAACGTAGAAATGTCCGCCGGCGTTGACGGGGGGCAGACGGAGCTCCTTCCCGTTCTTTTCCAGGAAGATCCGGGCCGTCTGGGCCGCCATGGAAAGGACTTTTCCGCCATCCGGCTTTTCTATCGCCAGCAGGGCGTGGCGCAGCACGCCGTCCTTATCGGCCATGGCGTTGATGTGCCCCTGTACGGTTACGTCCCGCAATTGGTCGTAGGGCTCCACGTAGCCGATGACGGAGGTGCTCCAGCTGACAGCGCGGCCGTTTTCCCACTGGATCACGTCGCCGTATTCCGCCATGGCGGCGGTGACCACACAGCCCAGCTTTTTTGCGGCCTGGGCCAGCTTTTCATCCGCCTGGGAGCCGCTTTCCCCTTCGTAGAGCACGTCGATGGCCACGGCTGCGGGCAGCTTTTCCGGATCGGACGCCAGCTTTTCCAGGGCGAAGGCCATTACGCTCCGGTAATTGGGGCCGTAAGGGCCTAGCTCGGAAAGGGTTTCCTCGTCGATGCCGATGAGCACGATGTCCCTGGAGGGCACGCCCCGCTGCTGGAACAGCCAGTCCTGGGTCCATTTGTCCATGCGGTACAGCACGCCCACGGCGGCCAGCGCCGTGACGGCGGCGGCTGCCAGCAGGGGGATCAGGTATTTTCGAATGATATTCATGCCGACGTATCACGCTCCGTCTCAGAAGTCTACGTGCCTAAAAACACCGTCAGCGTACCGATTTCGCCGTCGACAACCTGATAGTTGTTTTCCTCTGCCGTTCCGTTCCAGATGACCTCGTAGGTATTCGTGCTGGAGCCAGGCTCGGTTCGGCTGCCCGTGGTATTGACGGTGACGGTTTCAGTGCCCACCAGGCCTGTGACGGTTGCCGGCCCCAGGGTGTAAGGATTGCCGTCATAAGCGTGGCTTCCCGACGGTGTGGAAACGGTCAGGGTGGCCTTGTTTATGGTCAGGGTGCCCGGATTCGGATCTTCACTGATTTCATAATTGTCCGGGTTTTCATCGCCCCATTCGATCTCGAAGTCGTTTTTTACGCTTCCGAAATTGGTGATCTGACCTTCTTTGTTCTGTACCGAGAACATAATGGTAAAGTCTCCGGGCGCGTCTTCGATTGTGATTGTGGGCGGCGGTACCTCCGTATCCTGGGGGTACGGTTTTCCGTCGTAGGTTTTTGATTGTGATTCAGTTTTGATCGTGACTTTAAGCGGTTTGATGGTTACGGTGGTGTGGGCGTAAGAAATGTCGTAATTGGAAGCGCTTCCGGAGACGGAAGCGTTGCAGGTGAAAGAGTATTCGCCGACGTTATTATTATCCACGGCGCCCTGGACGGTCAGCGTGGCCGTATCCCCGGTGAACAGCGTGTATGTGGCGGTGTAGGTGTCCACCTCGTCGAAGGTAATCGAATCCGGGTTCACGGTTTCACCCTTGTGATTGCCGGTTGTGTAAGTCAGGATCGGGTATAATTCAAAGTCCACGCTCCCGTAGGTCATTGTTCTGCCGCCCAGGTCAAATTTCAGGCCCAGCGGGTCCACCGTCAGGGTGTCCGGAGCTTCCGATACAGCATAGTTGTTGGAGTTCACTTCTCCCCAGTCGATTTCATAGGTGTACGGTACGCTGCCTGCGTTGGTGATGGTGGCAGTGGCGGACACGGTGGCTTTGCCGGCGTCGGTGCCCAGCAGCCCCTCCAGGCTGGCGGTCGTGTCCGTAAGCGGCGTGCCGTCGTAAACCTTGCTGGCTGTTCCGGCGGTCACGGTCAGCGCGGCGGGAGTGATCGTGAACGTGCCGAACTTTGTTTCCCCGATCTCATATTTATCCATCAGGTCTTCGCGGATCAGCTCCGCTTTGTAGCTCAGTTCGTACGTGCCCACATCCCGCACCCACGAATTAATGTGATCGGTGATGGAAAGATCCGTCGTCCTGGGATTGTCCCCGCCGTAAACGCCCGTCCAGGAGACGTTTGAGGTTTGGTAAGAGGAGCCCTTGTAGGTCTGTGTGTCGCTGCTCGTCCAGACGTTGATCTTTGCTTTGCTCAGCGTCAGCGTGCCTACGTTCAGATGGACGTTGGTAAAGTACGCTTTCTTGTCGTCGCCGTTCTGATCCTTGATGGTATAGCCGGCAATGGTGTTGTTACTGGTGCCGGCCACCTCCTGGAATCCGGTGATTTCCACGTCCAGGGTGAGCGCCGCGGGAAGATCGCCCTCCACGGAGTAATCGCTGTTTTTCAGCCCGAAGGGCGTGTAGGTGCCGCTGGAGGTGCCGGAGGTAATGACGATGTACGTGTTGTTGGCCGTGACCTCCAGGGTGCCGATTTCGCCGTCCGTTACGGAATAGTTGCCCTCCTTGGCGGTGCCCCAGGAAAGGGTGTAAGGATTATCGGATGTGCCCACGTCCGTCTGGCTGCCGGTGGCGGTGGCAGTGGCGGCTTCGCCGTTCACCAGGCCGGTGATCTCAGCGGCGTGCCGTCGTAGGCTTTGCTGGCCGATCCGGTGGTGACGGTGAGGGGCGCGGGGCTGACTGTCAGGGTGCCCGCCGCTGTGCTCACGTTGGAGAAATTGGCCGTCACGTCGCTGCCGTCCTTCAGGATCGCATAGGACGATACGGTGTTGTCGCTGCTGCCGGCGTCCGTCTGGCTGCCGGTGGCGGCGGCGGTGCAGGTGAAGCCCGCGGGGAGACCCGCCGCGGTCACGCTGCCGTCGGTGAGGGGGGAGCCATCGTAGGTCTTGCCGGCGGAGGCTGCGGTGAAGGTGATGGGCGTGGTGTTGGCCGTCACTTCCAGGGTGCCCAGGGTTTCCGTTACGGTATAGTTGCCCGCCTTGGCGGTGCCCCAGGAAAGGGTGTACGTATTATTGGACGTGCCCACGTCCGTCTGGCTGCCG
>CACWLP010000022.1 GCA_902761755.1 uncultured Eubacteriales bacterium | reverse complement strand
CCAGAAATTGATAGAGGAAACGGTCATACTGACCGTTCCTCGGACCGGCAAACCCGGTCCTGCGGATGGTTGATGAAGGGGCCGAAGCCCCTTCATACTTCCCCAGGATGCTTTGTCGACAGTCTGGGGGGCCTTGCCGGCCCCTTTTTTTCGTACCGGGAGATTTTCTCTCCCGGGCTGCGGGGTTATTCTTCCTCCGTATACGGGTCCACCCGGTAATAAACCTTGTTGGGCTCCATGGGGCGGCCGTTATACAGGAACAGATCCTCCACGGTCACGCACAGGTAGCCGTTCTGGTGCAGCCATTCGATCACGGCCTTGGCGGATTCCGGGGTTTTTTCCTTGATATCGTGCATCAGGATGATGCTGCCGTCCTTCGTCAGCTCCTTCACCACGCTGAGCACGCCGTTTTTGGATTTTCCCGTCCAGTCCTTGGTGTCCACGTCCCATTCGATGAAGGGCAGGTTCACCTTCGCCTTGCGGAACATGGAAAAATTGCCGTAGGGGGCCCGCAGCATCAGGGGCGCGGAGCCCACCGCGTCCGTCAGGGTGTCGTAAAATTTCTTGGTATAGTTCTGCACCCGCTCCACCGTGGATTTGTCCGCGTCCACGTGCTTGTAGTGGTGGCTCTGGAGGGAATGGCATTCGTCGTTTTCCCGCATCACCACGTCCTTGTATTCCTCGATCCGGTCGCCCACCAGGAAAAACGTGGCCTGGGCCCCGGCGTGGCGCAGCTCGTTGATGATCTTGATGGTGCTGGTGTAGGACGGCCCGTCGTCGAAGGTCAGCGCCACCATTTTATACATGGAATTGTCCGTCAGCGCTTTTCCTTCCTCCGTCATATATTCCGTCAGCTTCCCGTAGGGCACCGTCACCCGCATCAGGGTGGGCCGGTCCGGATACAGGGCGCGGGCTTCGTAATGCAGCGTCAGGCACACCGGCCCCAGCGTGAACGCGGCGTTTTCGATGCCCTCCCGGCTGCACAGGGCGTCCAGCGCCGCGGCGTCCGGCTCTTCCTTGGGAAAGTACGCCGTCAATCCCTCCCGCACGGCGGCGGACAGCACGTCCCATGCGCCGCTGTCCGGGGCGAACAGATTCTTGAGCGTCACCTGCTTCCCGGTTTCCATGTCGTACACCCGGGTCTCGAAGGGCGAAAACCGCTGCGCCCGGTAATAGGAATCCCGGGCCAGCACCAGAAAGCTCAGGCATTTTTCCCCGCACCGCGTGGTAACGATATGGATATCCAGGCGGCTGTTGCGCTTGGCGTTCTGCTTCTTGTCCGGCTGCAGCAGCTCCGTCTGGGTCTCCTCGTACCGGTCCGCAATGCCGTTGATCTCCGCGTCCACCGCCTCCTGGCACGTCCGGATATGCTCCTTATAAACAAAGCTCTTTTTATTGTTGATAAAATGCTCGTCCACCGTATAGCTCACCTGCAGCGCGGACGGCAGGGCCGTCACCTTTTCCGCACACGCCGCCATCGGCAGCGCCAGGATCAACGCCAGCACCAGTGCGCACAGCCGTTTCATTCTTCATCGCCTCCGGATATTATTTATACCATATTTCCCCGTTGATTGGCAAGCAAGCCGCGGCAGTTGATACAAAACGGCTAAAATTGGAAATATTTGGTATCTAATTATATCGGTCCATGCAGGAAAACAGGCGTGGAAGGCGAATGATACATACGGCATCAAGCGTAATAAGGAGGATACGATCATGGATCTGAAGGGAAGCCGCACGGAAAAGAACCTGTGGGCCGCGTTTGCCGGCGAAAGCCAGGCCCGCAACAAGTACACCTATTTCGCCTCGAAAGCCAAGAAGGACGGCTTTGTGCAGATCGCCAACCTGTTCCTGGAAACGGCGGATAATGAAAAGGAGCACGCGAAGATCTGGTTCAAACTGCTGGGCGGCATCGGCAGCACGGAAGAAAACCTGCTGGCCGCCGCGGAAGGCGAGAACCAGGAATGGACGGATATGTACGTGCAGTTCGCCAGGGAAGCCCGGGAAGAGGGCTTTGAGGACATCGCCGCCCTCTTTGAAGGCGTGGCCGCCATCGAAAAGGAGCACGAGGAGCGCTACCGCAAGCTGCTGAGCAACGTGAAGGACGGCTTGGTGTTCTCCAAGGACGGCGATAAGATCTGGCAGTGCTCCAACTGCGGCCACATCGTGGTGGGCAAGGAAGCGCCGGAAATCTGCCCCGTCTGCGCCCATCCCCAGGCGTATTTCCAGATCCGGGCGGAGAATTATTGAGAGATAGTGGAAAATTTAGCGGGGGGAACCCATTCTTTGAGGGTCAAAGAATGGGTTCCCCCCGTACCCCCTTCCGAAGAAAACCGTCTGGAAGGGGGTTTTATTTTTTTCATTTTTCTTGCTTAGCTCATATAGATCAGGATTGATTTATTCTCGTAGGGGCGGATATTATCCGCCCGTTTTCGCGCCCGGCCCGAACGGACCGGGAAAGCAGCCGTCAGGTGATTGAGACAAAGAAGTGCGCGAACCCGCACCGGAGCCGCGCCGTATGGGGCGGCGGAGGGCCGCCAAAAATTGAGAAAAGAAGGGGATATTGCAGAAGCCAATCTGCAATATCCTCTTTGTTTACAGAGATATTGGTTTTCATAAAAGAATGAGCAACATTGAATACCGGGAAAAAAGAAAACCCCGGGGTGGTTTGGAGGGGCCACAGCCTCTCCAAGTGTAATCCGCAGCAGCGACCTGTGCGCTGCGAGGAGCATTTTTGCGAAGCAGCGCATGCCCTGCGAGAGCAAAAATGCTTTCCTTGCGCCTTTTCCGCCCGGGAGTCCCGCAGGGCAAAAATGCTTTCCTTGCGCCTTTTCCGCCCGGGAGTCCCGCAGGGACGAGAGGAAAAGGCGTTTTATGTCGATCAAATGGAGGATCCATTTGATCGATGGGGCTGTGCAACAGCCCCGATGCATCACCTGTTGAATATCCGCACCGGCAGCACCAGGAAGGTGAATTCGTCGCCCTCCACCGGCTTGATCATACAGGGAGACACGTTGCTGTTGAAGCACATGCGGATCCTGTCGTCGCCGATATTGTGGATAATATCGGTGAGATACCGGGAATTGAAGGCAATGGAAAGCTCGCTGCCCTCAAAGCCGATTTCCAGTTCCTCATGCACGTCGCCGCGCTCGGCGTTGGCGGTCATTTCCAGGCGGCCTTCCGGCAGCAGCTTCAGATAGATCAGGTTGTTTTTGCCTTCCCGGGCCATCAGGGAGCAGCGGTCGATGGCGTCGGAGAAAGAATCCCGAACCACCATGGCCTCGGTGGTCCAGGCGGAGGGCAGGATTTTCTGATAATCGATAAATTCGCCGGTAAGCAGCGTGGCGTACACCTTCACGGTGCCGAATTCATACATGATGTGGGAGGAATTGAACACGATCTTCGCGTCATCCTCGCTGTCCGGCAGCATTTTGCTCACTTCGCCCAGGATTTTCCCCGGCGCCACGGCGTGGATATGGTCCTTCTCGCCGCCGATCACGTTCTGCGCCTTGATCTTCTGCAGCGCCAGGCGGAACCCGTCCAGCCCCACCAGCAGCGTTTCCTCGGCGTAAACCTCCATCAGGATCCCGGTAAGGATCTTGCGGCTTTCATCGGTGGAAACGGCGAAGATCACCTTGCTCACCGCGTCCCGGAACCGCTTGCAGGGCAGGATCACGCTGTATTCCCCGCTGACGTCCCGGATATCCGGAAATTCGTCCGCCATCATGCAGGCGATGGACGTGTTGCTGCCCCGGCTCCTGATCTGGGCGCGCATCCTCTCGTCCACCTGCACGTCCACTTCCCCCGCCGGCTGCTTGCGCATCATTTCCGCAAACAGGCGCGCGGGCAGCAGCGCGCAGCCTTCTTCCTCCACCAGGGCGCTCACCTGGGCCTTGATGCTCATTTCTCCGTCCGTGCAGGTCAGCTGCAGGCCGTCTTCCGTGGTTTCGATGAGCACGCCGTCGTACACCTGCTTGACGGGACGGGGGCTGATAGCCCGGGTGACCATCCCCAGCCCGTAATTGATTTCATCCGTCTGTACCCGAAAATGCATAAAATCGCCTCGCCTTCCGGGCGCGTCCGCGCCCATTCCTGTGGTAGCAGTAATAATCAATAGTAGTAGTAGTAGGCCCTGTGGAAAAGTGGATAAACGCGGCAAAGCCCGTAAACGGCGCCGTTTTCCCGCAGAGAAAACTGCGAAAAAAAAGGAAAAGGCGGGGAGAAAAAGGGGATGGGCCCTTTTATGCGGTTTGCCGCCGCTTCATACCCTCTTATTTTCTCATATTTTCTGGAAAAAATCAAGGGGAAAAGGCACGATGAGATCACGCGGGAGAAATATAAAAGGAAAAATAGGGGGCGTTTTTCCTGTAAACGGAAGGAAAAGCGCGGTTTTCCACATCATCCACAAACGGGTTTTCCCACGGGTGTGGAAAACGGAAAGCGGCGTTCCGGGCCGTTTTTCACGGAAACAGATACAGTATATGCCGCTGTTTTCACCCGTATGTCCCGGATTTATCCACAATTTACAAATATTCATAGACGAAAGGGAAAATAATATGCTATAATGTTCCGGCAGGAAAGAAAAAATCAAAAGAGAAAGGAGAAAAGCAGAATGGAACAGGAACAAAAGGATTCCGCGCTGCGCAAATGGTTCGGCGAGCGCAAGCCGGTGCGGCTGATGCTGCTGGCGGCGCTGCTGACGCTGTGCGTGATCCACGTGGACAGATTGATCCTGGCCGTGCTTTTTCTCTGGAAAGTGGCGTCGCCCCTGATTGTGGGCGCGGCGATGGCATACATCCTGGAAATCGTGGTAAAACGGCTTGAAAAGGTGATTTTTCCAAAAACCCAGAAAAAATGGCTGGCCAACGGCAGGCGGATCCTGTGCATATTGCTGGCGTTTGTGCTGATCCTGACCGTGGTGGTATTCTTCTTTATCACCGTGCTGCCCGGCCTGGGCGACGCTCTGACGCTGCTGACCAAGGAGCTGCCGGCTTATTTCGAACAGCTTAAGGAATGGACGCTCAAGACTTTTGCGGACGTGCCTTCCGTGGTGGAATATGTGACCAATCTGAAGCTGGATTGGCCTTCGATTCAGGAAAAAATCGTGGACTGGGCGGTGAACGGCCTGGGCGGCGGCGGGCTTTTGTCCTCCACGGTCAGCGTGATCAGCGCGGTGACGGGCCGGGTGGCCAATTTTCTGATCTCCCTGATCTTCGCCATTTTCCTGCTGTGCGCCAAAAATACGCTGCAAAAGCAGTTTTCCCGGATCCTGCGCGCCTGTTTCCGGCCCCGGAAACAGATCGTCATCAGCCACGTGCTGGAAACCATGAACCGCTCCTTCTCCGGATTCATCGTGGGGCAGGTGATCAGCGCCATGATCCTGGGCTTCACCACCTGGATGGGCATGCGGATCTTCAATATGCCCATTGCGCTGATGGTGGGCGTTATTACCGGCGTGACGGCGCTGATTCCCATTATCGGCGGATATATCGGGGCGGCCCTGGGCACATTTCTGGTGTTCACCGCCAATCCGGGCATGGCGCTGTGGTTTTTGCTGTTCATCGTGACCCTGCAGACGTTGACGGGGAACCTGCTGTATCCCAAGCTGGTGGGCAGCTCCGTGGGCCTGCCCAGCCTGTGGGTGCTGGCGGCGGTTTCCGTGGGCGGCGGCATCGGCGGTATCGGCGGCATGATCGCGGCCGTGCCGCTGACGGCCACCGGATATGCGCTGTTCCGGGAATGGGTGGCCAAGCGGGAAAAGGAAAAGGCGGCAAGCGCTTCTTCGTCTGTTTCCGAGGGAGGAAAATAGCTCCATGTATTTTGATTATACCTATCTGCTGATGCTGCCGGGGCTGATCCTGGGGCTGTGGGCCCAGTGGAAAGTGAAAAAAACGTTTGAGGAATACGGGCGGGTCCGCACGCGCCGGGGCGAGCCCGCCTGCGATATGGTGCGGGAACTGCTGGAAAAGGAAAATGCGGACGTGGCCGTGGAGGAGACCGGCGGCGTCCTGACGGATCATTACGATCCCCGGGTGAACATCCTGCGCCTGTCCCAGGGCGTATACCGGTCCGACAGCGTGTCCGCCGTGGGCATCGCCGCCCACGAAGCGGGCCACGCCCTGCAGAAAAAGGAGGGCTATAAGCCCCTGAGCCTGCGCACCGTGATCGTGCCGGCGGTGAACGTGGGGTCCTATCTGGCCTGGCCGCTGTTCATCGGCGGGCTCGCTTTTTCCTTTGAACCCCTGGTCACCGCGGGCATTGCGGTCTATTCCCTGCTGGTGCTCTTTTCCCTGATCACCCTGCCCGTGGAATTTGACGCCAGCCGCCGGGCCAAACGCATGCTGGCGGACAGCGGATATTTTGAGGAGGAGGAGCTGGGGGGCGTGTCGAAGGTGCTTTCCGCCGCGGCCATGACCTACGTGGCGTCCTTCGTCAGCGCTTTCCTGACGCTGGTGCGGCTGCTTCTGATCGCCCAGCGCCGGAGAAGATGATCCAACCGGATTCCGGACGGAAAAACATTCAGGCGGCCTGAAAATGCGTGCATTTTCGGGCCCTTTTTTATTCCAGATCATCAACGGGAAAGCCGTCCTTACCGGTTTTCCTGCTTTTTCGCCAGCCGGGAGCCAAGATAGATCAGGCAGCACATCAGCGTCAGCCCGTGGCCCAGCAGCGACGCCTCCACCGCACCCGCGATCCCCTGTCCCGGGGTCCATAGCCAGGTGAAAAGCAGCGTGGCGGCGCTGCCGGGCAGGGCGGAAAACAGCGCCTTTTTCTGCAGCCCCAGCCCGGTCATCAGCCCGGAAACCGTCATTTGCGCCGCCAGGAGCACCGAAAGCGGGCAGGCCTTGCGGATCAGCGCCGTCAGTTCCGGCAGCCGGTACAGCCGCGCGGCCAGGAGGGGCGAAAGCAAATGCAGCGCCAGCGCGCAGCCGCAGCCCGCCAGCAGGGAAACGGACAGCATCTTTCCCGCCAGCCGCCTTTCCGCCCGCCGGCTTTGGCACCGGGCCGCGGCGGGCCCGCCCACGGCAGACAGCGCGCCGGTCAGCAGCCCGGGCAGGAACATGAGGGGCATCACCATGCCGTTGAGCATCCCCAGGCGGCTCAGCGCCTCGGCGTGGGACGCCCCGCCCGCCATCAGCCGCAAGGGGATCACCAGCGCGCACAGGCTGCGCAGCCCCGCATGGCACAGCCGGTTCAATATCAGCGGCAGCGACAGGCGCCGGATCTGCCGCCGGAGCCCGCCGTCCGCCGCCTTGTCCGGGACGGGCAGGCCTTTTGCCATCCGTTTCACGATCCACAGCCCCGCGCTTTCTCCCAGCAGCGCCCCCAGGGCGATCACCCCCGCCCGGCCCGCCGCGTTCAGGCGCGGGATCAGGATTGCAAACGCCGCCACCGTCAGCAGCCGGACGATCTGCTCCCCCAGCTCGCTCAGGTTCGGCGGCAGCGCGCGTCCCCGGCCGAAAAAATAGCCGTCGTACGCGCAGGACAGGGCGATCAGAAGCGGGCAGGGAGAAAACAGGAGCAGGGCGGGCAGGGTGCGCCCATCCCCCAGCAGACGGGCGATCCAGGGCGAGAGAAGCAGGAACAGCAGCGAAACGGCCAGCCCCAGCCGCAGCGCCATTTTCCTTCCGCAGCGCAGCACCCCGGCGGCGTCCTTTTCCGATTTCGCCTTGGCCGCCAGGCGGCTCACCGCGCCGGGGATCCCCGCCGCGCCGGGGGTCACCGCCAGGGCGTGGGCGGAGGCGGCCAGCTCCGCCACCCCCAGGGCTTCCGCCCCCATCAGCCGGCTCACCCACAGCCGCAGCCCGAACCCCATCAGCCGCACCAGCGCCCCGCTTCCCGCCGTGATCATGGCCTGCCGCTTCAATCCGCCTTCCTTCATGGCCATCCCTCCCCGGGCAGTGTATGAACGGGCATCGGGAAAAGATGCGCCGGCGGCGCCGGGCGTTTTCCGCCCTTGTGAAACCGGGGAAAACATGCTATACTGTCAGGTGGATCGGAATGACCGCATAGAAGGGAAGAAAAGCAGACCATGTATGACGTATTGATCATCGGCGGCGGCGTGGTGGGCTGCGCGGTGGCGCGGAAGCTGAGCCAGTACGCCGGGAATATCGCCCTGCTGGAAGCGGCGGAGGATATCGCCGACGGCGCCAGCAAGGCCAACAGCGGCATCGTCCACGCAGGCTACGACGCCCTGCCCGGCACGAAAAAAGCGTATTACAACGTGAAGGGCGCCCGGATGTACGGGAAATTGGCCCGGGAGCTGGGCGTGCCGTACGCGCAGAACGGCGCCCTGGTGATCGGCTTTTCCGAAGACGATAGGAAAATCCTGGAAAAGCTGTATGCGCAGGGCCGGGAAAACGGCGTGGAGGGCCTGCGCCTCATCGGGCGGGAGGAAATCCTGCGCCTGGAGAGCGAAACAAACCCGGAGGTGCTCTGCGCTCTGGACGTGCCCGGCAGCGCCGTGGTGAGCCCTTATGAAATGACGCTGGCCCTCGCCTATCACGCCGCGGAGAACGGGGCGGAGTTTTTCCTGGACTGTCCGGTGGGCAGGCTGTGGGCGGAGAAAGGCAAATGGCATGCGGAAACGCCCCGGGGCGTGTTCGAGGCCCGGGCCGTGGTCAACTGCGCCGGCGCGGGGAGCGCGGTGCTGCACAATATGATCTCGGATGAAAAGGTGGAGCTGATCCCCCGGCGGGGGGAATATTACCTGCTGGACGCCACGGTGAAGTGCCCCTTCACCCGCACCATGTTCCAGTGCCCGGGCAAAATGGGCAAGGGCGTGCTGGTGACCCCCACGGCCCACGGCAACACCCTGATGGGCCCCTCCGCGGAGGACATCCCGGACGCTTTGGATACCGCCACCACCCGCAAGGGGCTGGATTTCGTGATGGAAAAATGCCGCCTCACCTGGCCGAAAATGAGCACCCGCGCTGTGATCACCACCTTCGCCGGGGTGCGCGCACACCTCACGTCGGGGGATTTCGTCATCGGTCCGGTGCACAGCGCGCCGGACGGGGCGTATGAGGCCGTGGGCATCGAAAGCCCCGGGCTCACCGCCGCCCCCGCCATCGGCGAGGAGCTGGGCGAAATGATCGCGGAGGACCTGAAAATGCCCAACCGGCGGATTTTCAAGGCCCCGGTGAAGCTGCTTAAGCCTTTCGCCGCCATGACGGAGGAGGAGCGCGCCGCCGCCTGCCGGGAAAACCCGGAATACGGCCGCATCGTGTGCCGGTGCGAGGTGGTGACGGAAGCGGAGATCCGCGACGCGGTCCGCCGCCCGGTGGGCGCCCGGTCCATCGACGGCGTCAAGCGCCGCACCCGGGCCGGCATGGGCCGGTGCCAGGGCGGGTTCTGCTCTCCCCGGGTGATGGAGATCCTGTGCGAGGAAACGGGGCTTTCCCCCCTGGAGATCACCAAATGCGGCGGGGAAAGCCGCCTGCTGGCCGGGACGCTGACGGACATCGCAAAGGAGGCCCGGGACCATGAGTGAAAAGGCGATCCAGGTGGACGTACTGGTGATCGGCGCGGGCCCGGCGGGCCTGGCCGCCGCCATTGCCGCGAAAAAGCAGGGCGTTGACAGCCTGATCGTGCTGGAGAGGGAGGATCAGCCCGGGGGCATCCTGCGCCAGTGCATCCACAACGGCTTCGGGCTGCACCGCTTCAAGGAGGAACTGACCGGCCCCGAGTACGCCCGGCGGGATATCGACGCCGCCCGGGAAATGCGGATCGACATCCGCACGGGGGTAACGGTGCTGTCCGTGAGCCGGGACAGGCGCATCACCGCCGTGAGCCGGGAAAACGGATTGCAGGTGTTTCAGGCGAAGGCCGTGGTGCTGGCCATGGGCTGCCGGGAGCGGCCCCGGGGGGCGCTGGCCATCCCGGGCACCCGCTGCGCCGGCATTTACAGCGCCGGCACCGCCCAGAAATTCGTGAACCTGGAAGGCTTCATGCCCGGCCGCCGGGTGGTGATCCTGGGCAGCGGGGACATCGGCCTGATCATGGCCCGGCGCATGACGCTGCAGGGGGCGAAGGTGCTGGCCTGCGTGGAGCTCATGCCCTATTCCAGCGGCCTCAACCGCAATATCGTCCAGTGCCTGCAGGATTACGGCATCCCGCTGTATCTGTCCCACACCGTCGTGGACATTCACGGGCGGGAACGCCTTACCGGCGTCACCGTGGCGAAGGTGGACGAAAACAGGAAACCCATTCCCGGCACCGAAATGGAATTTGACTGCGATACCCTGCTGCTTTCCGTGGGCCTGATCCCGGAAAACGAATTAAGCGTCGGCGCGGGGGTGCAGCTTTCTCCCGTCACCAGCGGCGCCGTGGTCACCGACAGCCTGGAAACCAGCGTGCCGGGGATCTTCGCCTGCGGGAACGTGCTCCACGTCCACGACCTGGTGGACCATGTGAGCAGCGAATCCTTCAGGGCCGGGGAGGCCGCCGCCCGTTATGCGATGGGCCTGCGCCGCACGGGAAAGGAGATCGCCGTCCGGGACGGGCGGGGCGTCCGGGGCACGGTACCCCAGAAGATCGTGCTGGACGGGGAAAACGGGGAGGTCAGCCTCATGTTCCGGCCGGACAGGGTATACCGGGATCATTACCTCACCGTGTACGCCGACGGGAAGGCCGTTTCTTCCGTGAAGAAAATGATCCTCACCCCCGGGGAAATGGCGGTGCAGCCGCTGAATGAAAAGCTGCTGGCCGCCTGCGCCGGGGCGAAGGAAATCACCCTGGCCGTCACGGAAGAAAAAGCGGTATGAGCGTGGATTTTTCCCGGATCACCGCCTGCGGGGAATGCTGCGACGGGTGCGCGAAAAAGGCGGACGGGCGCTGCCCCGGCTGCATCGAGGCGGACGGGCGCGTGCCCGAATGGAAGGAAAGCGGCCGGTGCCGGGTGCACGCCTGCGCCCGGAGCCACGGGGCGCAGTTCTGCGGCGTATGCCCGGAATTCCCCTGCGGGGATATGGAAAAACTGATTCACTGGAACAAAGGGATCATGGCGCGCATGGAGCAGCTCCGCGCGCTGTATGCAGAAAGGATGAAAGCTGTGCTGACGCTGAACGAACAGGGCCTGCAGGACCGTGCGGCCTGGGAAAAGGCGGGCTATGCCCTGCCGGGGTACGACCGGGAAAAAATGCGGGAAAACACGAAAGCCCGCCCCGCCTGGGTGCATTTCGGCTGCGGGAACATTTTCCGGGCCTTCCAGTGCATGGCCATGCAGCGGCTGCTGAACGCGGGCAAGGCCGACACCGGCATCGTGGCGGTGGAGGGCTTCGATTACGAGATCGTGGAAAAGGGCTACCGCCCCTGCGGGGATTATACCCTGCTGGTGACGCTGAAAGCGGACGGCACGGTGGAAAAGACCGTGGTGGGGTCCATCGCGGAATCTTTGATGCTGGACAGCGGGAATGAACGGGAGTACGCGCGGCTCAGGGAAATTTTCCGCAGCCCCGCGCTGCAGATGGCGTCCTTCACCATCACCGAAAAGGGCTACAGCCTGGTGAACGCCGGGGGCGAAACGCTGCCCGCGGTGGCGGCGGACTTTTTAGCCGGCCCGGAAAAGCCGCAAAGCTACATCGGCAAGGTGGCCTCCCTGCTTTATGCCCGGTACCGGGCGGGGGCGCTGCCCATCGCCATGGTGAGCATGGACAACTGCTCCCACAACGGGGACAAGCTGCGCGCCGCGGTGACCGCCTTTGCGGAAGCATGGGGCGACGCGGGCTTCCTTGCGTACCTGAAGGACGGGAAAAAGGTTTCCTTCCCCTGGACCATGATCGACAAGATCACCCCCCGGCCCGATGCGTCGGTGGAGGAGATGCTGAAAAAGGACGGCCTGACCGGGCTGGCGCCGGTGATCACCTCCAAGGGCACCTACATCGCGCCCTTCGTCAACGCCGAGGAAAGCGAATACCTGGTGATCGAGGATGATTTCCCGGCCGGCCGCCCGGCGCTGGAAGCGGCGGGGATCATCTTTACCGACCGGGACACGGTCAACAAGGTGGAACGGATGAAGGTGTGCACCTGCCTGAACCCGCTGCATACCGCCCTGGCGGTGTTCGGCTGCTTGCTGGGGTATACCCGCATTTCTGCGGAAATGAAGGACGGGGATCTGGTGCGCCTGATCCGGCGGGTGGGCTACACGGAGGGCCTGCCCGTGGTGACGGATCCCGGGGTCATCGACCCGAAAGCCTTCATCGACACGGTGGTGAACGTGCGGCTCCCGAACCCCTTCATGCCCGACGCTCCCCAGCGCATCGCCACCGATACCAGCCAGAAGCTGCCCATCCGCTACGGGGAGACGCTGAAGGCGTATCTTTCCTCCGATCGGCTGGACGTACAGGATCTGCAGGCGATCCCCCTGGTGCTGGCCGGGTGGCTCCGGTATCTGCTGGCGGTGGACGACGCGGGGAACGCCTTTGAGCTCAGCGGGGATCCCATGCTGCCGGCGCTGCTGCCGCTGATGGCGGCGTACCGCCTGGGGGAAAAGCCGGCGCCGGAGCAGGTGAAAGCGCATCTGGAAGGCCTGCTGCGGAACGAAAAGGTGTTCGGGGTGGATCTGATCCGGGCCGGGCTGGCCGATCGGGTGTGCGCCCTGTTTGCGGATATGCTGGAAGGAAAAGGCGCCGTGCGCTCCGCGCTGCGCAGGATTTGACGGGAGTGAAAAAGCATGAACGACATGATGAAAAAGCTGAATAAAATCGGCATCGTGCCCGTGGTGGTGCTGGAAAGCGCGGAGGACGCGCTGCCCCTGGCGGAGCAGCTGGCGGCAGGCGGGCTGCCCTGCGCGGAGGTTACCTTCCGCACCGCCGCCGCCGAGGAATCCATCCGCCGGATGGCGAAAGCGTTTCCGGATCTGATCGTGGGCGCGGGCACGGTGCTCACCTGCGAACAGGCGGACCGGGCCGTGGACGCCGGAGCGAAGTTCATCGTAAGCCCCGGCTTCAACCCGAGGGTAACCGAGCACGTGCTCAAAAAAGGCGTGCCCATGACCCCCGGGGTCTGCACCCCCACGGAGATCGAAGCGGCGCTGCAGTTTGATCTGGACGTGCTCAAGTTCTTCCCCGCCGAGCCTTCGGGGGGCCTGAAAATGATCAAGGCTCTGGCCGCGCCTTACGTGGGGCTGCATTTCATGCCCACCGGCGGCATCAACGCGGACAACGTGCGGGATTACCTGAAATACGACCGGATCGTGGCCTGCGGCGGCAGCTGGATGGTCAGCGGTAAGTTGGTGAAGGAAGGGAACTTCGCGGAGATCGGCCGCCTGGTGCGGGAGGCCGCGGGGATCGTAAAGGAGATACGTGGATGACGGAGCTGAATGAGAGCACCCGCGTGCAGGCGCTGATCGACCGGTATCCCTTTCTGGTGGACGAAGCGATCCGGATCGACGAGAGGTTCGCCATGATCCGCAATCCCCTGGTCCGGGCGCTGGTGAAAAAAGCCACCCTGGGGGATCTGAGCCGCCGGGCCGGCATCCCCATGGAGCAGATTACCGGCACCATCCGGGAGCTGCTGGAAAAACACGGCGTGGATTGACCGCCCCCCGGACGGGCGAAGGAAGCTGCGGGCACATGAAAAATGTGTCCGCAGCTCTTTTCTTGCCGTCCGAAACGTGGTACAATGGGAAAAAGATGAAAGCAAAGGGCGGTACGCGGCATGGAAACGATGAGCCAATGCCTCCGCGCATGGATGGAAGCGGAAGAAATATCCGCCACGGCGCTGGCGGGAAGGCTGGGCTGCCGGAGCAAAACGACGGTGCTGCGGCTGCTGCACGGAAAAAGCGGCGCGGGAAGCTGCCGGCAGCTGTACGAAAGGCTGCGGCCCGGATTGTCCCTGGATTGGCAGCTGCGCTTTGAGCGGGCAGTGCGGGCGGAGGAGACGGGCCCGGCGCGGTATGGGGTGCTGGAAGCCCTGGAAAGGCGGCTGTTCCGCCCCGGGGAGGATCCTCCGCTTCCCGGATCCGCCTGGCCGATTCCGCCCTTTGTGACCCGGGGGCAGATCATCCTGCTGGGCCGGTGCGGGGAACAGGCCTGGGTGGAGGGCTGGCTTTCCCTGCCGGACATCGGCGTCACCCAGTACCTGACGGAAAACGAGCTTCTCACCGCGCCTTCCGCCCTGCCCGCTCTCATCGGGCGGGTGGCCGAGCTGCGGTATCAGGCGGTGCTGGTGCGGGGGGACGGGCCGAATGCCCTGCCCTGGAACACCGCGTTTTTCACGGCGGACGGGCGGGCTTACCTGCTGTATTGGGACGGGGAAAAAGCGTCCTGGCTGGGGCTGCCGGGCGGGGCGGACAGCCTTCGCCGTCTCCTGTCCGGGCTGGAGAAGGCCGGGCTGACCCCGCTGTACCGCTTCGATCAGCTGAAAAACGGCAGCGATTATATGGAGTTCACCGAAAAGGCGTATCGGATGGAGCGCAACCGCGCGGCCCTGATCCTCAAGCCCACGCCGGGGATGCAGATGATGCCCGCCGAGGCGGTGAAGCAGAGCTTTCAGGATTTTTTGTCCCTGAATCTGGAGCCTATCTCCGCCGCCCGGGACACCCTGTTCCGCACCTACGAAAAGCGGGTGCGCAATTTCTTTGAAAGAAAAAAGCCCACCCGCATGATCCTTTCCTCCGCCGCCATGCTGGAATTCGCTCGCACCGGGGTCATGACGGATCAGTTTTTCGCCTGCCGGCCCTTCACCGCGGCGGAGCGGGAGCAGGCGATCCTTGCCCTGCGCCGCTTTGCATGTCAGCCCCAGGCGTCCCTTTCCTTCCGGGACGGCCCCGCCTGGCCCGTGTCCATGGAGGCGTACGAGGGAGCGGGCGCGCTGTTTTACCCCAGCGTCACGAATTACCAGTCGGAATCCCAAAGCTATCGGGAGCTGTTTTTGCCGGGCCAAGCGTTCTATGCCCTCATGGAGCAGCTCATGTCCCTGCTTTTGTCCGAAACGGACGCGCCGGACCCGGGAGAGACCTTCGACCGGCTGGCAAGCCTGTGCAAATAAATTCAAAGGACACATAATTACTGTGTCCGTTTCTATTGTGACATGGAACAGAATATGATAAAATATAAGAATAGAATACCCGAACAGGAGGAAGAAACATGAAAAAAGTCATCGGTCTGCTGCTGATCCTGGCGCTGGCGGCGGCGCTGCTGGCCGGGTGCGGCGGCGGCTCTTCCACTTCCAGGAAAGAACTCATGAAAGGGCAATGGATGTCCTCATACGGCTGGTCCTATGATCTGAGGGAGGACGGCTCGGCGGCGTCCATCAATGTGTATGGCACCGTCATGCGCGAAGACGGCAAATGGAGTGAAGACGAAGTAAAAGTCAGCGCGAGCCCGTATAAAGTTGTATCTGTAGACGAAAATACGCTGGTGCTGGATGACGATGGGTCCCAGGAAACGTGGACCCGCGTAAAGTAAACCCCGAAAGCAAAAAGGGAGCGCATTCGCTGCGTTCCCTTTTTGTTTTCTTATACTGCTATCAATTAGAAATAGACAGAATGGAAAAGCTTGAATTAAACCCTTCCTACCCCTGTTGCCTTTCTCGGATGGGGGTCTGGGGGAAACCGCTCTTTGGGATCCAAAGAGCGGTTTCCCCCAACAATGTCCTCTTTCTATTTAGATAATAGTATTACTCCTTGGACGTGCGCTTTTGCAGCGCGTTCCAGATCCACAGCAGCAGGCAGGCCCCGGCCACAGCCACCAGCAGGCTGTAAAGATTGAAGCCGTCCACGCCGCCGAAACCCAGCAGGCTGGCCGCCAGGCCGCCCAGCCCCGCGCCCAGGATGCCCACCAGGATGTTTCCCCCCAGGCCGCGCTGCTCGCCCATGATCTTGCCCGCGATCCATCCGGCCACCGCGCCCAGGATCAGCCACAGAAGAATGCTCATCGGAAAAACCCTCCTTTCCTTCGCTTTATCATATTCCAAAGGAGGCGGTTTGAAACGGCGGCGGGCCTGGAAAATAGCGGCAGCGTCCGCGGGGGCCAAATTTCGCCAAAAAACGGCGAGGAAGGCTTGCATTTCCCCCCGGGCAGGCATACAATACAGAATTGTGCGAAAGCACCACAAGGAAAAGAAAGAAGGATGAACCATGCAGGTATTCGTATTCGTGCTGAATCGGACCGAGCATCTGGAGCATTTATTGCAGGAATTTACCGATCACGGCCTCAAGGGCGCCACCGTGCTGGACAGCCGGGGCATGGCCCGCATCCTGCATACGGAGGATGAAATGCCCATTTTCTATGGCCTGCGCGCCATTCTGGAGCCGGAACGCCGCATCAGCAAGACCATCTTCTGCGTGATGGAGGACAGCCAGGTGGAGATCGCCCGCAAGATCGTCAACGATGTCACCGGCGGCCTGGACCATCCGGATTCCGGCATCATGTTCGCCCTGCCGGTCACTTTCACGGAAGGACTGGTAAAGAAGAAATGAACACGCTGCTTATCATCGGCATCGCCATCGCGGCCGGGCTGCTGGTCAGCCGCGGGGCGCGGGCCGTCAAGCTGCCCAACGTCACGGCTTTTCTGGTGGCGGGCCTGATCATCGGCCCCTGCGTGGGCGGATTGATCGATAAGGAAACCGCCGCTTCCATGAACGTGATCTCCGATGCGGCGCTGGGCTTCATCGCCTATTCCATCGGCGGCGAATTCAAACTGAGCTATCTGAAGCAGATCGGCAAGGCCCCCCTGACCATCACGGCCTTCCAGGGCCTGTCGACGGCCTTCTGCGTGGACGTGGGCCTGATCGCGCTGAGCTTTATTTTCCCCTCCCTGGGCATCACCATGCCCATGGCTCTGCTGCTGGGCGCCATCGCCCTGGCCACTGCCCCGGCCGCCACGCTGATGGTGGTGCGCCAGTACAAGGCGGACGGCCCGGTGACCCGGATGCTGCTGCCCGTGGTGGCCATGGACGACGCTCTGGGCCTGATGGTATACAGCATTTCCTCCTCCGTGGCCGAGGGCATGATGGGCGGGGAAATGACCGCGCAGAGCATGGTATTGTCTCCGCTGATCGAGATTTTCGGCAGCGTCGCCCTGGGGGCGGCCCTGGGGGCCGTGCTGGGCTTCTGCGCCCGGTTCTTCGCCAGCCGGGGGAACAAGCTGGCCCTGTCCATCGCCGCGGTGTTCGCCGGGGTGGGCCTGTGCAGCATGTGGAATCTGTCCTCCCTGCTGGTGTGCATGATGATCGGCGCGGTGATGGTGAATACCAGCCAGCAGCGCCAGGTGCTCATGGAGCAGTGCGACCGCTTCACCCCGCCGCTGTTCCTGCTGTTCTTCGTGCTGTCCGGCGCGGATCTGGATCTGTCCGTGCTGCCCCAGGTGGGGGTCATCGGCGTGCTGTATCTGGTGCTGCGCTGCACGGGCAAGTGGGGCGGCACCATGCTGGGCGCCCATTGCGTGCGTGCGGATGACAATATCAAAAAATACCTGGGCCTCACCCTGCTGCCCCAGGCCGGCGTGGCCATCGGCATGGCGGCGCTGGTGAACAGCAAATTCAACAAAACCCCGGAAATGATCGCCATGAGCACCCGGATCAACACCATCGTGCTGGCCGGCGTGCTGGTTTTCGAGCTGATCGGCCCCATCATCACCAAATGGGCGCTGACGAAGGCCGGGGAAATCTCTGCGGCGAAATAGCCGGCGTAAAAAGGGAAACAAGGGGATGTTGCGTAAAGCCGATCTGCAACATCCTCTTTGTTTACAGGGATATTGGTTTTCAATAGAATGAGCAACCGTGAATACCGGGAAATCGAAGAATCCCGGGGTGGTTTGGAGAGGCCGCAGCCTCTCCAAGTATAATCCGCAGCAGCGACCTGTGTCCTTGCGCCTTTTCCGCCCGGGAGTCCCGCAGGGACGAGAGGAAAAGGCGTTTTATGTCGATCAAATGGAGGATCCATTTGATCGAAGGGGCTGTGCAGCAGCCCCGTTTGCGTGCGCGGGATTGACACTTTGGGCGCGGGGCTTATATAATGGGAACGGAAAAAACGCTTTGAAAGAAGGCGCCGGAATGAAAAAATGGCTGATTGCGATGCTGTGCCTGGCGATGTGCCTGCTGTGTGCGTGCGGGAACAGGGACGCCGAGGAAAAGCCGGATACGGGAACGCCGCCGGCGGAAACCGCCGCGCCCGAAGAAGAAACGACGCCCGCCCCCACGGAGCAGGCCGAACAGAAGATGTATTTTTCCGCCCTGCTGGAGGACGGCACCGTGGAAATCAAATACAGCGGGGAGGACGAAACGCTGGATATCCCCGCCTCCCTGAACGGGCGGCCCGTCACCAGGATCGGGTCCTTTGCCATGCGAAAGAACCTGAAGTCCGTCACGGTTCCCCAGGGCGTCACATCCGTGAAAAGCCAGGCGTTTTACAAGTGCACCGCCCTGGAGCGCGTCACGCTGCCGGACAGCGTGACGGACATTGAGGAATCCGCGTTTTTCGACTGCGCGAGCCTGAACGCGATCGAGCTCCCGCCCGGCCTCACGGCCCTTGCGGACAAGGTGTTCTATGGCTGTGAAAGCCTGGTTTATCTCAAGATCCCGGAGGGCGTGGCTTCCATCGGCAGCCAGGCGTTTTCCAACTGCAAAAACCTGACCGTCGTGACGCTTCCCAAACAGGTGAACGTCATCGGCGATCGGGCGTTTTCCTCCTGCGAGCGGCTGATGGAAATCGTGATTCCCGAGGGCGTGACCGCCATTGAGGAGCATACCTTCCTCAGATGCGGCAGCCTCTCCGCCGTGACGTTTCCCGAAACGCTGACGTCCATCGGCGAAGGGGCGTTCGACGGCTGCGGAAGCCTGACCTCCGTTTCGATTCCGGAAGGCGTGACTTTCATTGGAAAGACGGCGTTCCGCGGCTGCGCCCGCCTGACCTCCCTCACGATCCCGGAGAGCGTGACCACGATCGGGGCGTTTGCGTTTGACGGCTGCGACAAGCTCACCGTCACCGTCAGCCGCGGCAGCTACGCCGAAAAATACTGCAAAAATAACGGAATAAAATTCAAGTATCGGTAAACCGTCCCGTGCCGGGAGGCCGGATGGGCACAAAAAACCGCCCTTGGCGCAGGCAGCACCAAAGGCGGTTTTCTGTTTTCCGGGAAACGGCTTTATTTCAGGTTCAGGCACACTTCGGCCACGCCGATGGTGTCCTCGATCACGCCAGCTTCCTCCCAGCAGCTCAGGAGCCATTCGGTATAGGCGTCCAGCAGCGCCTCCTTATCGGTGTCCGGCGATTCCGCGGCGAAGGCCCGCATCAGCTTTTCCTGCAGGATCTCGTCTTTGGCCTGCTGCACCAGGGCGTCCTTGGTCAGCCCCCAGGCGGCGAAGTAGTTCTCCACGGTTTCATCCGGGTTGGTGGAGGGGGTATATTCCACGGCGGGCAGGTGCGCCATGCCGGCGTCGCTCATGGCGGTTTCCCGATAGCCCTGCCAGGCGCTTTCGGCCCGCTCGGCGGCGTCGGCTTCTTCCTCCGCGGTCAGCTTGTCCACGCCCTTTTCCGCGGCCTGGGCGCGGATGACCACCTGCAATTCCAGATCAAAGAGCACCTTGCTCATGGCGTCGATGATGTTCAGGGTATCCCTGACGTCGTAATTATAGTCCATGGCCGCGCCGCTCAGCGCCGCCTGGATCTGGTACAGCCGCATGGCGGCCTCCAGTTCCTCCGGGGAAATCACTGTTTCGCCCACCGTGACCGCGGTGTCGCTGTAATACTCTGCCTGGGCGCAGACCGTGCCCATCGCCAAAAGGGCCAGCGCCAGAAAAACCGACAGGATGCGTTTCATGTTCCCTTTTCCTCCTTCATTGATCCGTCCCGTTTTATGGAACGGGCGTAATCCCATTATACCTGTTTTTCTTCAAAATGCAAATATCCCCACGCGGGGAAGAGAGATTTTTACACCTTTTCCCCCGCTTGCCCGGGGCGCTTTGCCGCTTGCAATGCGTTTGCGCGCATGGTATAATTTTTTCCGGCCGGGCAAAGAAAAAACGGCGCCCGGCCGATTGCGCGCCGGAGGAAGAAACGATGGGTTCCAAAGCGAAGCAATGGTTTGCAAAGCTGCTGCAGCGGCCCGAGCGTTTGCTGGCCCTGGGCTTTTTGGCGCTGATCCTGGTGGGATCGGCGCTGCTTTCGCTGCCCGTTTCCGCCCGGAACGGACGCGGCATCGGCTATTTCAACGGCCTGTTCACCGCCACCTCCGCGGTGTGCGTCACGGGCCTGGTGGCCGTGGATACGGCCACGGCGTTTTCGCCCTTCGGCCAGGCGGTGCTGCTGGTGCTGATCCAGGTGGGCGGGCTGGGGTTCATGGTATTCGCCACGCTGGTCATGTCCATGCTGGGGCATCGGTTTTCCCTGAAGGGGCGGATGCTGATCCGGGAATCCATGAACGTCACTTCCGCCGCGGGGCTGGTGAAGCTGAGCCGGATCTACGGCCTGATGGCCCTGGGGATCGAGCTGACCGGCGCGGCGCTCCTGGCCGTGCGCTTCGTGCCCGCCTACGGCTGGGGCAAGGGGCTGTGGTTTTCCCTGTTCCATGCGGTCAGCGCGTTCTGCAACGCGGGGTTTGATCTGATGGGCCATTTTTCCAGCCTCACCGCCTTTTCCCGGGATCCGCTGGTGCTTCTGACGGTGGCGGGGCTCATCATCCTGGGGGGATTGGGCTTTTCGGTGATCCTGGAAACGGTGCGGCAGAAGGAAGGCTGGCGGGCGCTGTCCCTGCACGCCAGGATCGTGCTGGTCACCACGGGCGTTCTGCTGCTGGCGGGCACGCTGTTCTACGGCGCCATGGAAAAGGGCCGCACGCTGAACGGCGGCGCCGGGGAAAACGCGCTCAACGCCTTTTTCCAGTCCGTCACCATGCGCACGGCGGGCTTCAATTCCGTGGATCTCTCCGCCATGAACGACGGGAGCAAGTTCTTTTCCTGCCTGCTGATGCTGGTGGGCGCCTCCCCGGCCTCCACCGGCGGCGGGATCAAGACCACCACCGTCGCCGCGGTGATATTGCTGGTGGTGAGCGTGGTGAAGGGCGAAAACGATGTGAATATCGCCAGGCGCCGGCTGGGGGCGGGCATCGCCCTGCGGGCTTTGGCGGTGACCGCCATCGCCCTGGGCATGCTGATCCTGGGCACGCTGCTGATCACGGTGTTCGAGGGCGGGCGCTATCCGCTGTCGGATATTCTGTTTGAAACGTCGTCCGCGGTGGCCACGGTGGGGGTCAGCTCCATCGGGTCGCCCAACCTGTCGCTGCCCAGCAGGATCACCCTGCTGCCCATGATGTTCCTGGGCCGGGTGGGGCCCATGACGCTGGCGGTGGCCCTGGCCAAGCGGCAGAACAAGGCCGTCAACCAGATCAAATACCCCGAAGAGCAAATCATGATCGGATGAGCCGCCGTGCGGCCGCCGGGGAAGCCTTCTCCCCGGCATGGCGGGCGCTGACAAGAGCAAGGACGGAGGGAAAACCATGAAGGGAAAGAAAAAGCAATTCCTGGTGCTGGGGCTGGGGCGGTTCGGATCCGCGGTGGCCCGGTCCTTATGCGAAATGGGCCACGAGGTGCTGGCTGTGGACAGCGACGCGGAAGCGGTGCAGGCGATCTCCCCTCATGTGACCCAGGCCGTCCAGGCCGACGCCACGGACGACGAGGTGTTTTCCTCCCTGGATGCGGGGAGCTACGACGCGGCCATCGTGTCCATCGGCTCCAACGTGCGGGATTCCATTCTCATCAGCGTGCTGTGCAAGGAGGCCGGGGTGCCCCTGGTGGTGGCCAAGGCCAGCGACGATCTGCATGCCAAGGTGCTCTCCAAAGTGGGGGTGGACCGGGTGGTGTTCCCGGAAAGGGACATGGGCCAGCGCGCGGCCCGTGCCCTGGTGATGCCCCAGATGCTGGATCTGATGACCCTCTCCGGCGACGCCCGGGTGGCGGAAATGCACCTGCCGGAAAAGTGGCAGAACAAAACCCTGGTGCAGGCGGATATCCGCCGGAACTGGGGCGTCACCGTGCTGGCCGTGCGCCGGGGCGATCAGACCATCACCACCCTGAACGCAGATTTCCTTCTTTTGCCGGGGGATATCGTGCTGGTGCTGGGCACCCAGCAGGCCATCGACACCATCCAGGACTGACCGGGAAAGCGGGCCGCCGCGGCGGGAGGCCCGACCGACAGCAAGAAAAAAAGCGCCTTCCGGCGGAGAGGTTTTTCTTCAGTCCCTCTCCCGGAAGGCGCTTTCCGTCAGCTCGTAATCCACCGCGGACTGCATCTTTCCCAGCTGATCCCGCCAGGAATCGTACCGGACGCCGGTTTTCCGGAAACCCAGCAGCTCGTATACGTGCTGGGCGCGTTTGTTGTTCAGGTTGGTGTCCAGCACGATCCTGCCGCACCCCCGGTCCAGCAGCGCCCGGATCAGCAGCCGCAGGGCGGCCCGGCCCAGGCCCCGTTCCTGATAGGCTATTTCGCAGATCTTGATGCCGATTTCGGCATCACCGTTTTTCAGGATGCGGTAGCTCATTTCCCCTACGGGCCGGCCGTCGGATTCCAGGATCAGGCGGCGGCGGGTATCGTCGGTGTCACTTTCCAGCTGCGCGGCCACGGCCTCCGGGGAGGTGCCCAGGCCCAGGGGAAAGCCGGCGTGGGCCATCACCGCTCCGTCGTTCCACCAGGCGGCCAGCAGCGCCGCGTCTTTCTTTTCGGCGTTCCGGATGCGGACGCCGTTTTTTTCAAGCTCCATTTTGTTCTCCTGATCGGCTTACAGGGAGCGCAGCTCCGCCTCCACCGCCCCATCGGGACCGATGTGCATAATAGCGTATCTGCCGCTTGCCGCCGCGCCGGGGTTCAGCAGCAGTACGCCCTGCCGCCGCTCCATTTTCTGCACGTGGGTATGGCCGTAGAGGGCGGCGCGGCAGTTTTCTTCCAGGGCCGTTTCAAGCAGCTCGTCCGTGCCGTTCTTCACGTGCTGAAAGTGCCCGTGGGTGAGCAAAAGCCGCGCGCCGGAAAGCTCGATGATGTTTCGCGTGTCGCTGCGGAACAGATCGCAGTTGCCCGCCACCTGGTATACCGGGGGCAGGGGCGTATCCAGGGCGCGCAGATCGTCGTATCCGTCTCCCAGATGGATCAGGGCGTCGATGGGGCCCTCCGCTGCCGTTTTCATCAGGATGGTGTTCAGCCGTCCGGTGAAATAATGGGAATCGCTCAGCACGCACACACGCATCAGGGCAGTTCCTCCAGATAGGGCAGCATCAGCTGCATGGCCTGGGCCCGGTGGCTGATGCGGTTCTTTTCTTCCTGGGCCATTTCGGCGAAGGTTTCGCCGCTGAGATATTCAAAATACGGGTCGTAGCCGAAGCCGCCCTCCCCCCGGGGGGCGAAGGTGATCACCCCGGGGCAGCTGCCCTGGACGGTGTGGGTTTCGCCGTTGGGCAGGCACAGGGCCATGGCGCAGACGAACTGGGCCGTGCGGTCTTCGGCGGGCACGTCGGCCATGTTCTGGATCAGCAGGTCGTTGTTGGCCCGGTCGTCCCCGTGATGGCCGCAGTACCGGGCGGAATGCACCCCGGGGTCGCCGTCCAGGGCGTCCACGGAAAGGCCGCTGTCGTCCCCCAGGGCGCACAGCCCGGTGGCCTTCGTCACGGCCCGGGCCTTGATCAGGGCGTTTTCCTCAAAGGTGGCGCCGTTTTCGTCGATCTCGTCGGTGAAGCCTGCCTCCGCCATGGAGATCACGTTCATCCTGTCGTCCACCATATCGGAGATCTCCCGGATCTTGTGGGGGTTGTTGCTGGCGATCACCAGGGTGCGCCGGGGGGCGATCAGGGCGGCGCGCTCTCCCAGGGCTTCGCGCTGCTTTTCGTGCAGTTCCCTTACGCCCTTTTCCCCCAAGGCCAGGATCTGATTCAGCTCCGCCCGGGTGAAGGCCCGGCCCTCGCCGGTGCCCTGCAGCTCGATGAACGCGCCGTTTTCGTCCATTACGAAATTCATGTCCGTCTGGGCAGCGCTGTCCTCCAGGTAGCAAAGGTCCAGGCAGGGCACGTCCGAAACGATGCCGGCGCTGACGGCGGCGATCTGGTGAACCACGGGGGATTCGGCCAGCTTTCCTTCCCGGATCAGCTTATCCACGGCGCAGCACAGGGCCACGAAGCCGCCGGTGATGGAGGCGGTGCGGGTGCCGCCGTCGGCCTCCAATACGTCGCAGTCCACGGTGACGGTGCGCTCGCCCAGGAAGCGGCGGTCCACCGCCTGGCGCAGCGCCCGGCCGATGAGCCGGCTGATCTCCACCCCCCGGCCGTCTTTTTTCAGGCCGTCCCTTTGCTTGCGGCGGCCGGTGGACGCGGGGAGCATGGCGTATTCCGCCGTGAGCCACCCCAGGCCTTTTCCCCGCAGGAAGGGGGGCACGCCCTCCTCCACCGAGGCGGTGCAGATGACCCGGGTACCGCCGCAGCGGATCAGGCAGCTGCCGTCGGCGGTGGACACAAAATCGGGGATGATCTCGCAGGGGCGCAGTTCGTCCGGCATTCTCTGATCGGGGCGGGGCATCGGCCATCATCCTTTCTTCGGCGCAAAAAAAGCAGGGATTTTTATTTCCCTGCCATTATAGCACAGTTGCGCCCGATTTGGGGTTTTTTGCGGAATTTTCACATTTTGCGCACCATGATGTACTCGTTGAGCAGCGTGCCGTCCTTGAGGCGGATGGCGTCGGGGCGCAGCCCCACGATGCGGAAGCCCATTTTTTCATACAGCGCCCGGGCCCGGCTGTTGCCCTCGGCAAATTCCAATTCCATCTGCACAAGGCCTTCCCGGCCCTCCGCGATGCGGATCAGCTCCCGGAACATGCGGGTGCCGATGCCCTGGCTCCAGTAATCCCGAAGCAGGGCGATGGCCACGGTGGCCCGGTGGCTGTATTTTTTCTGGGGGAAGAACACGATCTCGCAGTTGCCGGCGATTTTTCCCTCCACCAGGCATACGATCATGGCCTCGTTGGGGGATTCGTTCTTGCGCTCAAACAGCGCCTTTTCCCCCTCCGGGGTGTATTTCACGCATTCCTCGGGATAGCGGATGATGAAATCGGTTTCCCCGGCGCTTTTCACCAGGTATTCCAGCGTGCCGGGCACATCCTCCGGCAGCGGGCTGCGCAGCAGCGCCTGCCGCCCGTCCTTCAGGGTAAAATGGATATCCTCGATGCGCATGGCGATTCTCCTTTCCTTGCGCCGTTTGCCTGCCTGCGGAAAAACAGCGGCAGACCGCTTTTTCGTGAAGGGGGCCTGGGGGGGAACCGATTTTGGCCTTAAAAAGCGCTCCTCCCCCGCCCGTATTCACACCTGATCTAAAATATAGACATATCCCCATCCCAAACCGCTTTTTCGGAAGGGGGCCTGGGGGGACCGCTTTTTGGCCTCAAAAAGCGTCCCTCCCCCGTCTGTATCTATAGATAAAGACATATCCCCCTCCCCAAACCGCTTTTTCGGAAGGGGGCCTGGGGGGAACCGCTTTTTGGCCTCAAAAAGCGGTTCCCCCCAGCTTCGTCCCTTACAGCAAATTCCTTTGGATCTTGCCGCTGATGGTCTTGGGCAGCTCGGTGCGGAAGACCACGATGCGGGGGTACTTATAGGGCGCGGTGCGCTGCTTGACGTAGTTCTGGATCTCCTTGGCCAGGGCGTCGGAGGGCTCGGTGCCCTTCACCAGCACCACGCTGGCCTTGACCACCTGGCCGCGGATGGGATCGGGAGCGGCGCTGACGCCGCACTCCAGCACGTAAGGCAGCTCCATGATGACGGACTCGATCTCAAAGGGCCCGATGCGGTAGCCGGAGGACTTGATTACGTCGTCCAGCCGGCCCACGTACCAGAAGTAGCCGTCCTCGTCCCGCCAGGCGGTGTCGCCGGTGTGGTAGAGGCCGTCGGGGTGGGAATTGTCCTGCCCCAGATAGCCCAGGTACAATCCGCAGGCGGGCTTACCCGGCCCCAGGTGCACCACGATCTCGCCGGTCACGCCGGTGGGCACGGGATTGCCCTGGGGGTCCACGATGTCCACGTCGAACAGGGGCGAGGGCTTGCCCATGGAGCCCACCTTGGGGGTCATGCCCACCAGGTTGCCGATGGAGAGGACGGATTCGGTCTGGCCGAAGCCCTCCATGAGGGAAAGGCCGGTGGCCTTCTGGAACTGATAGAACACCTCGGGGTTAAGCGCCTCCCCGGCCACGGTGGCGTGGCGGATGGAGGAAAGATCGTACTTGCTCAGGTCCTCCTTGATGAGCATGCGGTACATGGTGGGCGGGGCGCAGAAGGTGGTGATGTCGTATTGCTTGAACAGGGGCAGGATGTCCTCGGCGTGGAAGCGGTCGAAATCGTAGACGAAGACCGGCGCTTCGCACAGCCATTGGCCGTAGAGCTTGCCCCACAGGGCTTTGCCCCAGCCGGTGTCCGAAATGGTGAGGTGCAGCCGCCCCGGCTCCACGCAGTGCCAGTACCGGGCGGTGATGTAGTGCCCCAGGGGGTAGGTGTGGCTGTGGGCCACCAGCTTGGGGTATCCGGTGGTGCCGGAGGTGAAGAACATCACCATGGGCTGGCTGCCGCAGGCGGTATCCTCCGCCCGGGGGAAGGAGGAGGAAAAGACGGTGTACTCGCTGTCAAAATCGTGCCAGCCCTCCCGGCTGCCGCCGCAGAGGATCAGGGTTTTCACCGAGGGGCTCACAGGCAGGGCTTCTTCCACATGCTCGGCGGCTTTGCCGTGGGCGGTGCACAGCACGGCGCTGACCTCCGCTTTGTTGAAGCGGTATTCGTAATCGTGGGCCAGCAGCTGATCCGTGGCCGGGATGGCGATGGCGCCGATCTTGCACAGGGCCAGCATGCTGATCCAGAAATGATACTGCCGGCGGAGCACCACCAGCACCTTGTCCCCCTTGCGGATGCCCAGGGAACGGAAATAATTGGCCGCCCGGCCGGAGAGCTTTTTCATATCCAGGAAGGTGAAGCGCCGCTCCTGTTTGTTTTCGTCCAGGTGCAGCATGGCCAGGGCGTCGGGCTTCTGGGCGGCCAGCCCGTCCACGATGTCGAAGGCGAAATTGAACGTATCCAGCCCGGTGAAGGAAATGCTTTTCAGCGCCCCGGTCGCATCCTCCACGGGATGGCAGAAGGCGTCGCTCACCAGGTGCTCCGCGGTGCGGGCGGCCCGGATGGTTTCCATCACCTGGTTTTCTTCCACTTCCTCGCCGGGCAGCACCACCGCCAGGAACACGCAGTCCTGCCCTTCGGCGGCGATCATGCCGTGGGGCGTGCCGGAATCGTAGTAAATGGAATCGCCCTCGCGGAGCAGTTCGATGTTCTGGCCCACCCGCACCTTCAGCGTGCCGGAAAGCACATAGTCAAATTCCTGGCCGGAGTGGGTGGTGGTGTGGATGGGCTTTGACTGCAGGGACGGATCATAGGTATAGCGGACGATATAAGGCTCCGAGATCTTGCGGCGGAACATGGGGGCCAGGTTGCGGATATCGATGCCCTGCTCCTGGGCGGTGACCTCGCCGGCGCCCTTGCGGGTGACGGTGTAGGAGGACAGCAGCGCGCTGCGGCCTTCCATCAGGTCGATCATTTCCACCTTGAAGGTCAGGGCGCACTTGTGCAGGAAGGTGAAGGGCAGGTCCAGCCGGGCGTTTTCGTAATCGAGGTAGGTCTGCTCGCTGACGTCGGTCATCCGGGCCATTTCGGCGGGGGTGTAGCCGCTGATTTCCCGCAGCTCACGGATACGGGCCGCCACGTCGCGGACCTGGGGGGACACCTGGGGATTCGTAGCCATGGTTTCTTCCTCCGTTTCGGGGCGGCCCAAGCACAAAGCCCGCCCCAAAGTCTTGCTTTGAGACGGGCTGAATTTCAGCTCGCGGTACCACTCAAATTGCGTTTGAAACGCCACTTAACGGGCTCGTGCTCAAGCCCTCTGCCCTGACGCGGCATCACGGGAGACGATTACCGCCGGGGCCCGCTTTTCCCGGAAGGAAAGCGCGGCGCACGCCCGGGTTCACCGCTCCGGCTCGGAAGGGATGGGCGATACGAAGGATGTCCGCCGCCGGTTTTCAGCTGCCCCGGCTCTCTTTCGGCGTTTCTCCTTCCGCCGTCTTCGTCATTGCCTTTGCTATGGAATTATGTGTAGTGTATCATCGGGGGCTTTTTCTGTCAAGTTTTTTTTGAATTAGTCCTGTTTTTTGTAAGGCTAAAAGCGCCCATTAGAAAATCCATCTTTTGCATATTGACAAACATGAAAAATTCTGCTACAGTACAATTAATCCAAGGAGACTTGGAGGTGGAGTGCTTGCACTCGGAACGATCCGCTCAGCGGATCGTTTTTGTTTTTGGATATAAAACAACGCCACAGCCTTCAATGCTCCCATCCTTACGGCGAAATTTCCGGTCTATAAGGATGCGAACAATCTGTTCCTCATAGGAGCTCTTTTTGGTGTTTACAGATAGTCCGTTTTTTGCGAGGATAAATCGCCTGGCAGGATGTGAAATCAGATCGACAAATTGCAGACCCGCGATATTATCCGATTTCTTTTTTAGCTTGATCTGTGAAGAAGTCAGATATCGGGAAGCATTTTCCAACGAGATAAAGCCCTTTCCTAAATATATATCGTTATATGTTCTTTTGGTTACTATATCCTCGCCGCCGCCTCTTGATTCGGCAAGAATATCCCCTTTGAAATCGGCGGCTTGAAGCCAGTAAAGGTATCGCTGCATCAAATATTCAAGCGCGAGCCCATATGGATCCTGCGCTCTGTGTCCGTACATGTTATACAAGGTCATTTTATCGATAACCACCGATATAACGCGATACTTTACTTCAGAAACAATAGACAAAAATTCCTTGTTATATTCGGCGCGTACATCAGAGTCTTGAAGCGAAGCAAAATTGCCTGTTCCGTTTATGATTTCGCGTCGGTGAAGCACAATGTTTGTATCGCCAAAATATTTACTCTTTAATGCGTTCAGACGCGGCGTAAGGGTATTATCATGTTCATCGATGGGCATGATAACACCCGTTAAGCACAGAAAACGCCGATCCGGCAATGACAGATCCCCTTTTAATGCCTGATGCCCGTTTTCGTCAACAAACATTCTTACTGTTGGTTGTTCCATTGTTTCAATTCCATTCTACTTACATTTGATTGTTAAGTGCCTCTTCCAACTCGTGTTGATAATCATATATAGAATGGGTCGCATCAAGTTGTTTCCAATCTTCTGAATCGTTGGTTTTGCTGTGGAAACGAATATATTTATTTTTTCCATCAAGATACAGTCGGCATATCCATTTTGTTGTTTTTCCATCAAGTAAGATACCAAAATATGATTGTGTGTCCTTATAAGTAATCCGCGACACATCTATCTTGCTGTGCAACAACGCTTTAATTGTTATATATATCTCTACTTCTTCATCTGTTGTAATGATTTTGGGCTTTTCTTCGACCGTCTCCTCCGGTAAAACCTCTTCTTCTTTTTCTTCTGGTGTTGTATCAGTCACTTTCTTTAGGCGCTCATTCATCACATCATTTAAATACTGCGAAAAAGATTTCTTTACGATGGGCGTAAACTTTTCAATGTTTGCTGCTGTGCGCTTTCCTTCATAAACCGCAGACATGATATGTTTCACAAACTCTTCAGAAGGATTGGTAGATTGCTCTTGAAGATAGGCTTTAATAAGTGTAGTATACTTTAGATCAGAAGCAACATTGAATACGCTTTCGAGGTCAAAATAATCACGATGAAATTTGCGCAATTCAGGAATCAAGTTGTCCTTTATATCAAGCATATTAAATTCCATAAAGGGCGTCGTATCCATTCTGTTTGGTGCATCAAGATCGGTATAGAACCGATATATTAGACCATTAGTGAGAATACCAACTTTAGCAGAAGTTGTTCCAAAGTATCTGAATAATTGTCCTGAATGATTATTCAGATTCTCAGCACAATGCTTCGCTTCAATTAGGATAACAGGAGCATTGTCGCGCATGATGGCATAATCTACTTTCTCACCCTTTTTAATGCCAACATCAGCGGTAAACTCTGGAACAAATTCTAAAGGATTGAAGATATCGTATCCAAGCATGTGAAAGAAAGGCAGAATTAGAGATTGTTTGGTGGCCTCTTCTGTTTGTAGAGAAGGATACAAGGTTTTTACCCGTTCACCCAGTTGTTTTACCTGTTCAGAAAAATCCATAGCCATCTTTCCTTCCTCCCATGCCTTCGTACTGAATTTGTGTCCATAGTTTATATACGTTTTGTTTTTTCTACAGATCCAATTGTATTTGTCGCCGATAAGAAATTGGAAGATAGAATCATGTTTTGTATTTTTTTCAAAAATATTTTAACAGCTTAATAACAAATTGTCAATTACAACCTTCTTCTCTTCATGCTTCTTCATATTGTGATTGTTTTGCATAAAGATTTAGAAAAAGAAAAGAATGCAGCGGGGAGGGATGGGATGGTTTGGCTGATGATCGTTTTGTACCTGATCGGCATTACACCCCTGCGTCTCACCGCCCTGATCCGCTATCCCGGGGACAGGCCCGCGCGGGTGTTTCTGCGGGCCTGGGGCTTTCGGCTGCCGACAGGCGGCGGGATGCGCCTTTCCGGCGGGTCGGCGGGGCTGCGGGAAGCTTTGCCCGTGCTGCGGGGCCTCCTTAGGCATAGCACTCTCCGGCGGCTGGAGATCCGTGTCCGGGTAGGGGGCGACGCGGCGCTGGCGGCGGTGATCACGGGGCTTGTGCGGGGGATCGCGGGCCTGCTTCCCCGGGCGGGCATCCGGTGCGACCCCGGGTTCGGGGAAACGGGGGCCCTGCGGGCAAAGTGCATACTGGAGGCTCGGCTGGGCATCCTACTGGCGGCGGCGCTGGCGGGGCGGTTTGCCCGGAAAGCGCGGCGGAAAAAGGAGGCGGCGGCATGAACCATCCCATCGGCGAACTGATGCAGTCCACATTGGAGAACATCCGCGGCATGGTGGACGTGAACACCGTGGTGGGCGATCCCATCGACGCCCGGGACGGGTCCACCGTCATTCCCTTGTCCCGGGTCAGCTTCGGGTTCGTGTCCGGCGGCGGGGAGTATGCTTCCGCGCCCGCCGGGCCGGAAAAGCCCTTTGCCGGGGGCAGCGGGGCGGGGGTGTCGGTGCAGCCGGTGGGGTTCCTGGTGGTGGGCCGGGAGGGGGTGCGCGTCCTCCCCGCCCAGGATCTGACCGCCTGGGAGCGGGCGCTGAACTGCGCGCCCCAGCTGCTGGAGGATCTGAAATCGCTGCTGCAGAACCGGAAAAAACGCGGGGCGGAGGACGGGGAATGAAAAGAATCCTGGCGGGGCTTTTTTTCTGCGCGCTTCTCCTGTATAATGGATGTGCCCGGGGGGAAAGCGCCCGGAGCGCCGTCCTGATCGAAGCGGATACCGGGCGGGTGCTGTACGAGCACAACGCCCACGAAGCGCTGCCCATGGCGTCCACCACGAAAATCATGACGGCGCTGCTGGCCATGGAAAACGGGGATTTGCAGGACGCCGTCACCGCCGGGCCCGACGCCTTCGGGGTGCCGGGCACCAGCATTTATCTTGCCCAGGGCGAAACGCTGTCCCTGGGCGACATGCTCCTGGGGCTGATGCTGGCCAGCGGTAACGACGCGGCGGCCGCCATCGCCGGGCATATCGGCGGCACCCAGGAGGAATTCTGCCGGATGATGACCGCCCGGGCGGCGGAGATCGGCTGCGAAAACACCGTGTTCCTCACGCCCCACGGCCTGCCCGCGGAGGGCCACCACACCACCGCCTGGGACCTGGCCCTGATCGCCCGGGAGGCCATGCGGCTCCCCGCGTTCCGGGAAATCGTATCCACCCGGCGGGCCGAGATCCCCTGGGCGGGCCACGATTATCCCCGGGTGCTGACCAACAAAAACCGGCTGCTTTCCTCCTATCCCGGCGCGGTGGGCGTGAAAACGGGCTACACGAAAGCGGCGGGGCGGTGCCTGGTGTTCGCCGCGGAAAGGGACGGGCTGCGCCTGATCGGCGTAGTATTGAATTGCCCGGACTGGTTCGACGCGGCGGAGAGGATCCTGGACGAAGGGTTTCAGCATTGGCAGATGGTGACGCTGTACAGCGCCGGGGAAACGGTGCGGCGGCTGCCCGTCCGGGGCGGCACGGCGCCGTACGTCCGGGCGGTGGCCGCGGGGGACGTGGCCGCGCCGGTGAGCGTGAACGCCTGGCCGGACCTGACAATCGACCTGCCCGACGCGCTGGACGCCGGCGTGCGCAAGGGAGACGTGATCGGCGCCGCGTCCCTCTGGGACGGCGGGGAAGCCGTCGTCACCGTGCCGCTGGTGGCTGGGGAAACGGTGGAGGAAAACACCTTTCGATCCCGGCTTCGGCGCATCCTCGCCCTCTGGAGCGCCGGCGTCTGATCCGGTTCTTTTGTGGCTGTGGGCCGGGGCGGGGCTGATGCTGTGGCTGTGGGAACTGAAGAAAACGTGACGCAAGGAGAATACGCATGCGATTGCAGAAATACATGGCCTCCTGCGGGGTCGCCAGCCGCCGGACGGCGGAAAAGATGATCGCGGAGGGCCGGGTCAGCGTGAACGGAAACGTGATCACCGAAATGGGCGTCCAGGTGGAGGATGGGGACACCGTGCGCCTGGACGGGCAGGTGATCCGCCCGGAGGAAGAAAAAAGATACGTGATCTATCACAAGCCCGCCGGGGAAGTGACCACCGTCAGCGATCCGGAGGGCCGCGCCTGCGTGCTGGATCATTTCCGGGATTATCCCGTGCGGCTCTATCCCGTGGGGCGGCTGGATTACGACAGCGAAGGCCTGCTGCTGCTGACCAACGACGGCGCGCTCACCGAGCGGCTGCTGCACCCCTCCCATCAGGTGGACAAGACCTACCTGGCCCGGGTGACGGGCGCGGTGACGCCGGAGGAAATGCAGGCCCTCCGCCGGGGCATCCTGCTGGACGATCATAAGACCGCCCCCGCCAAGGCGCGGCTCATCCGGCAGGAGACCTTCGCTTCCCAGGTGCTGGTGACCATCCACGAGGGCAGGAACCGCCAGGTGCGCCGTATGTTCGAGGAAACGGGCCATCAGGTGCTGCAGCTGCGCCGGGTGCGCTTCGGCCCCCTGGAATTGGGGGATCTGCGCCGGGGGGAATGGCGGGAACTGACGGAAGAGGAAAAGCGGAAGCTGGCGGCTTACCTGTAAGGAAAGAAGCAGCCCGCAGAAGGAGAATGATACCGATGGAAAAAGGCCGCGTCATCTTTCTCAACGGCGTCACCAGCGCCGGAAAAACGTCCATCGTGGAGGCGCTGCAGGCCCGCAGGGACGTGTTTTTCTACGTGGTGGCCAACGATCTGTTCGAGCAGATGATCGGGGAAGAATACCTGCGGGAGGATTACTGGAAATACCTGGGCGAAGCCATCCGGCTGATGTACCATACCGCGAAGCTGTTTTCCGATCTGGGGAAAAACGTGCTCATCGACGGGATCCTGGTGGAGCGGGCGGGCGTTTCGCCCCATTACGCCCAGCTGTGCGGCATCCTGCGCGATAATCCCCTGGACGTGGTGGAGGTATACTGCCCGCTGGAGATCTGCCGGCAGCGCAATCTGGCCCGGGGCGACCGGTATGAAACCCAGTCGGAGGAGCAGGCCGCCCTGATGGCGAAGGATATCCGCTACAGCCTGCGGGTGGATACGGGGACGCATTCCCCGGAGGAATGCGCGGACGCCATCCTGAAGGCTCTGTTCTGAAATCCAAACGGGCGGGCGGAACGAGCCGCCGTTCAAAATCGAAGGGTTGCCCAAAAGGCGGTATGAAACCGCTTTTTTTGTTTTGCTTTCTGACGGCTGCAGCCCGGGCGGACGGGGCATACTTGCCGCCGGGCGGTCATACCATAGCCCGAGGACTTGGTGAAGGAGTGTGCGATATGAAAAAAGATATGAACGCTGAAAAGCCGGCGGAAAGGACCAAACGGCGGGAAAAGGCGGCCGGCGGGCTGAAAAGGCTGCGCCTGAAGCGGCAGGACGTGGAAAAGCTGCTGGTGCTGTGCGCCTGCGCGCTGACGGTGGCCCTGGCGCTGGGGCAGAACCGGAGCGCCCCCGCCGGGGAAAACGTGAGCAGCATCCCGCCCGCGGCGGCGGCGGACGCGGTGCCCCTCACCGCGGCGGACACCCAGCCCACCGTGGTGTATTACCAGGACGGGGAGGGGTATCTGGTGCCGGTGACCCGGCAGGTGGACAAGACGGACGGCATCGCCAAGGCCACGCTGAACCTGATGGTGGCGTCCTCCGCCAACGACCTGGCGGCGGCCCGGCTGGGGCTCAAAACCACCGTGCCCGAGGGCACGAAGATCGATCTGGATATCGCCGACGGAAAGGCGCGGGTGGATCTTTCCAAAGAAGCGCTGAACTGCCAGACCGCCGAGCAGGAGGGCATCATGGTGTCCTCCGTGGCCCAGACCCTGTGCGAATTTGATTCGGTCCGGGAGGTCAGCTTCCTGTTCGACGGCCAGAAGCGCAGCCGCCTCACCCACGGCACCGACGTCAGCGGCGTTTTCACCGGGAAAAACGTGAACCTGGAAAGCGTGGAGACCCTGGCGGACGCGGGGGCGCATACGGTGCAGCTGTATTTCCCCTCCGAAACCGGGCGCATGCTGGTGCCCGTCACCCGCACGGTGTTTTCCGACGCGGACGTGACCACCGCCATCCTGGAATGGGTGAAGGGCCCCCGGACGGACAGCGGCCTTTCCGCCCCCGTGCCCAGGGACTGCGGGCTGCTGGGGGTCAAAATGAAGGACGGCACCGTGACGCTGGATTTCACCAAACAGTTCATGGAGGCCGCCCAGGGCGAAGGCGGGGTGCAGGCCCTGCGGGCGGTGCTGTTCACCGCCGGGCAGTTTCCCGGGGTGAAGCAGGTGAAGATCACCGTGGAGGGCCAGCCCTTCGAGCCGCCCAAGGAGGCCAAGAGCACCTTCGTCAACCAGGCTTCGGAAATCGAAACCTATTACCCCGGGGTCATCGAGATCGACTGACGGCCCGGCTTCTCATGGCAAAATAACAAGGGCGCCGCAGTAATGCGGCGCCCCTTTGGTTTTAAGGGATTGCTCAGTTGCCGGCCATCTTCTTGTACTTGGCCAGGCGTTCCTTGGCGTCTTCTTCGTTCTGGGCGAAGAGCTTTTCCGCTGCGTCGGGGAACATCTTCAGCAGCGTCTGGTAGCGGGTCTCGCCGCGGATGAAGTCCTGATAATTCTCGGTGGGATCCTTGCTGTCCACGGTGAGGGGCTGATCCAGCTCGGGATTGAAGCGGTACAGCGGCCAGTAGCCGGCGGCCACCGCCTTGCGGATCTCGGCCTGGGCCTTGCTCATGTTGATGCCGTGGTTGATGCAGGGCGCGTAGGCGATGATCAGGGACGGGCCGTGATACTTCTCGGCCTCGATCATGGCCTTGATCAGCTGGGCGGGGTTGGCGCTCATGGCCACGGTGGCCACGTACACGTAGCCGTAGCTCATGGCCATCATGCCCAGATCCTTTTTCTTGGTCCGCTTGCCGGCGGCGGCGAACTTCGCAACCGAGCCGGTGGGGGTGGACTTGGAGGCCTGGCCGCCGGTGTTGGAGTACACTTCGGTATCCAGCACCAGGATGTTCACATCCTGATTCTGGGCCAGCACGTGGTCCACGCCGCCGTAGCCGATGTCATAGGCCCAGCCGTCGCCGCCGAAGATCCAGATGGACTTCTTGGTGAGCAGGTCTTTGTTCTGGAGGATGTATTCGCGGCGCTCGCAGCCCTGCTTGTCCTTGCGGGCTTCCAGGGCGGCCACCAGCTTGTCGCCGGCGGCGCGGGAGCCTTCCGCGTCGTCCTTGTTGGCCAGCCATTCCTTGGCGGCGGCCACAACGGCCTCGTCCTTGCCCACTTCGGTGACCTCGGTGATCACTTCAGCCAGCTTGGCGCGGCGCTGGGCGGTGGCCAGGTTCATGCCGAAGCCGAACTCGGCGTTGTCCTCGAACAGGCTGTTGGCCCAGGCGGGGCCGTGGCCCTTTTCGTTGACGGTGTAGGGGCAGGTGGGGGCGGAGCCGCCGTAGATGGAGGAGCAGCCCGTGGCGTTGGCCACGATCATCCGATCGCCGAAGAGCTGGGTGACCAGCTTCACATAAGGCGTCTCGCCGCAGCCCGCGCAGGCGCCGGAGAATTCAAACAGCGGCTGCAGGAACTGGCTGCCCTTCACGGTGGCGGGGTTGATCTTCACGTCGGGCTTGGGCAGCTTCATGGCGAACTCCCAGTTCTTTTCTTCCTTGCGCTGGGAATCCAGGGGCTGCATTTCCAGGGCCTTCGTCTTGGCGGGGCAGACTTCCACGCAGTTGCCGCAGCCGGTGCAGTCCAGGGGGCTGACCTGCATGCGGTATTCATAGCCGGCCAGCTCCTTGCCGATGGTCTTGGGGGCCACGACAAAGTCCTTGGGCCGCTTGGCGCCTTCCTTCACCAGCACCGGACGGATGCAGGCGTGGGGGCACACCAGGGAGCACTGGCCGCACTGGATGCAGTTCTCGGGGATCCAGGCGGGCACCTTCACGGCGATGCCGCGCTTCTCGTACTTGGTGGTGCCGGTCTCCACGAAGCCGCGGGGATCGAACGCGCTGACGGGCAGCTGATCGCCTTCCTGGGCCAGGATGGGCCGGATGAGGGTGTCGAAGTATTCGCTGGCTTCGATCTTCACGGGCTCGGCGCCGGTCTTGGCGTTCAGCCATTCGGCGGGCACCTTCACTTCCTTCAGGCCGGAGATGGCGATATCGATGGCGTCCCAGTTCTTCTGCACCACGGCGTCGCCCTTCTTGCCGTAGGTCTTCTTGGCGTAGGCCTTCATGTACTTGTCGGCATCCTCGTAGGGGATGATGTTGGCCAGCTTGAAGAACGCCGCCTGCATGATGGTGTTGATGCGGCCGCCCATGCCCACCTTCGCGGCCAGCTCGATGGCGTTGATGGTGTAGAATTTCGCTTTCTTCTGGGCCAGCAGCTGCTTCATCTTCACGGGCAGGTGCTTGTCCATATCCGTGGGCTCCCACTGGGAGTTGAGCAGGAAGGTGCCGCCGTCCTTGAGGGAGGACACCATGTCGTACATGGTGACGTAGGCGGGGTTATGGCAGGCGATGAAGTCCGCCGCGTCGATGAGGTAGGTGCTGCGGATGGGCACGTCGCCGAAGCGCAGGTGGGAAACCGTCAGGCCGCCGGACTTTTTGGAGTCGTAGGCGAAGTACGCCTGGGCGAATTTGTCGGTATGGTCGCCGATGATCTTGATGGAGTTCTTGTTGGCGCCCACGGTGCCGTCGGAGCCCAGGCCGTAGAACTTGCAGCTGACGGTGCCCTTGGGGGCCACGTTGAACTGCTTGCCCAGCTTCAGGCTGGTCTTGGTAACGTCGTCGTTGATGCCCACGGTGAAGTGGTTCTTGGGCGCGGCCTTGCCCAGGTTGTCATACACGGCCTTGACCATGGTGGGGTTGAATTCCTTGCTGCCCAGGCCGTAGCGGCCGCCCACGACCTCGATGTCCTTGCGGCCGTTCTCGGCCAGCACGGCGCACACGTCCTCGTAGAGCGGTTCGCCCAGGGAGCCGGGCTCCTTGGTGCGGTCCAGCACGGCGATCTTCTTGCAGCTCGCGGGTACCGCGGCCAGGAAGTGCTTGGCGGAGAAGGGGCGGTACAGATGCACCTTCACCACGCCCACCTTCTTGCCCTTCTTGAGCAGGGCGTCCACGGTCTCGTGGATGGCTTCGCAGCTGGAACCCATCGCCACGATGACTTCCTCGGCGTCGGGGGCGCCGTAGTAGTCGAACAGCTTGTAATTGCGGCCCGTCAGCTTGCCCACCTTCTTCATGTAGGCTTCCACGATGGCGGGGACCGCTTCGTAATACTTGTTGGCCGCTTCGCGGTTCTGGAAGTAGATATCCGGGTTCTGGGCGGTGCCGGCCTGATGGGGATGTTCGGGGTTCAGGGCGCGGGCGCGGAACTCGGCGATCTTGTCCCAGTCCACCAGCTTGGCGATCTCGCTGTATTCGGCGGCGTCGATCTTCTGGATCTCATGGCTGGTGCGGAAGCCGTCGAAGAAGTGCAGGAAGGGAACGGAGCCCTTGATGGCGCTCAGGTGGGCCACCAGCGCCATGTCGTGGGCTTCCTGGACGGAGCCGGACGCCAGCATGGCAAAGCCCGTCTGCCGGCAGGCCATCACGTCGCTGTGGTCGCCGAAGATGGAAAGCGCGTGGGCGGCCAGGGCGCGGGCGGACACGTGGAACACGCCGGGCAGCAGCTCGCCGCTGATCTTGTACATGTTGGGGATCATCAGCAGCAGGCCCTGGGAAGCGGTATAGGTGGTGGTCAGGGCGCCGGCGGCCAGGGAGCCGTGCACCGCGCCGGCGGCGCCGGCTTCGGACTGCATCTCGGCCACGTGCACCGTCTGGCCGAACAGGTTCTTGCGCCCCTGCGCAGCCCATTCGTCCACGTACTCTGCCATGGTGGAGGACGGCGTGATGGGGTAGATGGCGGCGACGTCGCTGAACGCATACGCGACGTGGCTGACGGCCCCATTGCCGTCAATGGTCAGTTTTGTTGCCATGGGGTTAGCCTCCTTCGAATTTATGGCGGTGAAGCCGGAAGCCTCGCCGCTTCTTTTCCAATTCCACATTATACGGCTTTTTTGCCGCTTCTGTCAAGCAAACGGCGGGAAAACCGGGCGGCAGAGGCGGCAATATTACATTTTTTTCGGGGTTATTGAAAAAATTCTTCAAAAATGTGTAGAAATTATTGCAATTCACTTGATTTTTGGTGTCCAATGCGTGTAAAATAGGGGGAGCAGGAAATGCAGATCTATTTGCCTGCGATCACAGGAAGGATGAAGCAAAGTGGCGAAGCGGATTCTGTTGGTGGATGACGAGCCTCTCATCGTAAAGGGGCTTCGCTTTACATTGGAGCAGGAGGGGTATGAGATCCTCACCGCCGCGGACGGGGAAGAGGCGCTGAAGGTCTTCTTCGAGGAGCAGGTGGACCTGGTGCTGCTGGACGTGATGCTGCCCAAGCTGGACGGCATCCAGGTGTGCCAGCGCATCCGGGAAAGCAGCAACGTGCCCATCCTGATGCTCACCGCCAAGGGCGAGGATATGGATAAGATCCTGGGCCTGGAATACGGCGCGGACGATTACATGACCAAGCCCTTCAACATCCTGGAGGTCAAGGCCAGGATCAAGACGGTGCTCAGAAGGGCGTCCCAGCCCGCCGCCGGCGAGGAAAAGAAGATCATCCGGGTGCACGATATGGAAGTGAACATCGTGAACCGGTCCGTCACCCTGGGGGGCAAGGAAATCCGCCTGACCGCCAAGGAATTTGATCTGCTGCAGCTGTTTATCACCAACCGGGGCAAGGTGTTCAGCCGGGAAACCATGCTGGAAACGGTGTGGAAGTACGACTATATGGGCGATGCCCGCACCGTGGACGTGCATATCCGCCGCCTGCGGGAGAAGATCGAAAGGAATACCGCCCAGCCGGAGTTCATCTTCACCAAGTGGGGAGTGGGCTACTATTTCACCGATAAGGATTAAAAACCCCTTCGCCAGCATCCGCTGGCAGATATTGCTCGCCTTTCTTTTAATCGTCGGGCTGTCTTTTTATGTCATGGCAGGATCGCTCAGCAGCATGGTGGGCGATTCTTTATTTGAGCAGCGCATCCGCGCGGACCGGGCCAGCCTGGAGACGCTGGCCTCCCGCATTTCCCCCCTGATGGCCCGGAACGAAACCGCGGCCCTGCGCAGCCAGATGATCGCCGCCGGGGGCGAATTGGAGGGCCGGGTGCTGCTGCTGGACAGGAACGGCAAGGTGCAGCTGGACAGCTACGGCGAAATGCAGGGAGAAAGGCTGCAGTATCCGGAGATCGCCAACATCCTGGTGAAGGGCCAGAACGTGGATTACGGCGTGCACGAGATGGATTCCGGCCGGGCGCTGGATACGTCCCACCTGCTTTTCACCCGGCGCACCAACGCCTCCTGGGTGGGCTACTGCACCGCCGGGGTGGTGCACGCCTCGGACATCATCGGGGTGCTGCTGCTGGTCTCCCCCGTGCAGGAAATGATGCAGAACGTGTATCAGCTGCAGGATCAGATGGCGGTGATCCTGGTGGCGGTGGCGGCGGCGGCGCTCATCTGCTCCTGGATCTTTTCCCGGGTGATCACCCGGCCCATCGCCGGGCTGACCCGGGGCATCCGGCAGATGTCGAAGGGGGATTTTTCCTCCCGGGTGAAGGTGCGGGGCAGCGGCGAAATGCGCCAGCTGGCCCTGGCGTTCAATTCCATGAGCGAAAAGCTGGAAACCCTGGATCAGAGCCGCAACCAGTTCGTTTCCAACGCCAGCCACGAGCTGAAAACCCCCCTGGCCACCATGAAGATCATGATCGAATCCCTGATCTATCAGCCGGACATGGACAAAAACCTGCGCACCGAGTTCATGACCGATATCAACAGCGAGATCGACCGCTTAAGCGCCATCGTCAGCGATCTGCTCACCCTGGTGCAGATGGATTCCCAGAACGTGAAGCTGACCCGGGAAAACCTCTCCATCGCGCAGCTGGTCAAGGAAAACGCCCACCGGCTGCAGCCCATCGCGGATCAGAAGGGGCAGAAGATCATTCTTTCCCTCGCCGATCCCTGCGATATGTACGCCGACAGGAACAAGCTGAACCAGGTGATTTACAACCTGATGGAAAACGCGGTGAAATACACCCAGGCCGGCGGCCAGGTAAAGGTGACGCTGCAGCGCCAGGGCCGGGACGCCCGCTTGACGGTGGCCGACAACGGCCCCGGCATCCCCAAGGAAAGCCTGCCCCATATCTTCGACCGCTTCTACCGGGTGGACAAAGCCCGCAGCCGGGAAAAGGGCGGCACGGGCCTGGGCCTTTCCATCGTGCATCAGCTGGTGCTGCTCCACGGCGGCTCCATCCGCGTGGAGAGCGAAGAGGGCAGCGGCGCGTCCTTCATCGTGGAGCTGCCGCTGCATCAGGGCTCGTAAACGGAGGACGGCATGACGGATTACGCATTGCTCCGCGCCCAGCTGCTGGCGTTTGCGGAAACAGACCGGCACTGGACGCCGCTTCTGAGCAACGCCTCGGCGCTGCTGTATGACGCGATGGAAAACGTGAACTGGGCGGGCTTTTACCTGGTGCGGGGGGATCGCCTGGTGCTGGGCCCCTTCCAGGGCAAGCCTGCCTGCGTGCATATCGGAAAGGGCCGGGGCGTATGCGGCGCGGCCTGGGCGGAGGACAACACCCTCCGGGTGCCGGACGTGCACGCCTTCCCGGGCCACATCGCCTGCGACGGCGCTTCCCGGTCGGAAATCGTGATCCCGCTGCACGCAGCCGGGGAGATCCGGGGCGTATTGGATATCGACAGCCCCGCCGAAGACCGGTTCAGTCAGGCCGATCAGGCCGGGCTGGAGGCTTTCGCCCGGGCGCTGGAGGAGGCGATCCTGTGGGCATGAAAAAAACGGTGTATCTGGCCGGGGGCTGCTTCTGGGGCTGCCAGAAGTATTTCGATCTGATCCCCGGCGTAACGGAAACCCAGGTGGGCTATGCCAACGGGCCCACGGAAAACCCCTCGTATGAGGACGTGAAGCACGATTCCGGCCACGCGGAAACGGTGCGGGTGGTTTACGATGCGGAAAAGCTGCCGCTGGAAGCGCTGCTGGAAAAATATTTCGCCGTCATCGACCCCACGTCGGTGAACCGCCAGGGCGGGGACGCGGGCATCCAGTACCGCACCGGGATCTATTATACCGATCCCGCCGACGAGGGCGTGATCCGCGCCGCGCTCCGGGAATTGGCGAAGCGGTACGCCGCGCCCATCGCGGTGGAATGTCTGCCGCTTCAGAATTTTTATCCCGCGGAGGAATACCACCAGAAATACCTGGAAAAGCACCCCGGCGGGTACTGCCACATTCATTTTGACTGAGGGAAAGCAGATGAAGAAAAACGCGGTCGCCGTGTTCTGCGGTTCGGGCCGGGACTGCCCGGAAATCTATCGGCTTATGGCCCGGGAGGCCGGCCGCCTGATCGCCCTGCAGGGGCGCACGCTGGTGTACGGCGGCGGGGACTGGGGGCTGATGGGCCTTGTCGCCCGGGGCGCCAAGGAAGCAGGCGGATACGTGGCGGCGGTGATGGTGCGCCAGTTCGACGGGCTGCACGGCGCGGTGGAGGTGGACGAGTATACCGTGAAGGACACCATGGCCCAGCGCAAGCAGGCCCTGATGGCCCGGGCGGACGCCTGCATCGCCCTGCCCGGGGGCATGGGCACCCTGGACGAGCTTTCGGAACTGTTCACCCTGAACCAGATCGGTGCGGAGAACAAGCCCCTGGGCCTGCTGAATTTTCACGGGTATTACGACGGGCTGCTTCTGCAGCTGCGCCGCATGGTGCAGGACCGGTTCCTGGCCGAAGCGGATCTTGCCCGCCTCCAGGTGGCGGAGGACATGGAAACGCTGCTGGACAAGCTGGACGCGGTGTGACGCGCGAAAAAAACGCCGGACGCGGAGAAACGGGCTCTGCGACCGGCGTTTGCTTTACGGAAAGAAAATATTGGTCAGCTCCTTTGCCGGCTTGTCCACCGCGCTCTCCGGGGATGCTTCCGCCGCGTCCGCCGCGGGCGCTTCCGGCGCGGGAGGGTCCTCCGGCATCAGCAGGGCGGTGACCGCCTGCAGCCGCTCCTCCGCCGCCAGCCGGTCCTGCTCCAGGGCGCTTTTTTCCGTTTCCCAGTCGGCCAGCGCCTGACGGGAGGCCGCTTCCTGGCTGTCCAGCTGCGCCCGGGCATCGGCGAGGGCCTCGGTCAGCCTGTCGATCTCCCCGGCCAGGGCCGCGCGCTCCTTCTGCCAGTCCGCCTGGGCCCGCCCGCTTTCTTCCTGGGCGGCGGCAAGCTCCTTTTTCGTCTGCTCGTACAGGGCCTGGGCCGTGTCGCGTTTGCGCTGCAGGATGCTCTTCTCGGCCTGCAGCACGTTCACCCGGCCCGCCAGGTCGATCATCAGGAAGGCGCCGGCCGCCAGGGCCAGCACCAGGCACACGCTGAAAAACTTTTTCATTCCGCTTCTCCTCCTTGCTGCTTCTCGTGAATAAGCTGGCCCGATCCGCGCGAAAATATGCCCGCGGCATCGCGGAAAAGGAGGGAGAACAAAATGGAAAGAAAGCCAAAAAAGTGGCAGCGCCGGGGGGTGTTCGCCCTGGTGAGCCAGCGGGACAAAAGCGACGTGCTGGGCAGCTACACCGGCGTGCCCGCGGACGAGGAGGACGATCAGCCCGTGCAGGACGCGGACGACCTGTAGGGGCGCGTTTTCCGTCAAACAAAAACGGCACTGCGATTCGCAATGCCGTTTTGTTTTATGATTTGGTCATGCCGCGGGGATTTCCTGGCCGGCGTCTTCCGCGGGGGTTTCCGCAGGCGCGCCTTCGGTGAGGTTCTCCACCGCTTCGTCCACTTTTTCTTCCAGCTGGTTGAGCACCACTTCGCCCACGCCGTCTTCCACGGCCAGGCCTTCCTTGTCGTCCAGGCCGTCCCGCTTGGCGCAGAAGTAGCACAGCTTCACCCGGTTGGCCTCGATGGCCTGTTCCACCGTGCCGGCCACCAGCTCGTCCGTCTGGTTCAGGGTCTGGCAGTCCTCATGGGTGTGATAGGCTTTGCCGGAGCGGGTATTGGTCCAGTACACGGTGGTGGAAATGGCTTCCACAGCGGCTTCCTTCTGTTCCTTGGAAACGGGGTTCCAGTCGATACCGGTGGCGCCGCCCACCAGCAGGGCGCCGACGGCCACGATGATGCCCACCTTCTTCAGCTTGGGGTCTGCGTCCTTGTTGGTGGCCAGGATGATGATAAAGGGCACGAAGGCCAGCACGGCCACCACCAGGCCCAGGTTATTCCACAGCCAGAACAGGGCCTTGTTCTTTTCGGACATGGGGTTGATGTGGTTGGCCTTCTTCCACAGCTGGCTGCCGATCACCAGGCAGACAAGGTCCAGCGCCAGCAGCACCACCACCGGCAGCCACAGGGGCATTTTGTCCAGGAATTTGGGGGCGAATTTTTCCACCGCCACCAGGATGGCCAGGATCTCGAACCCGATGGCCAGCAGCCACAGGATGATCGCGCCGGCGCGGAGGCCCGCGGTGCTCTTGTGGGTCTGGTTCAGCAGGGCCTGGGCCACTTCCTTCTGGGCCTGTTCCTTGGTCACCTGTTTGCCCGTGGCCGCAGAAACGATTTTATGCTCCTTTTTCTGCGGGGTTTTATTTTCGGACATGCTTTTCACTCCATTCCTTTCAGATTTGACTTCCTCTCTATTATACATACAATTTGAAATATTTCAACAAATTGTGGAAAACTTTTCTTGACGCAACACCATATTGTGTGCATAATGATACTGAATGAAAAAACGGGCGGCCCCGCCGCCGCTTAAAAAAGGAGAGGAACAATGATGGATCTTTCATTCCTGCTTTCTACCCTGCTGGGGGATGATACGCTGCAGCAGGTGTGCCGCGGCAGCGGCGCCAGCGAAAGCGAGGTGCGGGGCGTGCTGGACGCCGTGCTGCCCGCGCTGCTGGGCGGCGAAAGCCCCGAGGACGCGGCCCAGACCGCCAGCAAAAAAACGGGGCTGGACCTGGAAAAGATCCTGGCCATCGTGGCGGTGGCGCTGCCGCTGCTGAAAAAGCTGCTGGGGAACGGCGGCTCCTCCGGCGGCGGGCTGGGCAGCCTGCTCACCGGGCTGCTGGGCGGCGACAGCGGCGCGTCCGCTTCCGCGGCGTCCTCAGGCGGCGGGATCGGCAGCCTGCTGATGGGCCTGCTGGGGGACGATGGGCAGACGGCGGCATCTGGCGCGTCCGCAAAGCCCACTGTGATCCAGAACCCCAACAAGAAGAAAAAGACTTCCACCGCCAAAAAGCCCGCGGCGAAAAAGACCACCACGACGGCGGCAAAGAAAACCACTACCGCCGCGAAGAAACCCGCGACGACGACGGCAAAGAAGACCACCACCGCGGAGAAAAAGCCCGCGACGACGACGGCGAAGAAAACGACGACCACCGCCGCAGCAAAGAAGACGACGACCGCCGCGGCGAAAAAGACGACAGCCACCGCGGCGAAAAAGCCCGCGACGACGACGGCGAAGAAGACCACCACCACCGCAGCGAAAAAGCCCGCGACGGCGGCGGCGAAGAAGACCACCACCGCAGCGAAAAAGCCCGCGACGACGGCGGCGAAGAAGACGACGACCGCCGCGGCGAAGAAGACGACCACCGCCGCGGCGAAGAAAACCACCACCACGGCAAAGAAGCCAGCGGCCCGGAAAACCACCGCGAAGAAATAATTTTCGGACAGCAAAAAAGGCAGGCTATGCGATTGACCGCCTCAGCCTGTCGACAAAGTGCCTTGGGGTAGTATGAAGGGGCCGCTCCCGGGGCCTTCCGGCCCGGCCTACGCTAAAAATATGCCAAAGGGCATATTTTTCGGGCGCTTCGGCCCCCCTTCATCAACCATCCGCAGGACCGGGTTTGCCGGTCCGGGGCCCGAAGCGCCCGCAGTCAGAATGACTGCTTCCTCTATCAATTTATGGCCGTAAAAAGAGCATTTCCGGGCATACTTGCTCGGAAATGCCTTTTTACAATAAATTGATGTTCCCAACGAAAGACTGCTTTAGCTGACTTTCGTTGGCAGGGTTCATGTTCAGTCGTTCAGGCCGGGCGTTTTTTGCAGCGTTTTGTGCAGCAGCAAGCCCAGCCAGCCGCAGGCCAGCACCTCGCCGATGCCCACCGTGATCATGATCGGCACGTAGCCGGAGGCAGCCAGGGTGGTTTTCGTGAAGGGGATGGTAATGCTCACGTCCGGTATCATGTAAACGTAAATGAGCACGAAGGGAACGATCAGCATGTTGCTGATCACCGGCGGCAGCCAGGCGATCTCCACGTGCTTGCGCAGCAGCCGGGTGCCGATGGCGCCCAGCAGGGTGGCCAGCGTGCCCAGCACCACGTCCCCCGGCATGCAGCCCACGGTGATGTTCGCCAGCAGGCAGCCCAGCGTCAGCCCGGGCACCGCCGCGAAGGTGAACACGGGCAGGATGGTCAGCGCTTCGGAGAGGCGCAGCTGGATGGCCTGGCTGTCCAGATCCAGCAGCTTGGATACCCAGGTGAGCACCACGTACAGCGCGGCGATGGCGCCGCCCATGGTCAAGGTTTTGACGTTGAAAGACTTATTCAAGCCAAATCCCTCCTATAAAATTATTTCGGGCGGGTGGCGCGCCGGAGCACGCATCGTCCGAGGGCCGAAAACAGTCGGCCGGGCGTATGATACCATATTTTCCCGCGCATGGCAAGGATGAAATGCGCGCACGCTATCCTCCGGATCCCAGCGTTGAGAAGGAGGGTTTTCCCATGGCCGAGCCGAAAAAACAGTGCATCCATTGCAGCGTGGAAAGCTGCCGCCATCTGCAGCAGGAGAAGGGATTGTGCTCCCTGGAGAGCATCCAGGTATCCCCCACGCCCATGGCCTATTCCGGCGACCCCGCGGACGAGAGCATGTGCTCCAGCTACGAGTGCCGATGAAAAAGAAGAAAAAGAAAAGGACGCTCTCGTCCGGGATCGGACAGGCGGCGTCCATGACCGAGTGCACCGGCCTTCTCCCCGCCCAGATGGAGGGGGACGGAGAAATCGGGGCGCTGTCGGAGCTGATGCAGCTCCCGGTAAAACCGCCGGAGGAAAGCCGGTAAGGGCCGGTTTTCGCCGGGACGTATCTTTCGCCGCGGAAATGAAAAGCGGCGCTTCCCCGCATTGGGGCAGGCGCCGCTGTTTTTGCGTCAGTTCTTTTTCCACACCGTGGGGGAAAACAGGATCAGGATGGGATAGATCTCCAGCCTGCCTCCCAGCATCAGCAGGGACATGATCAGCTTGGAAAAGGGGGAAAAGAAGGCGAAATTGCCCGTGGGGCCCACCTGGCCCAGGCCCGGGCCCACGTTGGAAAGGCAGGTGAGGGAAGCGGAAAAGGCGGTGGTGGGGTCCGCGGCGTCGACGGAAAGGATGATCCCCCCGATGAGAAATACGCTCAGATAAATGAACAGGTACACCCCCAGCTGGCCCAGGGTGGTTTCCGGCACGGGCTTGCCCTCGAAGCGCACCACGGCCACCTTCCGGGGCAGCAGGGTATGCTCCAGATCCCGGTAGGCGGATTTGAGCAGCAGCTGCACCCGGCTGATCTTGAACCCGCCGGCGGTGGAGCCTGCGCAGGCGCCCGTGCACATCACCAGCAGCAGCAGCGCCCGGGCGAATACGGGCCAGGCGTTGTAATCCGCGGTGGTGAAGCCGGTGGTGGAGATGACGGAATTGGTCTGGAAAAAGCCGTGGCGCAGGGCGGAAAAGAAATCGGGGTATTCGGGCAGGATGGTCAGCGTGATCCCCAGGGTGGCGGCGAAGGCCAAGCCCAGATAGCCCCACATTTCCTCGCTGTGCAAGATGGGCTTCCCCTCCCGGCGCACGGCGTGGAAATACACCGCGAAATTGACCCCGAACAGCAGCATGAACCCGCCGATGATCCATTCGATCAGGGGATTGCCGAAGGCCGCCACGCTTTTGTTGTAATTGGAAAAGCCGCCGGTGCCCGCGGTGCCGAAGGTGTGGATCAGGGCGTCGTAGAGGTTCATGCCCGCCAGGCGCAGGCACACGCATTCGGCCAGGGAAAGGGCGAAATACAGGGCGTAAAGCACCTTGGCGGTATCGCCCATTTTGGGCTTGAGCTTGCTGAAGGTGGGGCCGGGGCTTTCCGCCCGGGCCAGCAGGCTGGTGCGGCCGGACAGCCGGGGCAGCACCGCCAGAGTGAACACCAGCACGCCCATGCCGCCGATCCAGTGGGTGAAGGACCGCCAGAACAATATGCCCTTGGGCAGGCCCTCGATGGCGGTAAGGATGGTGGCCCCGGTGGTGGTGAAGCCGCTGACGGATTCAAAAAACGCGTCGTGCAGGTGAGGGATCGCCCCGGAGAGCACGAAGGGGATGCCCCCGAAAAAGGACAGGAGCAGCCAGCTCAGGCCCGCTACGGCCATGCCGTCCCGGGCGGTAAGATCCTCCCGCTTGGGAGAAAGCAGATAGCCCGGCAGGGCGCCGCAGCCCAGGCACAGCAGGATCGTCGCGCCGATGGCCACGGCGTCGCCCTCCCGATGGATCAGCGCCACGGCCAGGGAGGGGGTCATCAGCGCCCCTTCCATCATCAGCAGCCTGCCCAGCAGCCGGAATACCAATGCGTAGTTCAAAATCAAAATCCCCTTGTCTGTCAGATGGACGCCCGGGCGTCGTTGCCCGGGCGCGCAGTTTTATTTTCTTACGATCTGGCCCAGATCGCTGATGCCGGGGCGGCGGGAAATGGCCACCACATGGTCCCCGGCCTCGATGGTGTCGTTGCCGAAAGGCACCTGCACCTGCCCCTCCCGCACGATCACGGCGATCAGGGCGTCGCCGCTGACGTTCAGGTTTTTGAGGGGCACGTGGATATAGGGCGCGTTGGCCTGGGCGATGAATTCCAGGGCCTCGGCCCGGCCGTCCATCAGGCGGTACATGCGCTCCACGGTGGCGGTGGCGCGGCTGGCCCGGGTGCGCACGGTGCGCAAGATGGTGTTGCAGGCCACGGTCTTGGGGCTGATGATGCTGTCCAGGCCCATATTGTGCATGATGGCGGAATAATTGTCCCGGTTGGATTTGACGATGACCTTCTTGACCCCCCGCTGCACCGCGTAAAACCCGGCCATCAGGTTTTCCTCATCCCGGCCGGACAGGGGCACGAAGGCGTGCACGTCGGGAAGGCCCTCGCTTTCCAGCAGGTCCTGGTCCGTGCCGTCGCCCTGGATGATGGTGGCCCCGGGCAGGGATTCGGACAGGCGGCGGGCCTTTTCGGGGTTCAGCTCGATGAGGCTCACCTTGATCTTCATGCCCAGCAGCATATTGGCCAGGTAATACCCGATGCGGCCGCCGCCCATGATCATGACCGTCTTGATGGCGGAGGAGCCCTTGTTCAGGGCTTCGAAAAACTGGGTGATGGTTTTCACGTCGGATACCACGTGCACCCGGTCCCCCGCCTGGATGACGAAATCACCCTTGGGGATGATCAGGTCGTCCCCGCGCTCCACCGCGCAGAAGAGCACCTGGGGCAGATGCTTGTTTTTGCGGTACATATCGCGCAGGGGCACGCCCACCACGCCGTCGCCCTCTGCGGCCCGGAAGTCCGCCATTTCCACCTGGCCCCGGGCGAAGGTTTCCACCATGCCGGCGAAAGGGAAGCGCAGCATGCGGCTGATTTCCCGGGCGGTGGCGCGTTCGGGGTTGATCGCGTAGTCGATGGAAAGCTCCTTCTGCAGGAAGGGCAAAGTGGACAGGTATTCCGGATCCCGGATCCGGGCGATGGTATACTGGGCCCCCAGGCGCTTGGCCGTCAGGCAGGAAAGCATATTGATCTCGTCGCCCATGGTGGCGGCGATGACGATATCGGCGTGCTGCACGTCCGCTTCCCGCAGCGTATCCACGCTGACGCCGCTGCCGTGGATGAACATGGCGTCCAGGGCGTCCTGGCTGCGCTGGATCACGGTGTCGCTGCGGTCGATGACGGTAACGTCATGGCCTTCGGCAATCAGGCTCTGGGCCAGGGAGGTGCCCATCTTGCCGCTGCCAATCACTAAAATTCGCATGAAAGCCTCCAAAAAGCGAAATCACCTATCATTATAGCAGGGATTCGGAGATTTGGGAAGGGGGGCGGGAGGAGTTTGCTTCCCCGTCAGAGCCCTTCCCTTTCCAGCGCCCGGATCAGCGCCCGGGCGCAGGCCTCGTACACCGCGTCGTCCCCGCCGAAGGGATCGGGGATCTGCGGCGTAAGCACGCGGACCTTGCCCGCCTGGGCGGGAAACAGCGCTTTGAGCGTTTCGGCGTGGGCGTCGGTCATGGCGTAGACCCGTTCGGCCCGGGCCATCAGGCCGGGCGTCACGGGCCGGGCGGCGTGGCCCGTCAGGTCCGCCCCGCGGCGGGCGGCGGCGCGGATCGCCTGCGGCGTGGCGGAGTCCCCCGCCCGGGCGCAAAGGCCGGCGGATTCCGCGTCGGCGCCCCGGGCCCGGGCCAGGGCGGCGGCCAGGGGGCTGCGGCAGGTGTTGCCGGTGCAGACAAAGAGGATCATGGCGCTTCCTTTCCGATCCGGGCGGTTTTTTTCGGCCCGGTCTGTTCCTATTATAATACTGCTGCCGCCGTCGGGCAAGATACAGGGGGTGCGGGAAGGGGCGTCCACCATATGTGGATGCCCGGGAAAAAGGCCCGGGAGAAAATGAAAAATCGTGAAAAAAAGGGCTTGCGTTTTGGAAAGCCTTATGATAAAATACCGTTTGCTGATTATCAGCGCAGTAATCCGTGAGGAGGTGAAGGAAGTTGCCGAACATCAAGTCCGCCATGAAGCGTGTGAAGGTGAGCAAGACGAAGAACCTGCGGAATCGTATGGTGAAGACGGGCGTTAAGACTGCCATCAAGAAGTATCAGGTCGCTCTGACTGAGGGCGTCGCCCCCGCCAGCGCGCAACTGAGCGCCACCGCCTCCGCTATTGATAAAGCGGTCTCCAAGGGCGTCATCCACAAGAACGCTGCCAACCGCAAAAAGGCCCGTCTGGCCAAGGCCATGAACAAAGCCGAAGCCTGACTGTGACCAATAGTTTTGCCTGAAACCCGCTCCATGGCGGGTTTTTTCTTATGGAAAAAGCCGGGAGAAAACGGAAAGCGCTTTCTCCCGGCTGCTGTTTTTTACGGTCTAAAGGAGGCCCGGCGCGGCTCACCAGTTGTTGCACCAGCCCACGGTCTCGCCCTTGAGCAGGGTGACGGGGACGGTGATCTGCTGGTCGGGGGCGTCGGAAAGGCCCTCGATCTTCCGGATCAGCAGCTGGGCTGCGACGCGGCCCAGCTCCTCGTTGTTCTGGCGCACGGTGGTCAGGTGCGGCCGGAGGGACTGGGTCAGGGGGATGCCGTCGTAGCCGGCCACGGATACGTCCGCGGGGATGCGCAGCTCGTTTTCCCGGATCACTTCCTGGGCGCCCAGGTAGCTGGCGTCGTCCGGCAGCAGCAGGCAGGTGGGCCGGTCCGGCCGGTCCATCATGGTCTGCACCATGGTGCGGATCAGATTCAAATCGTCGTAGCGGCCTTCCACCAGATACCCTTCCGGGATGGGCAGCCCGCGGTCGCCCATGGCGGCGCGGAATTCGTCGATGCGCTCGTCCGTCACCCGGGAATTGCGCTGGCCGCTGATGAAGGCGATGCGCCTGTGGCCCAGGGATACGGCGTATTCCACCAGCTGGCGGACCCCCGCCCGGTTGTCGGATACCACGCTGGGCTGGCCGGGGAAGGGATGATCCACCGTGACGCAGGGGAAGTCCGAGGAAAGAAGCTCCTCCACGCTTTCGGATTCAAAATTGATCACCGGGATGAACACGCCGTCCAGCTTCCTGGAGCGGCAGTGCTCCAGATAGGTGGTCTTTTCTCCGCCGATGCGGTCGTTGATGAAGGTGATGTCGTAGCCGTGCTCTTCCACCTCCGCCTTGAAGGAATTGAGCATGTTGGCGAAAAAGGGATGGGTGAGGCCGCTCTTGCTCTCCTCCACGAACAGCACGCCCAGGTTGTAGGTCAGCGGAGCGCCGGGATTGTTCTTTGCTGGCATAAAGGCCACCTCCTCAGGATTGGATGGGAAAACGAAGGATCCGTGCGGGGAAAGAGCCGTTCTTACATGGCCTGGAATACGCAGATGTAATTCAGCCGGGAGGAGCTGTTGCTGCTCACCTTGTCCGCCTTCATGTGCAGCTTCTGCCGGCGGCCGCTGGGCAGGCACAGCTCAAAGGAAATTTCAAAGGGCTGGTCGGCCCGCCGTGCGGCCATGGCCCGGTTGAACGCCTCGTCGTGCTGGGATTGATCCACCATGGCGTAAAGCCTGCCGGAATTCAGGCTGTCCACAAATTCCTGCTGGTTCATTTCCAGCTTGTCCTGCAGGCCGTAGACCACCACCTGGTATTCCCACAGGTCTCCGTCGTGACGGACGAAGGTGATGCAGTCGGTGGAGTATTTTTCCAGGACGTGCATGCTGTTGCGCATTTTGACGAGCTCCGTCACGTCCGTGGCCACGCTCATGAAGCAGACTTCGCCGTACAGGTCGGTGAGGATCTGCTGGTTCGCCAGATAGATATAGCTGCCGTTTTTGTGCAGCACCCGGTACGGGTCGCTGGGGGGCGTTTTCCCGGCCAGCAGGGCGGACACCTTTTTCTGGATCAGGGGCAGATCGTCCGGGTGCATCATGCGGGAATACTGGTTGTCGAAAAGGGTTTTGAGCTCCTGCTTGGTATAGCCCGTCATTTCCAGGAAATTCTTGCTGACGTAGCGGAATTCCAGCTTCTCGTCCGCGGAGCAGCGGTGGTAGCCGCCGGGCAGATCCACATTGATGAACTGCAGCTCCGTCACGTCCTCGCAGGAGGCGTAGAAAGTTTTTCCCGCTTCGTCCTCATTCAGGTAATACAGCTGAACGGACAGCCAGCGCACGGAGCTGTTGGGCTTGTACATCCGCAGGATGCCCTTGGCGCCGTTCAGATGATCCTGGAAGGCGGCCAGAAGCATATGGCGGAATTTTTCCCTGTCCTCTTTGAACATATACTGCTGGATGTCGCTGCGGCGGGATTCCAGCTGGCGCAGGGGGATGCCCATCATCTGATAATACTGCTGGTTGAAGCGGATGATATCCACGGATTTATCCTCTTTCCAGCGGTAGATCGCCACCGGGCCCAGGATGTTGTTGAGCATGGCGTCGGAAAACACGTTCTCATCCAGGAATTCCCGGGGATGGATCTGCCCGGTGGATTTGAATTCGAACCCCCGCAGGTCCAGCCGGTGTTCGTCGCTGATGAGGCGCTCAAACTCCTCCACCGGCATGGCGCGGTAGAAATAGTAGCCCTGCATGTAGCGGCAGCCCAGGTCGGAGAGGAAATTGATCTGCTCCTGGGTCTCCACGCCCTCCACAATGATGGGCAGGGACATGGACTTGGCCATATTCACAATGGATTCCAGGATGCTGATGCCCTTGCGCTCCTCCTGGGCGCTGATGTGCAGGAACTGGGCGTCCAGCTTGATCACGTCCACGTTCAGGCTGCGCAGCATGTTCAGGGAGGAATAACCGCTGCCGAAATCGTCCATGAGCACCATCATGCCCATGGCCCGCAGCCGGCGCACCGTTTCGCGCACGGAGGCGGTGTCCTCCACGTAGGCGGATTCGGTGATCTCCACCTTCAGCAGCCGGGAGGGCAATTCGTATTTTTTCAGCAGCGCGTCCATATACGCGGGCACGTCCACGGTGAGGATATCGCTCTGGGAGACGTTCACGGAAATGGGCACCGGGGTGTGCCCCGCGTCGATCCAGCTGCGCAGCCAGGCGCAGACCCCTTCCCAGATGTACTTGTCCAGGTTGGTGACCACGCGGTATTTTTCCAGGATGGGCACGAATTTGGTGGGGGGCACCATGGTGCCGTCCTTGAGCCGCCAGCGGGCCAGGGATTCCGCCCCCACCACGTTGCCGGAGGACACCCGGCACTGGGGCTGGAGGCAGAAGAAGATTTCCTTGTTTTCCAGCGCGCGCTGGAAATCGGAAAGCAGGCGGTATTCCTCCGCCGTCTGCAGATAGAAGGAAGGATTGTAAATGCGGATGCGGTTGTGCAGATCGCCCTTCACCTGCTCCGCCGTCAGGGCGGCGTGGTTGAATACGTCCGTCACTTCCTCGTCCGCGGCGGACAGCATGCAGATGCCGAATATAGGCAGGAAGCCCACGGAATTGCCGTGGGAAATGATCAGATCCCGGATCTGATTGTAGAGGTTTTCGATCATGCGCTGGTCGTAGGGCACCACCAGCCAGAAATCGTCCAGCCCGCGGTAGCCCGCCAGCCCCCGGGTGTCCTGCTCCACCTGGCGCAGGATCTTGCTGATCTGGGCCAGCAGCATGTCCGCGGCGTTTTTGCCGTGCCAGTCGGTGAAGAGCTTGAAATGCTCGATATCAATGGCGATGACGCACCACTGGCCCTGCATCCGCGCCTGCCGGTCCTTGGTCATGGCGAACAGATCCCGGTCCGTCAGCAGGCCCGTGCGCTCGTCCCGGTGCTCCTGGCCCCGGGGACGCAGCACGCCCTCCTGCTCCTTTTCCGCCTGCACGTCGTAAATATAGCTGCGGACGAGGCCCTCGGGCAGGCCGCTTGCGGGGCCGCCCACCAGCAGCTGCCGGGTCCAGCGGTAATCGCCGTTCAGCGTTTTGTAGCGGGATTCCATCCGCAGCATCCCCGGCGTGGAGGCGCGGGCCAGGCGGGCGGGCAGGGTTTCCGGGTTCAGAAATTCCTGCACGTGGGATCGGTCATCCGGGTGCACCATGTTTTCCGGGGCAAAGCGGTGCATGGCGTCCAGCGCGCCGTCCATCACGGGCACGAAAAACTTGCCCTCCGTATGGCGCAGGTTGCGGCACCGGTTGTTGATCAGGTCAAATTCGACGATTTCGTCGCAGGGAGTGGCATCCAGATACGCAGCCAAAGAAACGCCGTGCCCGGCGTCCTCCGGAATGCCCCAGCCCTCAGCCTTCATACGCTCACCTTCCCCTGTCAGGCGGCAAGGATTTTCTTGAAAAAACGTCAATTCATTCCAAATTGCACCTTAATATATCACACTTTTCACGATCCGTCAATCTGGTAAAAAATCTTCCGGATCGGCGGCTGCCGCCGGAGAAAAACTGTAAGAATTGTGTTTTCGGGTGGAAAAAAGCGCGATGGGCGCATTGCAATTCTTTCTTTGATCCACTATAATGGGCGCGCGCCGGGCAAGCGGCCCGGCGGGGAGGTTTTATGAGCAGAGCAGAAGCGATTGAACAGTACAACACCGCCCTGAAAATGGGCAAAAAATACTATAACGCCTGCGTGGCGAAGGGGCAGTACCCCTATCCCCGGGTGCTGGACGAGATGCTTTCCGAAACCCAGACGGCGGGCACGGTGAACGTGGGGCTGGTGGACATCCCCGCCGAGCGCATCGTGGGCACCTGGACCAACGGCCGCAAGGCGGCCTTCGCCGGGAATTTCATGCCGCTGCTGGATGCGGACACGGAATTCGGGGCCAAATGGATTGCCCTGTGTGAAGCGCACCTGGGGGATACGGGGATCACCGATCCCATCACCTGCTTTGAATACCTGGGGGATTTCTACGTCAAGGAAGGGCACAAGCGGGTCAGCGTGCTCAGGAGCTACGATTCCCCCACCGTGCCGGGGGTGGTGACCCGGGTGCTGCCCGCGCCGTCGGACAGCAAGGAAGCCCGCATTTACAACGAATTCCTGCGGTTTTACAAGGCAAGCCGGCTGTACCTGGCCACCTTCAGCCAGCCGGGCGGCTACGCGAAGCTGCAGGCGGCGCTGGGCTTCGGCCCGGACCAGGAATGGACCGAGGAAGACCGCCGGGGCTTTTCCAGCGATTTCCGGCGCTTCTCCGCCTGCTTTGACAGGCTGAACGCCGAAAAGCTGCCCATCACCGCCGGGGACGCGCTGCTGGAATACCTGCAGGTGCATCCCTACGCCGAAATGCGGGAAAGCACGGAGGAAGAGATCCTGCAGAATCTCACCGCCCTGTGGCCGGATCTGCGGCTCATGACCCGGGACGAGCCCATCTCCGTCAGCTCCGAGCCCGAGGAAAAGGAAAAGGGGCTGCTGAACCGGCTGCTGGGCGGGCCGAAGCTGCACGCCGCCTTCATTTACGATTTCGATCCCCATACCAGCGCCTGGGCCTCCGCCCACGAGCAGGGGCAGAAATACCTGCAGGAAAAGCTGGGCGATACGGTAAAGGTCAGCGCCTGCCTGTGCGGCGAGAGCCCGGACGAAGCGATGGAGGAGGCCGTGAAGGACGGCGCCAACGTGATCTTCGCCACCACCCCCACCCTCATCGACGCCTGCCGCCGCCTGGCGGCCAATCATAAGAACCTGGCGGTGTTCAACTGCTCGCTTTCGATGCCCTATACCGGGGTGCGCAGCTATTACTGCCGGGTGTACGAGGGCAAGTTCATCACCGGCGCCATCGCCGGGGCCATGGCGGAGGACGGGCGCATCGGCTATGTGGCGAATTATCCCATCATGGGCGTCACCGCCGCGGTGAACGCCTTCGCCCTGGGCGCGCGGCTCACCAACCCCCGGGCGCGGATCAGCCTGAAATGGAGCTGCGTGAAGGGCAATCCCGTGCGGGAGCTGATGGACGAAGGAGTCTCCGTCATCTCCAACCGGGACGACGACGGCGCCAAGCCCTTCCTGGCCTGGCAGCTGGGCACCTATCAGGTGAAGCCCGGCGGGAACCTGATCCCCCTGGGGTCTCCCCGGTGGAACTGGGGCGTGTACTATGAAAAAACGGTGCGGACGCTGCAGAACGGCGGGCTGGACGCCCTGCGGGATCCCAACCATGCAGTGAACGACTGGTGGGGCATCAGCACGGGCCTGGTGGACGTGGACCTGGACAGCCGCCTGCCGGCCGGCGTGCGGCAGCTGGCGGGCATCCTGAAAAACGGCATCATCCACGAGGAGATCGATCCCTTCCTCTGCCCCATCCGGGCGCAGGACGGGCGGGAGATCAGCGACGGACAACGGAAGATAGCCCCCGAGGAGCTGATGGGCATGGACTGGCTGTGCGACAATGTGGACGGCGCGATCCCCGCTTTTGAGGAATTGCTGCCCCAATCCCGGGGCCTGGTGCGGCTGCTGGGGATCTACCGGGATTCCATCCCGCCGCTCCCGGAGGAAACCGCGCGATGAAGATCCTGCTGATTGCCGATGAAGAGGCCCCCTATCTGTGGGATTATTACCAGCCGGGCAGGCTTTCGGACGTGGACCTGATCCTCTCCTGCGGGGATCTGAAGCAGGAATACCTGGAATTTCTGGTGACCATGGCGGCCAAGCCCCTGATGTACGTCCATGGGAATCACGATAAAGGCTACGTCAGCTTTCCTCCCGGGGGGTGCGACTGCCTGGAGGACGATCTGGTGGTGTTTCAGGGGCTCCGCATCGCCGGGCTGGGGGGCTGCGCCCGGTATAACCCCGGGCCCTTTCAGTACACCGAAAAGGAAATGGAAAACCGGGTCGGGAAGCTGGAAAAGAAGATCAGGAAGGCCGGCGGGCTGGATATCCTCATCACCCACGCTCCGCCCCGGGGCCTGGGGGACGCGCCGGACAACGCCCATCGGGGGTTCGAGGCCTTCCTGCCCCTCATGGAACGGTATCATCCCCGCTACCTGGTGCACGGCCACGTGCATCAGAGCTACGGCCACAACCTGCCCCGGCAGCAGCAGTACGGCGACACCACAGTGTTCAACGCCGTGGGCTGGCACATCCTGGAGATCGATCCGCCCCCCGCGCCGGAAAAAAAGAAGAAGCGCTACCGGTTTTGGTAAACCCTGTTTCATCGACAGTCAGCGGAATCATATCGGCCCGCCGCGTTCTCAGCGGCGGGCGTTTTTTTGCATGTCCGGGCTGTTGAATAATCCGTAGTTTGGGAAATTCTGCCGGCAAAATCCCTTGCGGGCGCGGAAAAAATGTACTATAGTGAAAATCAGCGGCGCCGCCGCAATCCTGATCCGGGAGGAACCAGCCATGACCCGTTTTGATGCCGCCCCGTCCCTCTGCCGCGCCTACCGCGGGGAGTTTCTGATCGGCGCCGCCGTGAACCCCTGGAGCATCGGGGACGAAGCGGGGCGCGCCCTGGTGCTGCGCCACTTCAATTCCATTACCGCGGAGAACGGCATGAAGCCGGAAAGGGTGCTGGACCGGAAAGCCACCCTGGCCTTGGGCGACGGCGTCCGCACGGCCCAGGATTTTACCTGGACGGACAATCTGCTGGCCTTTGCCCGGGACAATGGGCTCCGGGTGCGGTTCCACGTGCTGTGCTGGCACAACCAGACGCCCCGGTGGTTTTTCGCGGAAAACTGGGACGACGCCCCCGACGCCCCGCTGGCGGGCCGGGATACGGTGCTTGCCCGGCAGGAAGCCTACATCCGGGACGTGATGACCCACGTGAACGGCGCTTTCCCCGGCGTGGTGTACGCCTGGGACGTGGTCAACGAGGCCATCGAGCCGGACCAGGGCGCCCCCGGGGGGTACCGCGTCCGCAGCCCGTGGTATCAGACCGCGGGGCCGGATTTCATCCCCGCCGCCTTCCGGGCCGCCCGGAAATACCGGGCCCTGGGGCAGAAGCTGTTTTACAACGATTATAATACGTTCCTGCCGGACAAGCGGGACGCCATCCTGGCCATGCTGAAGGGCCTGGCGGAGGAAGGCCTGGCGGACGGCATGGGCATGCAGGGGCATTTCGCGCTGAACGATCCGCCGGTTTCCCTGTGCGAGGAGGCGGCGCGGCGGTACGCGGCGCTGGGGCTTGAGCTTCAGGTGACGGAACTGGATATCCACTGCCCCGGCGACGACGAAGCGCATCAGGCGGCTTTAGCGGCGCACTACGGGGAATATTTCGATATGCTGCTGCGTTTGAAGGCGGAGGGCATCCCCGTGGGCAGCGTGACCTTCTGGGGTGTTACGGACCGGGACAGCTGGCTGACGGGCTTCCGGCGGGAGCGGAGCTTCCCGCTGCTGTTCACCGGGGACAGGGAAACGAAGCCGGCCTTCGACGCGGTGGTTTCCCTGCCGGAAAAGCGCCGGGCGATCCGGGTGAACCAGGCGGGGTACGCCGCGGGATCCCCCGTCCACGCCGCGGTGCTGGCGGAGGGCGAGGCGGTGCTTTCGGACGCGGCGGGGAAGGAGATCCGCCGCATTCCCCTGTCCCCCCGGCCCGACGCGGCTTCCGGCGACCGGGTGGCGCTGCTGGAGCTGGGAGAGCTGCCCGAAGGGGAATACACCCTGGCGGCGGGGGGCGTGAAAAGAAGGCTGCGGGTGGAAAAGGATGCCTGGCGGGCGGCGGAAAACGCCCTCATCAAAGGGCTGTATTACCAGCGCTGCGGCTGCGGCCTTGAGGAAAAGCACGCGGGGATCTGGGCGCATCCGCCCTGCCACACCGCCCCGGCCCGGGACTGGGAAAAGCGGGACGTGCGGCGGCCGGTGCCCGGCGGGTGGCACGACGCGGGGGACTACGGCAAGTACGTCAGCCCCGGCGCCGTCGCCGTGGCGCACCTGATCTACGCCTGGCTGCTGTTCCCGCAGGGCTGCAGCGACGATCTGAACATCCCGGAAACGGGCTGCGGCACGCCGGATATCCTCAGCGAGGCCCGGTGGGAGCTGGAATGGCTGCTGCGCATGCAGCGGGAGGACGGGGCTTTCCACCACAAGCTGACGAAGGCCCGCTTCGCCCCCTTTATCATGCCTCAGGACGATCTGGAGGAGGAATACCTGATGCCGGTTTCCTCCTGCGCCACCGGTGCGGCGGCGGCCTGCCTGGCGCTGGGAGCCCGGGTGTTCCGCGGCTTTGCCCCGGCGTTCGCCGACCGGATGCTGCTTTCCGCCAAACGGGCGTGGGCCTGGCTGGAAAAGCACCCGGAAATGACCCCCTTCCGCAACCCGGAGGGCGTGACCACCGGCTGGTACGGCGACCGCAGCGACCGGGACGAACGGTTCTGGGCGGCGTGCGAACTGTACGCTGCCGCCGGAGACGAAGGCTGCCTGGCCGCCGCGCGGGAGATCTGGGCGGCGGGCGGGCTGCACCCCACGGCCTTCGGCTGGGCGGAGGTGAGCGGCCTGGGGGCGCTGTGCTGCCTGTTTGTGCTTGGGGAGCGCGCCGGGGAATTGTACGCCCGTATCCGGGAGGATTTCCTTTCCGGGGCGGAACGGGCGCTGGCCCTCAGCCGGGTTTCCGGCTACGGCACGGCGCTGATGCCGGAGGGGTACGGCTGGGGCAGCATCCTGCCCATCATGAGCCACGGCATGGCCTTCGCCGCCGCGCATCGGCTCACCGGGCGGGAGGACATGCGCGCCGGAGCGCTGCTGCAGTGGGATTACGCCCTGGGGCTCAACGCCCTGGACGTCTGCTTCGTGACCGGTATGGGCGACCGCCGGGTGCTGCATCCCCACCACCGGCCCTCCGGGGCCGACGGCATCGAAGCGCCGGTGCCCGGGCTGCTTTCCGGCGGGCCCAACTGCCGCATGCCCTATCCCGGCACCAAAGCCGCCTTGGGGGAGGGCACGCCGCCGGCGAAGTGCTTCCTGGACGAAACCCCTTCCGCCGACACCAACGAGATCGCCGTGTACTGGAATTCCCCCGCCGTTTTCGTCGGCGCCTTCGCAAACGCTCCGGAGGGCAGGTAAAAACCGGCGCAGAGCCATCGCTTATTGCGGTTTTGCCAAGAAACAGGAGCAAAGAAAAACCAGTCGCATTTCTCGGAAAGGGGTCCGGGGGAAACCGCTCTTTGGGCTCCAAAGAGCGGTTTCCCCCGGCCTCGTAATTGATAGCCCTGAAAACCGGCGTTTTATCGCTTGTCAAGCCGCCGGGTGCGTGCTATAATCAAAGAAGCGCGGCGCGCAAAGGAAATGCATTCGCCCGGCGCTGGCGTCAACGGGCGTGAAGAAAGAGGGATGCGAATGAAACTGGTATTGATCCGGCATGGCGAAAGCGAATGGAACAAGCTGAACCTGTTCACGGGCTGGACGGACGTGGACCTGAGCGAGAAGGGCCGGGAAGAAGCCCGGCAGGCCGGCATCGTGCTCAAGAACGAGGGCTACGATTTCGACGTGTGCTACACTTCCTACCTCAAGCGGGCCATCCACACCCTGAATATCGCCCTGGACGAAATGGACCGGGCGTGGCTGCCGGTGGTGAAGAGCTGGAAGCTCAATGAACGCCATTACGGCGCCCTGCAGGGCCTGAACAAGGCCGAGACCGCCGAAAAGTACGGCGAGGAGCAGGTGAAGATCTGGCGCCGTTCTTACGACGTCAAGCCCCCGGCACTGGACGAAAGCGACGAGCGCAGCGCCATCCGGCAGCCCATGTTCCGCAATGTGGACCCGGCCCTGCTGCCCGCCAACGAGAGCCTGGAAACCACGGTGGAGCGCGTGGTGCCCTACTTTGAAGAGGTCATCAAGCCCGATATGAAGGCCGGCAAGCGCGTGGTCATCGCCGCCCACGGCAATTCCCTGCGGGCGCTGGTGAAGTATTTCGACAAGCTGAGCAACGAAGAGATCATCGGCGTCCCTGGGCGACCAGAGCGCCATCCAGGCCAAGATGCAGGCGGTTGCCAACCAGGGCAAAAAGAAATAATCGCTTTGCGTGCCAAGCACGGCGTCCGGAAAAGGACGCCGTGTTTTTCTTACACCGCCGTAAGCGATTGAAGAAAGCTATTCCCTGTGATAGAATATCCCTGGGACTCGCGCACAAAGGTGCTTTTTCCCCGGCTGAAACGCCGCATGGAAACGGAGATGAACGCATGAGAAAAGCGGCCAAGCAGATCCTCCTGGGCGCGGCGGCGCTGGCAGTGCTGTGTATCGCGTGCAGGATCGCCGTTTTCAATCGGTTCTGCATTTATTATTTCCTGCCGGAAAACGGGTGGGAGGATATACCGGTCCGGGTGGAAAAGCCGGAAATGCTGAGCCTCGGCGCGCCGGAAAGGAGCGGGCGGTATCTGCACTTTCCGGTGCGGCCGCTGGCTCCCGGCGAAACAGAGATCCTGTTCGGGGACGAAGCGGGCGGCGCCGTGACCGTCTGCGTGCTGCGGGTGGACGGGACGGGTACGGTCTATGATCTGGGCTCCGGAAATTTTACCGGCGATTCCGCCGTGCTGATCGCGGTGACGCTGTTCTGGCTGCTGATGAGCGCCGTCATGCTGTGGCATTTTTTCCAGGCGAAAGGCCCGCTGTTTTACGATTACGGCACCATCTATTATTCCGGCTTTTCCCTGTTCGCGCTGGCGAGCGGCCTGGTCATGCTCAGCGTAACGGTTTCCCATCTGGCGCACCCCGAAGCATACAGCATGTATTCCGCGTACGCCGCCATCAGCGGCGCCAGCGCCCGGTATATGCTGCTGACTGCGCTGCCGATGCTGCTGTTCGCAGCGAGCATGGCCGTCAGCAATCTGTTCCTGGTGCGGCATGAGGGTTGCCGGGCGCAGAACGTCCTGGGCCTTCTGGTGAGCGGGCTGCTGATCGCCGGGGAAGCGCTGGGCTGGTATCTGATCTCCCGGGATTTTATGGGATCGGAATGGGAAGGCCGGATCGACAGAACGCTGCAGAACACCTATGCCACGGTGTTCGTCTATTTCCAGTGCATGCTCACCGGAGCGGTGATTTGCGGCGTCCGGGCGGCGAAGCATTGGCCGGATCCGGACAAGCGGTTCATCATCATTCACGGCTGCTGGTTCCGCGGGGACGGCACGCTGCCGCCCCTGCTCCGCGTCCGGGCGGACAGGGCGCTGGAATTCTGGCGTGTGCAGAAGGAAAAAACCGGGCGGGAGGCCGTTTTCATTCCTTCCGGCGGGCAGGGCGCCAACGAACCCATGGCCGAGGCGGAGGCCATCCGCCGGTATCTGCTGGCCCGGGGAGTGGAAGACCGCCTGGTCCTGCCGGAGGACCGGTCCGTAAACACGTATGAGAATCTGGCTTTTTCCAAGGCGCTTATGCAGGCCGTGGATCCGGAGGGCAAAGCGGCGTTTTCCACCAGCAGCTATCACGTGTTCCGCAGCGGCGTGTGGGCGCGGCAGGCCGGGCTGAACGCGGAAGGGATCGGCAGCAGAACGAAATGGTGGTTCTGGCCCAATGCGTTCATGCGGGAAACCGCGGGGCTGCTGCTGAAGCGATGGAAGCAGGAATTGCTGTTCCTGGTTCTGCTGACGGTATTTTTCGGCTGCCTGTCCATGGTGCTGTGGTGAAGGGAAGGCGCTTTTGTCAACGGATGGAAAATTCCGCCCCACGCCCAGGAGAAACCCTGCTGCCGTGCGTGGTCATCGCCGCCCACGGCAATTCCCTGCGGGCGCTGGTGAAGTATTTCGACAAGCTGAGCAACGAAGAGATCATCGGCGTCAACATTCCCACGG
>CACWLP010000021.1 GCA_902761755.1 uncultured Eubacteriales bacterium | reverse complement strand
CCCATGGCAAAGGAGAAATTTGAGCGCAATAAGCCGCACGTGAACATCGGCACGATCGGGCACGTGGACCACGGCAAGACGACGCTGACGGCGGCCATCACGATGGTGCTGGCGGCGGGCGGACATGCCCAGGCGATGAAGTACGACGAAATCGACAAGGCGCCTGAAGAGAAGGCGCGCGGAATCACCATCAACACGGCGCACGTGGAATACGAGACGGAGACCCGTCACTATGCACACGTGGACTGCCCCGGCCATGCCGACTACGTGAAGAACATGATCACGGGCGCTGCGCAGATGGACGGCGCGATCCTGCTGGTGTCTGCTCCGGACGGCCCGATGCCGCAGACCCGCGAGCACATCCTGCTGGCGCGTCAGGTGGGCGTGCCTTACATCGTGGTGTTCTTGAACAAGATCGACCTGATGGACGACGAGGAACTGCTGGAGCTGGTGGAGATGGAAGTGCGTGATCTGCTGAGCAGCTACGACTTCCCGGGCGACGACATTCCGATCGTGAAGGGCTCTGCGCTCAAGGCGCTGGAATACATGCAGAACGACGGCAGCGATCCGAAGAACGCGCCGGAGTGCCAGTGCATTTACGAGCTGATGAAGGAAGTGGACAACTACATTCCCACGCCGGAACGCGACAAGGATAAGCCGTTCCTGATGCCTGTGGAAGACGTGTTCTCCATCACGGGCCGCGGCACCGTGGCGACGGGCCGTATCGAGCGCGGCATGGTGAAGGTGTCGGATACCGTGGAAATCGTGGGCCTGATGGATAAGCCCAGGAGCACGGTGGTCACGGGCGTGGAAATGTTCCACAAGCTGCTGGACGACGCGCAGGCGGGCGACAACATCGGCGCGCTGCTGCGCGGTGTGCAGCGGAACGAGATCGAGCGCGGCCAGGTGCTGGCGAAGCCCGGCAGCATCAAGCCCCATACCCACTTCTTCGGCCAGGTGTACGTGCTGAAGAAGGAAGAGGGCGGCCGTCACACCCCGTTCTTCAACGGGTACCGTCCGCAGTTCTTCTTCCGCACCACGGACGTGACCGGCTCCATCAAGCTGCCCGAGGGCGTTGAGATGGTGATGCCCGGCGACAACGTGGAAATGGAAGTGGAACTGATCACCCCCATCGCCATCGAAGCGGGCCTCCGCTTCGCCATCCGCGAAGGCGGCCACACCGTGGGCGCCGGCGCCGTGGTTCGCATGGTGGAATAATCCAAGAATAACTTTCGCTCCCGGCGGGGAGGCCTCCCCGCCGGGGCGAAGGCGAAACGACCCCAAGAAAGAGGTGTTTTCACATGGCAGCCAAGGAAGCGCGGCAAAGCATCGTGCTGGCCTGCACCGAGTGCAAACAGCGCAACTACAATAAAAAGAAGAACAAGAAAAACACCCCGGACCGCATCGAGCTGATGAAGTACTGCCGTTTCTGCAAGAAGCATACCGCTCACCGCGAAACCCGATAAACGCAAGGATGTGACGATCATGGCAGATGAAAAGAATGTCGTGAAGGGCAAGGAGAAGGAAGAATCGAAGTTCGTCAAGTTCTTCAAGAATCTTCCCGCCAACATCGCTCGTCCCTTCAAAAACATGTGGCGCGAGCTGAAGAAAGTGACATGGCCCACCCGTCAGGATCTGATCAGCTATTCGCTCATCGTGCTGGCCTTCCTGGTGTTCATGGGCGTGGTGATCCGCCTGCTGGACCTGGGCTCCATCGCTTTGGTGAATCTGATCGTGTAATCAAAGCACGCGCTGCGTAAAAGCGGCGCGGTGTGGAACAGCACAGCGCAGATAGGAGATACCAAAAATGTCCGAAGACAGACCGGGCACCCTGGAATGGTATGTGGTCCATACGTATTCCGGCTATGAGAACAAGGTCAAGGACAACCTGGAAAAAGCGGTGGAAAACAACGGCATGCAGAACCTGATCCAGGAGGTCGTGGTTCCCACCGAAGAGGTTGTGGAGATCCGCAACGGCAAGCGGGTGACCAGCCAGCACAAGACCTTTCCCGGCTATGTGCTGGTGCACATGATCATCACCAACGAAAGCTGGTATGTGGTGCGCAACACCCGGGGCGTTACGGGCTTCGTGGGCCCGGAAAGCAAGCCCATTCCCCTGACCCAGGACGAACTGGACCGGATGCTCAATTCCTCCGCCGGCAAGGTGCAGCTCCGCATCAACGTGGGCGACGAGGTGCGCATCCTCTCCGGCGCGCTGGCCAATTTCACCGGCATCGTCGAGGAGATCGACATCATGCGGCAGAAGCTGCGCGTCACCGTCAAAATGTTCCTGGGCCGTGAAATGCAGATCGAGGTGGACCTCGATCAGGTCGAGAAGATCGACTGACGGGCCGGCAAAGGGCCTGGCGCCTTTTTCCGCCCTGCTCCCGTTTCCAGTGGGAGGCAGCGTCTTAAGACGCCGCCGCCATTACCACATTTGTTAAGGAGGTGCCATCCAACATGGCAAAGAAAATCACCGCGTTCATCAAGCTGCAGGTGCCCGCCGCCAAGGCGACTCCCGCGCCCCCCATCGGCCCCGCGCTGGGCCAGCACGGCGTGAACATTCCCGGCTTCTGCAAGGAATTCAACGCCCGCACCGCCAAGCAGGAAGGTCTCATCATTCCCGTGGTCATCACGGTGTATTCCGACCGTTCCTTCACCTTTATCACCAAGACGCCTCCGGCCCCCGTGCTGATCAAGAAGGCGCTGGGCATCGACACCGCCTCCGGCCGTCCCAACCGCGACAAGGTGGGCCAGCTGACCCAGGCGCAGGTGCGCGAAATCGCCACCACCAAAATGCCCGACCTGAACGCCGCCTCCATCGAGGCCGCCATGAGCATGGTCAAGGGCACCGCCCGCAGCATGGGCGTCACCGTGGCCGACGAGTAAAAGAAGGAACAACCCTCAAGGATTATTTGTGGGAGGACATAGCGCCGCTAATACCACAGGGAGGAATGAAAGATGAAACACGGCAAGAAATATACCGACAGCAAAAAGCTGATCGACTCTACCAAGCTGTATGATCCCGCCGAGGCCATCGAGCTGGTGAAGCAGACCGCTAAAGCGAAGTTCGATGAGACCATCGAGCTGAGCATCCGCCTGGGCGTCGACCCCCGGCACGCCGACCAGCAGGTCCGCGGCACGGTGGTGCTGCCCCACGGCACGGGCAAAAAGGTGCGCGTGCTGGTGTTCGCCAAGGGCGAAAAGGCCAAGGAAGCCGAAGCCGCCGGCGCCGATATCGTGGGCGAAGCCGATCTGGTGGCCAAGATCCAGAGCGAGAACTGGTTTGACTTTGACGTCTGCGTTGCGACGCCCGACATGATGGGCACCATCGGCCGCATCGCGCGTCTGCTGGGCCCCAAGGGCCTGATGCCCAACCCCAAATCCGGCACCGTGACCATGGACGTGACCAAAGCGATCCAGGAGATCAAAGCCGGTAAAGTGGAGTACCGCATCGACAAGACCGCCATCGCGCACTGCCCCATCGGCAAGGTCTCCTTCGACAGCGATAAGCTGGTGGAGAACATGACCACCCTGATGGAAGCGGTGATCAAGGCCAAGCCCGCCACCGCCAAGGGGACCTACATCAAATCGCTGTACATGAGCAGCACCATGGGCCCCGCCATCAAGATCAACAGCCTGAAGTTCTGATCGCACTTCAAGCAAACGCCCCGCCGGGTAACTGGCGGGGCGTTTGTTCAGGGCGGCGCGGAGGAACGAGAGGAGAGGAAAGCATGGATGTGATCCTGCCGTTTATCCTGATCATTTTGATCCCGGTGTTTATGATCGTGATGGTTTACCGGCTGCTGGCCCGGGTCACCACCCGGCGGAGCACCCGGCACGGGATCGAGATCGAGGAAAAGGAAGTCAAGCGGGACCGGGTGTTCCGGGACGGCTGAAGGAGGGCGCTGCGCATGGAAAGGATCATCAAAACGGTGTCCGGAAAGCACCGCGCCGCCGCCCTGGACTTCGTGGAGCGGGTGTTTACCGAGCACGATTCCGCCCGGGAAGGGCGGTTCGTGCGGCGGCTGACGGAGGAGATCCGGACGGGGCGATATTATGTGGCTGAGCTGGAGCTGATGATGGCCGATGAAACGGACGAGATCATCGGCTACGCCATGTTTTCCCGGTTCCCCCTGGAGGGGAAGCACGAAAACGAGCTGCTGCTGCTGACGCCCGTGGCGGTGAAAACGGAACTGCAGCGCCGGCACATTTCCCGGGATCTGCTGGAATACGGCATGCAGAAGGCTGCGGGGATGGGCTTCCGGGCGGCCATCGTGGAGGGAGACCCCCGCAACTACCGTGCCCGGGGCTTTGAAACGGCGGCGGATCACGGCATCCTGCCCGGGCCCACCGTGCACCTGCCCCACATCGACTGCCTGATGGCTGCGCCCCTGGTTCCCGGCGGATTGGACGGCATCTGCGGCACCGTGGATTACAGCCTGTATCCGTGCCTGCTGGAAGAAGGCGAATGAGGGACGCTGCTTCGGGCTGCCGGCGCTTTTTGCATATATTAAGAAAATGTTGAAAAATATTACGAAAATATGAATTTTCCTATTGCCAGCGATTGGATGCCGTGGTATAATAATCAGGCGACGGGCCCGGAGGGCCGTCGGCCGGGTCGGCGGCTCCCGAAGGGAAAGACGCCGACGATTATGGTATAATAATCAGGCGACGGGCCCGAAGGGAAAGACGCCGACGATTATGGCATAATAATCAGGCGACGGGCCCGAAGGGAAAGACGCCGACGATATAAAAAACAAAGGAGGCAATTCCTATGAAAAAGTATCTGGCTGAGTGCATCGGCACGGCCACGCTGGTGATCCTGGGCTGCGGCACCGCCATGCTGGTGGGCTGCGACGCGGCGGCGGGCAGCGGGTATCTGCTCACGGCGCTGGCCTTCGGCCTCACCATCGTGGCGATGGCGTATTCCATCGGGAATATTTCCGGCTGCCACATCAACCCCGCGGTATCCCTGGGCGTGCTGCTTACCGGCGGCATGGACGTGAAGGAATTCGTGGGCTACGTGATCTCCCAGTGCGTGGGCGCCTTCGCCGGCAGCGGCATCCTGGCGCTGATCTTCGGCCTGGGCAAGGTGACGGACATGACGGGCGGCTTTGGCGCCAACGGGCTTGCGGGCGTGGGCGGCAACGTACTGGCCGGCCTGATCGTGGAAATCGTGCTGACTTTCATCTTCGTCATCGCCATCCTGGGGGTTACCAGCAAGAAGGGCAATCACGGCTCCTTCGGCGGGCTGGTGATCGGCTTGACCCTGGTGGTGGTGCACATCCTGGGCATCGGCCTCACCGGCACCTCCGTGAACCCCGCCCGCTCCATCGGCCCCGCCGTGGCCGCCGCCATCAGCGGCAACACCGCGCCGCTGGCCAGCCTGTGGGTGTTCATCGTGGGTCCCCTGGTGGGCGCGGCGCTGGCCGCCTGCACCTACAAGGCCCTGGAAAAATAAGATCGGACTGGAAATCAAAGGAAGGCCCCGCCAGGAGCCTTCCTTTTTTGCGGAGAAAACCGGCGGGAAAACGCATCAAAAATTGCGCCGGGGCCGGGGGGAATACGGAAAATCTATTGCAATCTTTTAGCAATTCTGGTATGATAAAAAGCGGAGAACCTGAATAGGGCGCGCGTGCGTCCATTTCAAATAGTAGAGGAGGAGTATTATGAAGAAACTCGTTGCTCTGTTCCTTGCGCTGTGCCTGGCCCTGGGCGTGATGGGGATCGCGTCCGCGGAAGGCGCGCTTGTTCCCGGCACGTACGAAGGCTCCGGCGACGGCTTCATGGGCGGCGTGAAGGTGACGGTGACGGTGGACGACAAGGCCATCACCGCGCTGGAAGTATCCCATGACGAGACGCCCAGCATCGGCGGCGTGATCGCCGATGCCGTGAAGGAGCAGCTCATCGGCCTGAGCGAAGAAGAAGCCATCGCCAAGGTGGACGATCTGGGCGCGGATGTAATGACCAGCGCCACCTTCGCCGCCGTGACCCGCGGCGCCGTGAAGGAAGGCCTCACCGCCGCGTTCGCCAAGGCCAAGGGCGAAGGCACGGCCGAGCCTGCAGCTGAGATCGGCTTCAAGGCCGGCGAATACGAAGTCTCCGGCGAAGGCTACAACGGCGTGAGCACCTTCAAGGTCACCTTCAGCGACAGCAAGCTGGAGAACATCGAAGTGGTGAACAGCACCGAAACCGCCCACGTGGGCGACGTGGCCTTTGACATCATGATCCCCGAAATGATCGAAGCGGGCGGCTCCGGCGTGGACGGCGTTTCCGGCGCCACCTTCTCCGCCCGCGCCCTGCGCAGCGCGGTGAACGACGCCGCCCAGCAGGCGGAATGTACCAACCTGGAAGCCTTCAAGGCCGCCAAGGTGGAGCATACGGCCCAGGATCCCATTGACGTGACGTTCGATGTGGTGGTGGTAGGCGCCGGCGGCGCCGGCATCGCTGCCGCGGCCCAGGCCGCCCAGGACGGCAACACCGTGCTGGTCATCGAAAAGAACGCCGAAGTGGGCGGCAACACCCTGGTGTCCGGCGGCCAGTATCAGAGCGTGATGCCCTACCTGGTCTGGAATCCCGATGATCCCGACGCCACCACCGGCGTGTACGAATTCACCGGCGAAACCTACGATAAGGTCAAGTCCGTCCAGGGTTGCATCAAGGAGCTCAACATCATCCTGCACTGGAGCGAGGAGCCCTTCGACGAAGAATACTACAAGACCCACGAGTTCGTGGCGGGCGACGCGGAAGAGCTGAGCAAGCACGGCGTGCACGCCGAATACCTGCCCACGCTGCAGGCCCTGAAGGCGGAAATCAAGGAATACTTCGCCTGGGCCGCGCCCAAGCTGGCTTCCGGCATGGACGAAAGCAAGCTCACGCTGTTCTCCACCCTGAACCTGCACATCTTCCAGACCTACTACGGCGGCCTGCGTCCCTCTGCCGACGGCAGCGAATGGATCTACGGCGACGTGGATCTGGTGAAGCAGTTCATCCTGGGCGGCCAGGGCCTGAAGGAATGGCTGGAAGCCCAGGGCGCCGCGTTCTACGAGGATTCGCAGCAGACCCTGATCGGCGCGCTGTGGTATCGTGAAAACGAATTCACCAGGGAGCAGGGCCGCTGGGGCGCTTACTTCATGGCGCCCATGAGCACCATCAAGGCCAACGAGCAGAATGAAATCATGCTGCGCACCACCGCCAACGAGCTGATCGTGGAAGACGGCCGCGTGGTGGGCGTGAAGGCCACCCGGTACGACGGCACGGAAGTGACCGCCCGGGCGACCAAGGGCGTCATCCTGGCCACCGGCGGTTATGCCGCCAATATCCCCATGGTGCTGGAAAACAACGTGTACTGGTCCGAGGAATACCTGACCGCTTCCACCAAGACCACCAACCGTTCCGCCCTGGTGGGCGACGGCATCCGCATGGCCCAGGCTGTGGGCGCGGACGTGACCGGCATGGGCTTCACCCAGCTGATGCCCATTTCCTGGGTGGACAACGGCAACCTGGCCTTCGGCGGCGGCAACTACGCCTGCTGGATCAACCCCAACACCGGCCACCGTTTCGTGGATGAAGGCAGCGAACGCGACGTGCTGTCCCTGGCCGAATTCCGCAACGGCATGGTGGTCAACGGCACGCCCGGCGTGTTCCTGGAGTTCTACAATAAGGAACAGCTCATGCCTGCGCCCATGCAGCTGGCCGAGGGCGATTATCCCGGCCGTTACTATCGCCGCACCATCGCCGACCTGCCCGCGCTCTTCGCCGAGCTGGGCATCGCCGCCGATCCCGACGTGGTGATCCAGACCATCCGGGATTACGACGCCGCGGTCATGGGCCTGGGCGAATATCCAGACGTGGGCAAGGGCATCGCTTCCCGTACGGTGGGCAATGTGGAGAAGGATGAGAACGGCAAGTATCTGCCCGATACCTACGATCTGGACAACACTGTGCTGACCATCCGTCTCATGGCTCCCTCCACCCACCATACCATGGGCGGCCTGAAGGTGGATGTGAACCGTCACGTGCTGAACACGGACGGCGACATCATCCCTGGCCTGTATGCGGCGGGCGAGGTCACCGGCGGCATCCACGGCGGCAACCGTCTGGGCGGCAACGCCATCGTGGAGATCTTCGTCTCCGGCCGGACCGCGGCCCAGGCCGTCACCGAGGACAACAAATAATCGCATCATCGGCACCCAGCCGGGGCGGGAGAAATCCTGCCCCGGTTTTTTTGTGTGAAATTTTTTGAAAAAAGGGTTGACAACTATATCGGGATACGATATAATCAAGCTACGATATATCGAACGACGATATATCGGAAACCGATGGAGGTGAGGAAGATGCCGGATACATTGGCGCTGACGGAAGCGACGTATTATATCCTGCTGTCCCTGTATGCGCCGCGGCACGGCTACGGCATCATGCAGCAGACGGAGGAAATGTCCGGCGGGCGGGTGCGCCTGGCGGCGGGGACGCTGTACGGGGCGCTGAACACGCTGTGCGACAAGGGCTGGATCATTCAGCTGCCGGTGGACGACGGCAGCCGCCGGAAGGAATACCGGCTGACGGAAAAAGGAAAGGGCATCCTGAAAAACGAAGTGAAGCGCCTGCGGGAACTGGCGCGGAACGGGGAAAAGATCCTGGGGGAGGACATGTAAGATGGAAAACAGGAAAACGATCCGGAAATTCTTCTGTGTGTGGAGCTTTGAAAAAGAAGAGGACTGGCTGAACGAAATGGCCATGAACGGCTGGGTGCTGGAAAGCGTGGGCTTTTGCTCCTATCATTTCGTGCGGTGCGAGCCGGGGGAATACGCCGTGCGGCTGGAGATGCATCCCTACGATGAAAGCTACGTTCAGTTCATGCAGGAGACCGGGGCGGAATACGTGGGCCGGATGATCGCCTGGGTCTACTTCCGCAAAAAGACTGCGGACGGGCCTTTCGATCTGTTTTCCGATATTGATTCCCGGATCAGGCATCTGGACCGGATCGGGAAAATGCTGGCGGTTATCGGCGGGGCCAATCTGCTCATCGGCCTCCTGAATTCTTTCAATCCTTCCCGGATCGGCTGGATCAACCTGCTGGCTGCCACGGCGCTTGCCTACGCCCTGGGCCGCATCCACGGGAAAAAGGAAGCGCTGGAGAAGGAGCGGCTGCTGCATGAGTGACGCTCTCTGCGCGCCGAATTTCCTTCGGGCGGCGGCGCCCTGGGCGCTGATGGGCCCGGGGCCGGCGCCGGCAACGGCCAGTTTTGGAAACAAACAGGGAAAAATGGCCGGAAAAAATGGAAAGATGCCCTGATTTTTCTGAAAAAACCCTTGCAAATTCTTTCGGGTTCGATTATAATTCTTAATTGGCACATCCTTGCGTCCTGCCAACGTCGGGACGCCATACGTCCATGAGGAGGTGAAAAGAATGAACAAGTATGAAGTGGTGTACATCATCGATCCTGCTGTGGAGGAAGATGAGCGCAAGGCCCTGATCGCCAAGTTCAACGATCTGATCGCCAACAACGGCGGCAGCGTGGACAAGGTGGAGGAATGGGGCAAGCGCCGCCTGGCCTATGCCATCGACTACAAAACCGAGGGCTACTATGTGCTGGTGAACTTCCAGGGCGAGGCTGAGCTTCCCAAGGAACTGGAGCGCAACCTTCAGATTTCCGAAAGCGTCATTCGCTATCAGGTGATTCGGCAGATCGAGCGCAAGGTGGGCATCAAGCCCCGCGCCGTGCGGCCCGCTCCCGTTGCTGCCCCCGTGGCAGAGGAAGCTCCCGCCGCCGATGCCGCGCCCGCTGCTGAAGCTGCCCCTGCCGCTGAAGAAGCGCCCGCGGAAACCCCTGCCGCTGAGTAAACGGGAGGAGCGAACATGAACAAGGTCTTTTTGATCGGCAATCTCACCCGCGATCCGGAGCAGCGCACCACCCAGAGCGGCGTCAGCGTGTGCTCCTTCACCATCGCCGTGAACCGCCGCCGCAGCAATAACGCCGAGGCCGGCCAGCCGGAAGCGGATTTCTTCCGCATCACCGCCTGGCGGCAGCTGGGCGATATCTGCGCCAAGTATCTCGCCAAGGGCCGCAAGGTGGCCGTGGTGGGCACGGTCAGCGCCAGCGCCTATACGGCCAACGACGGCACTGCCCGGGCCAGCCTGGAGGTACAGGCGGACGACGTGGAATTCCTGACTCCCCGGGGGGAAGCGGGCGAAGCGCCCGCCTATAACGCCCCCGCGGCGGCCGCGCCCCGTCAGCAGAACGCGAACGTGGGCTCCGCGCCCCAGGGCGGCGGCTTTGTGCAGGTGGAGGATGAGGATCTGCCTTTCTGATGCCTTACGGAAATCTTGAATGAAGGAGGAAACAATCATGTCTGAAGATCGTGGCGAAAAGCGCCCGCGTCCCCGCGGCAAGCGCCCCCGCCGTAAAGTATGCCCCGCCGTATGACCGGCAACTGCGCCAAGCATCAGCGTCAGCTGAGCGAGGCCATCAAGCGCGCCCGTGCCATCGCGCTGCTGCCCTACACGGTGGACTGACAAAAACCGCATCCGCAAGCGCCGATATTTTCGGCGCTTTTTTCTTGCGCTTTTTCGCATTGTTCGGTATAATGGATCTGTGATCAGATCCAAATGCTTCAGAAAGGCGAGGAACCCCGGTTGCTGCGTGACCAGGCGTTTTTTACCGTCCCTTTCCGGACGTTTCGGGATCGGATCGCCAATACAAATCATGGGAGGGAACCGATATGGCAAAACGGATACTGGCATTCTTCATCGCGGCGGTGATGCTGCTGGGCGGCCTGTCCGCCGCGCTGGCGGAAACCACCGAGGTCACTTCCGTCACCGGCACCGGCACGGCCAAGGGCTTCGGCGGGGACGTGACCGTCACCGTCACCCTGGCGGACGGCGTCATCACCATCGTGGACATCGAGGGCCCCAATGAAACCCAGGGCATCGGCAGCAACATCGTGGCGGAATGGCCGGAAGCCTTCGTGGAGGCCAATGGCATTGTGGACACCTACACCGGGGCCACCTTCGCCTCCATTACCCGCAAAGCCGTCATCGAGGCCGCCCTCGCCGCCCTGACCGCGGCGGGCGTGAACGCCAACGACTACATGCGGGAATACGTTTCCGATCAGGCCGAGGACGTGGCGCTGGAAGCGGACGTGGTGGTCGTGGGCGCCGGCGGCGCGGGCATGACCGCCGCCATCGTGGCCGCGGACATGGGGTGCAAGGTGGTTGTAATCGAAAGCCAGCCCGCCGTGGGCGGCAACTCCGTCAAATCCACCGGCGGCATGAACGCCGCGAAAACCGTCTATCAGGACAAGAATGAATTCGGCGAAGCCGCCGGCGTGGAAAAGACCCTGAAAGCCGCTGAAGCCTATTCCGATAACGAAAAGATCCAGATGCTGGCCGAAACGGTGCGGGAGCAGTGGACGGCGTATCAGGAGAAGCCGGAAGGCTATTTCGATTCCACCGAGCTGTTCGAGCTGGACACCCTCATCGGGGGCAAAGGGCTGAACGACCCGGATCTGGTGAATACGCTGGTATGCAACAGCGAAGCGGCCATCGAATACCTGGCCACCCTGGGCATCGACCTGAACAACGTGGCGGCCTTCGGCGGCGCGTCGGTGAAGCGCATCCACCGCCCGGTGAACGACGAGGGCAAGGTGGTTTCCGTGGGCGCGTACGTGGTGCCGCGGCTGGAAAAGGCCCTGACGGAGCGGGAGAACATCACCCTGCTGCTGGATACCACCGCCACCAAAATCCTCACCGACAATACCGGCGCGGCCCTGGGCATCGAGGCAGAGGGCAAGACCGGCAATAAAGTCACCGTCAGCGCCAAGGCCGTGATCCTGGCCACCGGCGGCTTCGGCGCGAACCTGGATATGGTGGTGCAGTACAAGCCCGAACTGGCGGGCTTCATGACCACCAACGCCTCCGGCATCCAGGGCCAGGGCATCCTGATGGCCCAGGCGCTGGGCGCCGCCACCGTGGATATGGACCAGATCCAGATCCATCCCACCGTGCAGGCGGACACCGCCTCCCTGATCACCGAAGGCCTGCGGGGCGACGGCGCCATCCTGGTGAACGCCAACGGCGAGCGCTTCATCGACGAAGTGGGCACCCGCGACGTGGTTTCCGCCGCCGAGATCGCCCAGCCCGGCTCCTTCTCCTGGCTGGTGGTGGATCAGAAGATGGTGGACGCTTCCTCCGTCATCCAGGGCTACATTTCCCGCGGCCTGATGCTGCAGGGCGATTCCTATGAAGCCCTGGCGGAAGAGCTGGGCATCCCCGCCGACGCCTTCAGGGCCACCATGGAGAAATGGAACGGCTTCGTGGCGGAAAAGAACGATCCGGACTTCGGCCGCACCAGCTTCGCCGCGCCCCTGGATACCGCGCCTTTCTACGCGGTGAAGGTCACCGCCGGCATCCACCACACCATGGGCGGATTGTGCATTGACAGCGGGACCCATGTGCTGAACGCGGACGGCCAGCCCATCCCCGGCCTCTTCGCCGCGGGCGAGGTCACCGGCGGCGTCCACGGCGGCAACCGCCTGGGCGGCAACGCCGTGGCGGATTTCGTGGTGTTCGGCAAGATCGCCGGCGAAGTGGCTGCGCTCTACGTTCTCAGTCAGGAATAAACCGGTTTCCTCACGGCCGTCCGGCGTTTTTCGCCCGGACGGCCTTTTTTCGCGTCCGTCCGGGCCTTGACCCGGGGCGGCCTGGTGGGGTATAATGAAACGCGGCTGGAAAAGCCGCGAATTTTTTCGCAACCGTGCAAGAAATGGGAAGGGAACGTCGTTGTATGAGTGAGCGGATCCATGGAAGCCGCATGAGCGACGAGCAGTTTGAGGCGCTGTATGAAAAATACGCCAACGACGTGCTCCGGGTCAGCTACTTTTACCTGGGCGACCGGCAGCAGGCCGAGGACGTGACCCAGGATGTTTTCGTCCGCCTGCTGCAGAGCACGCCGGAGCTGGTGGAAGGCAAGGAAAAGGCATGGCTGCTGAAGGTGGCGCTGAACCGGTGCCGGGATCTGTGGCGCGCCGCGTGGGTGAAGCGCGTGGTGCTGGGCAGCCCGGCCATGGAGCTGACTCCCGCCCCGGACCGGATGGACGAAAGGCTGGAAAGGCAGGAGCTGATGGAGGCGATCCGCCGGCTGCCTACGGATTTCCGGGATGTGATATTGCTGCATTACTATCAGGGCTACGGCATCAGCGAGATCGCGCAGATCATGAAGGTGCCGGAGGGCACGATTTCCAGCCGGCTCAGCCGGGGACGGAAGAAACTGGAAGAGATATTGAAGGAGCGTGGCGCCCAATGAAGAGCGTGGAGGAAAGGCTGAGAAAACTGCCGGAATTGGCCGAATCCACCGGCCTTCAGGCGGATGAACAGCTGAAGAGAAAAATCCTGCGGGCCGCGCAGGCAAAGCAGGGCCGCGCGGGCGGCTTTGCCCTGCGCCGGCTGGCCCCGGCGCTGTGCGCGCTGGTGATCCTGGCGGGAGCGGCGGCTTATTTCGTGCCCCGGATCGGCGGGCAGAAGAAAGCGCCGCTGCTGACCTCCCAGCCCGCCGGGCAGGTGCAGGTGGGGGAAAAGCTGGCGTGGGATGTGCCCCAGGGCAGCATCAGCATCAAGGCCAGCAAAAATCCTTCTTACCGCAGCATCTGGGCCCCGGCCTCCGGCGGGAATTTTCCGCTGGTGGGCGTGAAGGGCAGCTATTACCGGCTGCTGACGAACCCCACCGCCATTTCCGATGATCTGCTGGGCGAAGCGCTGGGCACGGTGGATACCTTCACCAGCGAGCCCGCCCTGGCGGGCACCGGCGGCATTTGCTCCAACACGGCGGCGCAGGGGGAAACCGTTTACGCCGTCCGCGGCATGGAGGGCGCCCTGGCCGCCGCGAAGGTGGAGGGGAAAATGCGAGTGTTCCAGCGGGTATCCTTCGGCGATTGGGCGCTGATGGGCCGGGAGACCCTGGCGGACACCCTGCGGGCGGATTCTGCGGTGGCGTTGGAGCTCAGCGGCATGGGCACGGTGAACGATCCCGCCGAAGCCCGGCGGCTGATCGGGATCCTGACCGAAAACGCCCAGCTCCTGCGCTCCGGCGGCGGGGAAAGCAACCGGTCGCTTTTGATCCAGCTGGAAAACGGCGTCGTGATCCAGATGGCGGTGAATGGCGAGCGCCTCATCGCCTGCGGCACCTGGGCCTGCCCGGAGTTTTTCGAGGCTTTTCAGGAAGCGCTGCAATAAACCCGGAAAAACAAACGATCCCGGCTGCGAAGAAGCAGCCGGGATTTTTCATGCGCGGCTTTCAGCCCACGCCGTCGTAATAGTCCACGATGCGCACCTCGGGCTGGATCTGGACCACGATCGTCTTGCTGTCCGGGCCGGGGTCTTCATACCAGGCTTCGAACAGGGCGAAGGTGTTGGCGCCGTCCGTTTCGTTGCCGTAATCCACCCATTCCGTAAAGCGGGCGGTGATGCCGGGCTCGGCCTGCTCGGCGAAGGCATAGACGAAATCTTTCAATTCCCTGCGATAGGGATCGTACTTAACCAGGGCCTGGGGCGCGTCCATGCCGTCCCGCAGGGCCAGGACGGCGGCGTTTTCAAAGACGCATACGCCGCTTCCGTCCACCCGGACGGAGCAGATCAGCTCATTTCCGTCCGGAAGCGCCGCGGTGACCCGGTAGACGGGCGGATCGGTCCTGTCCCCCGGGTCGATTTCGGCGCGCCATTCCGCGCCTTCCGCGTCCGCCCCCAGGGCCGGGAGCTTCCAGGCCTCCTTCGCGATGGCGATGGCCTCTGCTTCGGTTTTTACGGCGTTTGCGGCGGAGCGGGCCGCCGTCAGGGCGTCGGCCGTCCCGACATTGGGAATGGCGCTCCGGGGATAGGGCATCTCCGCCGTGGCGAAGGCCCCTGCCAGCAGCACGGCGGCGGTGAGGCAGAAGGCGATGGCCAGGGCGGGGATCCGCCGCCCGCTTTGCAGGATGCTTTTCACCCGGGTTTTCATCTTCCGGCCCGTCATGCTCATGCCGGTGGCCAGCATGGGCATGCCCGGCGCGGGATGCCTGGAAACGGCGCAGATCAGGGTTTCGGCGTACCGTTTCCGGCCCGTTTCGTCCATGCCCCGGGTCACGCTGCCGTCGCAGCGCAGCTCCCGGTCCGTGCGGGCCATGGCTGCAGCGATCCACACCAGGGGATTGAACCAGTGCACCGCGCAGCACACCAGGCTCACCAGCGTCCAGAAGGGGTCCCGCGCCTTCTGGTGGCAGATCTCATGGCGCAGCATCTGCTCCGCCTGCTCCCGGTCCGCTGCCAGGGGCAGGGCGATCCAGGGCCGGATGAGGCCCGCCAGACACGCGCTGTTCAGGGGATCGGCGTAATACACCGGCAGGGGCCGGACGCCCTTCTCGGCGCACAGCGCCTGGTACGTTTCCAGCAGTTCCCCGGACAGGGGCTCCACCCGGCGCTTTTTGAGGCGCCTGCGGTACAGCAGATTGGCGACGGCGAACCAGCCTGTCACGCCGGTTACGCCGGCCAGGTATATGCCCATGAAGAAATGGGCGCTGCGCCCGTCCGGGAAGCCGCTGCGTATTTCATGCAAGCCCCGCAGCCAGGGGTCGTTCCGGATGCTTTCCATGCCGCCCTGGGGGTCGTAGGCCCGCATCCACACGTCGTCCACCGCGTCCTCCAGGCGCACCTTCACCTGCCCGGCGATGGGGCGGATGGCCGTGGGATCAAAGTTGTAGGGGGATTTGATCTCGCTGATCCAGGGATTGGGCAGGGCGACGGGGCACAGCAGCCGGACGGCCACCAGCAGCCAGGCGAAGCACAGCGCCCGGCTGCCCAGGCGAGGGCGCAGGAATTTCCGGATGGGGATCATGAGCAGGATGGCGAGGGAGGCCATGATATTGGCCTCGATGAGAAAATTATAGACCGTGGCGGTACGCATGGTACACCTCCGTTATCTTTTTTCGCTTTTGTGCAGCATTTCCATCAGCTCGTCCATTTCCTTCAGGGTGATTTCGCCGCTGTCCACCAGATGGTTGATCAGCAGCGAGGCCTTGCCGGAAAAGACGCGGTTCAGCAGCTTTTTCGTCTGCATCTGGCTGGCCTCTTCCCGGGTGATCAGGGGGGAATACATTTTCACGTCCCCGCTTTCGTCCACCGCCACCGTGTGCTTTTCCTGCATGCGCTTGAGCAGGGTAATCACGGTATGGCGGCTCCAGCCGGTGGCGGGCTCCAGTTCTTTGGTGATTTCGCTCATGGGCCGGGGCGCGCGGTCCCACAAAAGCTCCATGATCTTCCATTCCGCTTCGGTGCACTGACGTTCGGGCATGAGAAGGACTCCTTTCCATCGTGGTGACAGCTGTCTACCATCAGTATACAGCTGTCTACCAAAAATGTCAACCCCTGAAATTGTAAAAACTCTGCCGGCGGATCAACCCACGCTTTCACCGTATTCCAGCACGCGGAACTCCGGCGCGGCCTGCACGACCAGATAGGGGTCATGATCAAAGCCATCGTCCGTTTCCAGTTTATAATCCAGGATCAGTATCTCGATATCCTGTTCCTCATCCAGCAGAAATTTGACGTTGGTCAGCTGCAGGCCGATCATGTGGGGAACGGCTGCAGGCTCGGCAAATTCCTCCCATTTCTGCATGAAGGCGAACAGCGCCTGTTCCCAGGCGACATAATCCGCGTCGCGGGGAAGCCCCTCTCCGTCAATGGAGAGGGACTCCTCGTCGATTTCGAGGTCGATGAGGCGGACGTAGGAATCGTTTTTCCAGTCCAGCTGGAAATTGCGCAGGGTGCCGTCCAGGCGGAAGGCCAGGCAGCCGTCCCGGTTCATGCAGCCCAGTAAATGGCCGTCCGGATCCTGCCGCGGATCGCCGGGGAAGCTGTAATGCACGATGCGCACCCGCTCCCAGCCCTGCCAGGTCGTATCCGGCTCCGTCCACAGCCGGGCGTCCTCAAGATCCCACCCCACCAGGGGAGACAGCACGAAGGCGTCGGCCCAGGCAACGGCGTCTTCCGCTTCGTATCCTTCCGTGAGGGCTTTTTCCGGCGCTTTGATCGCCGATACGTCGGGCACCGGCGCCCGCTTGGGAAAGTATTGGTCTGCCCGGGCTGCGGAAAACGTAAACAGCAGCAAAAGGAACAGCGCGGCATATCGTTTCATGGAAGCAGCCTCCTCGGGCGAAGATGTAGACAGATGTCAACTAAACTATAACACGGGCACGGCGGCCTGTCAAGGCGGCGGATTGTAACAAAAAAACCGCCCGAGGGCGGCGAAGGAAAGCGGAAAAAATCACACGGTCAGATCGGCGCTTTCCACGGGAAGCACTTTGCGCAGCCCGTCCAGGCTGCATTCCGCCTGGAGGCCGATGCGCCCGGCGCTGAAAAGGACGGTGTCAAACCCTTCGGCGGTGCGGTGGATGAAGGTGCGGAAGGGCTTTTTCATTCCGATGGGGCTGCAGCCGCCGTGCACGTAGCCGGTGAGGGGAAGCAGATCCTTGCTTTTGATCATTTCCACGGCCTTTTCCCCGCAGACGGCGGCGGCCTTTTTCAGGTCCAGCTCCTCGGCCACGGGGATCATGAACACGTAATGCTGCCTGCTTTTTCCCACCGTCACCAGGGTTTTGAAGGCGCGGGCCGGGTCCTCGCCCAGGGCGGCAGCCACGTCCACGCCGCTGACTGCGCCGGAGGCGGTGTAATCGTGGATGCGGTGGGGCACCTTGAACCGCTCCAGGGTGCGGATGGCGTTGGTTTTTTCCTGCTTGCCCATGATAGCCTCGCTGCCCCTGATTCCCTTCCGGGAAAGCGGAAGGGCGGGCCTTTCGTTTTACTCCAGCGGCTTCCCGTCTTCGATCAGCGCGAACATGTCTACCCGGCGCTGATGGCGGCCGCCCTCGAACCCGGCTTTCACCCAGGTTTCCACGATCATTTTGGCCAATTCCGGCGCGATGACCCGGCCGCCCAGAGCCAGCATGTTGGCGTCGTTGTGGGCGCGGCTCATTTTGGCGCTGTAACAGTCCGAGCAGCAGCAGCAGCGGATGCCCCGGACCTTGTTGGCGGCAATGGAAATGCCCACGCCGGTACCGCACAGGATGATGCCCCGGTCGCACTCGCCGCGGACCACGGCGTTGGCGGCGCGGACGGCGAAAACGGGGTAATCCCGGGGATCGCCCTCGTTCATGCCGAAATCTTCATATTCAATGCCCAGCTCGGTGAGGATATCCTTGACGGGCTGCTTGAGCACCTCTCCGGCGGGGTCGCAGGCAATGGCGAATTTCATGGCTTTTTCCTCCGTTTCCATAGGATGGTTTCATTATACCCCGCCCCGGCGCATCCGGCAAGGGGAAAAAACGTTTTGCCCTTGCATTTTGCGGCGAATGGTGCTATGATACCAGCATACCGCGAGGAACGGGAACATGCGGCGCCGCTTTCCGGGAAGAGAAATGCCGGTTGGTGCAAGGCAGAGGGAAAGGGCCGTTTTCCGCCCGGGAGCGGGCGACGATGAATCGCCGGGGCGCGCCCCATACAGCGCAGGAAAGCGGCGCGGACGATCCCGCGCAAGCTGGGTGGCAACGCGGATACCTTCCGTCCCGGACTGATGGGACAGGAAGATTTTTTATTTTCAGGAAAGGGAGAGAGACCATGATCGACTTAAACCTCATCAGGACCAACCCGGAGTTCGTGCGGGAAAACATCAGAAAGAAATTCCAGGATCAGAAGCTGCCTTTGGTGGACGAGGTGCTGGAACTGGACAAAAAGAACCGTGAGGCCATTCAGCGTGCGGATTACCTGCGCTCCCAGCGCAATAAGATCAGCAAGCAGATCGGCGCGCTGATGGGCCAGGGCAAAAAGGACGAAGCCGAAGAAGCGAAGCAGCAGGTCAAGGACATGCAGGACGAGCTGGCGGCCCTGGAAGTAAAGGAAGCCGAGTACGCCGAGGAGATCCGCAAGCGGATGATGGTGATTCCCCAGATCATCGACGATAGCGTGCCCATCGGCAGGGACGACAGCGAAAACGTGGAAAACGAGCGCTTCGGCGAGCCCGTGGTGCCGGCATGGGAGATCCCGTACCACGTGGACATTATGGAACGCCTGAACGGCATTGACCTGGACGCCGCCCGCCGCACCTCCGGCAACGGCTTCTATTACCTGAAGGGCAATATCGCCCGGCTGCATTCTTCGATCCTCTCCTACGCCCGGGATTTCATGATCGACCGGGGCTTCACCTATTACGTGCCGCCCTTCATGATCCGCGGCGCGGTGGTGAACGGCGTGATGAGCTTTTCCGAAATGGAAAACATGATGTACAAGATCGAGGGCGAGGACCTGTACCTGATCGGCACCAGCGAGCACAGCATGATCGGCAAGTTTATCGACCAGATCCTCAATGAGGACGAGCTGCCCCAGACCCTGACCAGCTATTCCCCCTGCTTCCGCAAGGAGGTGGGCGCCCACGGCATCGAGGAAAGGGGCGTATACCGCATCCATCAGTTCGAGAAGCAGGAAATGATCGTGGTGTGCAAGCCGGAGGACAGCATGATGTGGTATGACCGGCTGTGGCAGAACACGGTGGACTTTTTCCGCAGCCTGGATATCCCGGTGCGCACCCTGGAATGCTGCAGCGGGGACCTGGCGGACCTGAAGGTGAAATCCTGCGACGTGGAAGCCTGGAGCCCCCGGCAGCAGAAGTACTTTGAGGTGGGCAGCTGCTCCAACCTGGGCGACGCCCAGGCCCGCCGCCTGGGCATCCGGGTGAAGGGCGCCGACGGCAAAAAATATCTGCCCCACACCCTGAACAACACCGTGGTAGCCCCGCCCCGGATGCTGATTGCTTTCCTGGAGAATAACCTGCAATCCGACGGCAGCATCCGCATCCCCGAGCCGCTGCGCCCCTACATGCGCTGCGACGAAATCCGATGAGCATTGCGGAGCCCGCGCCTTCCGCACGCCGCCGGGAGGGCAATTTTGAGCTGCTGCGGATCGTGTGCATGCTGCTCATTATGGCGCACCACATGGTCTATCATTCCGCCGCCATACAAACGGCCCATCCGGTCAACCGGGTGATTGCCCGGGTGCTGTTTGCCGGGGGCATGACGGGGGTCAACTGCTTCGTGATGATCACGGGGTATTTCCTGGCGCCCTTCCGGGCGAAAAGGCTGCTTTCCATCCTGCTGGAAACGCTGCTGTATTCCGTGGGGATCACCCTGATCCTGTATCTCACGGGCCTGAACAAAGATATTACCTGGGATACGCTGAAAAACGCCGCGCTGGTGGTCAGCCGCAGCCCCTACTGGTTCGTGGTGATGTACCTGGGGCTCACGGCGGTGCTGCCGCTTCTGCAGCCGGGGGTGAAAGCCCTGAGCCGGAACGCCCACCGGTGGGTGCTGGCGGCGGGCACAGTATATCTGTGTCTGATCCCGACCTTCACGTTCCAGGATCCGTCCAGCCAGTTTTTCCACCAGATCACCTGGTTCTTTTACCTCTATGTGCTGGGCGCATATTTCAAAAAATTCCCTTCCCGGGGGGATGCCTGGCTGCCGGTGCACGGCGGGCTGTTCCTGCTGATGATCGCCTTCATCGCGGCGTCCACCCTGTGGGGCGATGGGCATACGGAGCTGTTCCAGCGGGTGGGCAGCCGGCAGAATTTCTTCGCGGACAAGAACACCCTCCCACAGCTGATCTGCTCGGTCGCGCTGTTCCGGTTTTTCGCGGGGCTGCGGGTGCGGGCGACAAAAACGCTGCTGTTCCTTTCCTCCGCCAGCTTCGGGGCCTATCTGATCCACGATCACAATCTGCTGCGGGCCTTCCTCTGGCGGGATTGGGGCCGGGTATGGCAGTACGCCCAGGGGGAAAGCTTTCTCCTGGCGGCGGTGCTGCTGCCCACGGGGCTGTATCTGGCCTGCGCGGGGATCGACTGGCTGCGGCGGCGGTATCTGGAAGGGCCGCTGCTCCGGAAGCTGGCGCCGATGACGGACCGGATCGACCGATGGATGGAATAAAGGAATATCTGGAAAAACAGGGATGAATCGGCAATTCCCCTTCGTTGTATGGTTGACGAACGAGGCCGGGGCGCGGAACGGATGCGCTTCCGGACAGATCGGAGAACACATGCGAACGGAGGGGCTTTCATGAAAAAAATACTCGGGATTCTGCTGATGGCTGCGCTGCTGATGACCGTGCTGCCGGCATATGCCGACGGCGGCACGATTTTTGACGACGCCGGTTCGGTCTGCACGTTCTATGTGATTTCACAGGGGAACGCCAGCATTTCCTTCTACCAGACGGAAGGGCTGTGCACCGAGCTGAGCTATACCCATCTGGTTGACGGCATCCTGGGACAGGAAGAAGAATGGGGCAAGTATCATCTTGACGTGACGACGCCCGCGGGTTTCCAATACCGGGAAGACTGGAACAAAACTTTCAACGGATCGGATTACACGCTGAATCTTCCGCAGGCCGGAACGTACACGATCCGGGTGACGCCCTTCACCGCCGACGAGATGACCGCGTCCTGGACGCTGGACCATTTCGTGTGCTGGGAAAGCTTGCCCCAGTGGCGCGTTTCCGGCACATACCGCTGCAGCTGCGTGGACCGGATCTGGTGCGACGTGACGGTAAAACAGGTGGACGCGAGCACCGGCCGCCTGCTGGCCCAGCGGACGGAGCGGCTGTACAGCGGATACAATACCGTCTACGCAGGAAGCACGCCCGGGGGATATACCCTGGCGGACGCCTCCCAGCGCCAGGTGTACGTTTACTCCTCGGGCGCCGCTTCGGAAAATCCGGTGGTGTTCGAGTACAGGAAGAACGCGGCGCCTACATCGAGGCCCGCGACGCAGACCGTCACGCCGGCGCCCGTTTCCCCCTCGTATGGCGCGGCGCCTTACGCCTGGGATACCCAGTACAGGCGCGGGATGAATTCCTACGATCAATCCATTGAGCAATCGCTGTCCAAGCTGTTTGACGGCAACACGGTCACCGGATTGACCTATGTCATCTGGCAGAGCGACAGAACGGACGATACGCCGGAGTTCACGGCGTATTTCAACGGCGCTTCCGTCAGCGGCTTCCGGATCGTCAACGGCAAAATTGCTTCTTCCGATCAGTTTGCCAATTATGCCAGGGCCGCCCATGTGACGCTGCGGGTGCATACCTCCTACGGGACGTACGAGGAGCACCTCCAGGTGCCGGACAGGTATGTGCGGGATTATCAGTACTTCGCCATGAGCCGCACCTACGACGGCGTTCAGCAGATCGACGTGTATTTTGAGGACTTTTACCCGGGCGGAGGCGAGACCAGGTACGTCATGGCCCTGACGGAGCTGGGGTTCTATTGATGCTGAAAACGGGGATCCCGGCTTGCGTTTCTCTCCGTTGCGAACGAAATAAAAACCGCGCCGCGGCAAGCTCCGCGGCGCGTATTTTTTGTCCCCGTCAGCTTCTCCGCCGGCGGCGGTCGGAGAGGAATTGGCCGAACTCGCTCCATTTTTCCAGCGTCATACCGCAGCCCCGGGCCACGCATTCCTGAGGCGCGTCCGCCAATCGGCAGTCCAGCTTCAGCTGCATGCCCACCGCTTCGCACAGCCCGGCCAGCTGCGCGCCGCCCCCGGAGAGGATGATGCCGGATTCAAAAATGTCCGCCAGCAGCTCCGCTGGGGTCTGCTCCAGCACAGCCTGGATGGCTTCCAGCAGGGCGTGCAGGGGCTCGTCCAGGGCTTCGGTGATCTCATCGCTGGTGATGCGCATCACCCGGGGGAGCCCGGTGAGCAGGTTGCGGCCGGTGATCTCCATATAGTACTGCTCGTTCCGGGGGAGGGCAGAGCCGATGTTGATCTTCAAATCCTCGGCGGTGAGCTCGCCGATCAGAAGATTATGCTTGCGGCGGATGTACTTGATGATGGCCTCGTCGAAGTAATCCCCGCCGATCTGGCTGGCGAAATCCTTGTTGCTGGCGATGATGCGGCCCTGGGAAACCACGGCGATGTCCGCGGTGCCCCCGCCGATATCCACGATCATTTCGCCGTAGGCTTCGCCCACGTGCAGCCCCGCGCCGATGGCGGCGGCGATGGGCCGCTCCATCAGCTGGGTGCGGCGGGCGCCGGTTTCAAACAGGCTGGTCATGATCCGGTGGCGCTCGGTGTCGTTGACGCCGGAGGGCATCGAAATCAGGATCCGCGGCCCGCCCAGCAGCCGCTTGCCCACGACCTTCGCCACGAAATAGCGCAGCATGGCGCTGGCCAGCTCAAAATCGGCGATCATGCCGTTTTGCAGCGGGCGCATGGCCACGATATTGCTGGGCGTGCGGCCGATCATCCGGTGCGCCTCTTCGCCCACGGCCAGTACGTTCCGGGTGTCCCGGTCATAGGCGATCACCGCGGGCTCGTTGAGCACCACGTTTTTCCCTTTGCCGTAAATGACGACGCTGGACGTGCCCAGATCGACGCCGATATCCAGAACCGATGCCATGGCTGCTTCTCCTTCGTTTGGCTGTTTTCCGTGCATATATTCGACGGCGGGCCTGAAAATCCTCTTTTTTGCCCCGTTCGTGGGAACGGTTCTCTACTTTCGCGGCGTTTTTCACGCCGTTCAGGGTGAAAACCGCCACTTTTTGTCGAAACCCATGCCTGAAAATGTGCAGGTACATCATACCACGCTTTCGGGAAATTTGCAACTTTCCCGTTTTTTCCCCGCCTTGCCAACGGGGGCAAGTTGAGATACAATAAAGAAAAAGCGCGGGAGGAGGAGGAGCCATGCGGTGGACGCCGGGGCAGCAATCGGCCATCGATGCCAGGAACGACAGCGTGCTGGTCAGCGCGGCGGCAGGATCGGGCAAGACCGCGGTGCTGGTGGAACGGGTGCTGTCGCTGCTGCGGGAAGGCGGCGAGATCGACCGGATGCTCATCGTCACCTTCACCCGGGCGGCGGCGGGGGAAATGCGGGAGCGCATCGGCCGCCGGCTGGAGGAGGAAGGGGCCTTCGACGCCCATCTGCGCCGCCAGGCCATGCGCATCGGCCGCGCCGCCATCTCCACCCTGCATGTTTTCTGCCTGCGCCTGCTCCGCCAGCATTTTGAGGCCGCGGGCATCGACCCTATGAGCCGGGTGGCGGAGGAGGACCGGCTGAACGCCCTGCGCGCGAAAGCCCGGGATACGGTGCTGGAGGCAGCCTACGCCGCCCCCACGGAGGACGAGCAGGCGCTGTTTTCCCAGTTCGAGGACGGGCAGATCGTGGACATGATGGACAGGCTGTATCAGTTCCTCATGGCCCAGGAGGATCCCTGGGGCTGGGCGGAGAGGCACACCGGCCCGGACGCCGCCGGGGCGGATGCCTGGATGCCCCTGCTGGAGGAGCTGTGCCGCAGCCGTCTGGAAGGCGCGGCGGAGCTGCTGCCGGATATGCGGGCGGTGCTGGAGGGGCCGGGCGGGCCGGAAAGGTACGCTCCCACGCTGCAGGAGGACGCCGCCCTCACGGAAGCGCTGATCAAAGCGGCGGAGGAGGGCGCGCTCACCGGGGGGAAAACCGCCTTCGCCCGGCTCAGCACCAAGAAAGCGCCGCCGGAGGAGGATCCCGGCGCTGCGGAAGCGTACAAGGCGCTGCGGGAGGATTGGAAAGAGCGCGTCCGGGAAGCCCGGGAGCTGCTGCCGGAGGACGCGGCCCGGGCGGAGCGGGAGATTCTGCATACCCTGCCGGCGCTGCGGGGGCTGTGCGCCCTCACGAAAAAAACGGCGGAGGCGTACGATCGCTTCAAGCAGGCGAAGAATTATCTGGATTACAACGATCTGGAGCACCTGGCCCTGAAAGCGCTGCGGGAGGAAAAGGTGAGAAAGGCGGTGGCCGGCCAGTTCGACGCGCTGTTTATCGACGAATACCAGGATATTTCCGGCATCCAGGAGGCCGTGCTCCGGGCGCTGCACGAAACGGGGCAGAACATGGCCTTCATGGTGGGGGACGTGAAGCAGAGCATTTACCGCTTCCGCCTGGCGGACCCCACGCTGTTCCTGCGCAAGTATCAGGCCTATTCCCTGGAAAAAGACGCGCCGGAAAGGAAGATCCTGCTGCAGCAGAATTTTCGCTCGGATGAAAACATCCTGCTGGCGGTGAACCAGGTGTTTGCCCACGCCATGCGGGAAAAGGAAACGGAAATCGCCTATGACGAACAGGCCATGCTGCGGCCCGGCGGCGGCCAGCCCTTCGGCGCGCCGGCGGAGATCCACCTGATCACCGGCGAGGACGGGGAGGAGGGCGGCGAGATTACCCGCGGCTATCGGTATGAGGCTGCGTTTGTGGCCAAACGGATCAAGGAACTGATGCGGTTTTTCAGCGTCCGGGACGGAGAGGGCAGCCGCCCGCTGCGTTTCCGGGACATCGCCATCCTGACCCGCAACGCCTCCGGCCGGGCGCCCTTCATCGCCCGGATGCTGCAATCGGAGGGCATTCCGGTGTACAGCGACGCCGACGCCCAGTTTTACGATCTGCCGGAAGTGAAGGATCTGATGTATCTGCTGCAGGTGATCGACAACCCCCTGCAGGATATCCCCCTCCTGTCCGCCCTGCGCTGCCCCTGCTTCGCCTTCACCGAGGAGGAGCTGGCCCGCATCCGCCTGGTGGACCGCGCCCCGGGCCAGGCGTTTTACGATGCATTCCTTTCGGTGATGGAAAAGGAAGGCAGCGTGGCGGAAAAAGCGCGGCAGGCCTGGGCGCAGCTGGAGGAATGGCGCTTCCTGGCCGGGAGCCTGCCGGTGGACGAAATGGTGTGGCGGGTGCTGGAGGAAAGCGGGCTGTACATGATCGCCGGAGCCCGGGAGGACGGCGAGCAGCGCCAGGCCAATCTGCGCCTGCTGGCGGAGCGCGCCCAGGGGGAGAGCGCCCGGGAAGGCCTGAACGCTTTTCTGCGGCAGACGGGCCGGCTGCGGGCCGGGGACGACGGAAAAAGCGCCAAGACCCTGGGGGAGAATGAAGACGTGGTGCGTATCCTGACGCTGCACAAATCCAAAGGCCTGGAATTCCCGGTGGTATTCCTGATGGAGACCGCCCGGGCCTTCCGCAAGGGCGATCCCGGCCCCCTGCGCCTCCACGCCGGCCACGGCATGGCGCTGCAGTACGTAGACGGGGAAAACCGCGTCACCCGGACGACCTGTGCCTTCCGGGCGCTGGGAGAATGGATCCGGAGGGAAGCGGTGGCCGAGGAAGCGCGGCTTCTGTACGTGGGCATGACCAGGGCTCGGGAAAAGCTGATCCTGCTGGGCTCGCCCCGGAAGCTGGAGGACGCCGCCCGCGAATGGGCGCGGCCCGCCAGCGCCTATGCCGCCGGGGCTGCCTCCTGCATGCTGGACTGGGTGATGACCGCCCTGGGCGGCCTGCGGGAAGGGGAATTCACCGGAAAAAACGGCAGCGCATGGCAGGTGCAAGTCCATCCCGCGGAGGAACTGAACGATACGCTGCCCCGGGCGGCGGCGGCGCTGCCGGAAATGTCCGGCCCGGCGGAGGAAAGGACGGCCCGGCGTTTGTCCCGGGTGCTGCCGCCCCAGCCGGTGCTCAAAACCTCCGTTACCGCCGTCGCCAAAAAGACCAAGGAAGAGGGGGACGATTGGGAATCCCCAGAGGACAAGCGCCGCACAATGGAGGAGAATCGCAGCGTGCCCGTGTTCATGGAGGACGAAGCGCTTTCCGCCGCCCGCCGGGGCACCGTGACCCACCGGGTGCTGGGGCTGATGGACTACGCTTCGGCGCGCCGGGGGGATTACGAAGGCGCGCTGGACGCGCTGGAGAAAAAAGGGCTGCTCACCGGGGCCGAGCGCCGGGCCGTCCGGGCGGACTGGCTGCGGGGCTTCTTTGCTTCGCCCCTGGGCCGCCGGGCGCTGGCGGCCGACGAAACGCACCGGGAGTGGGCCTTCAACCTGCGCCCCGATCCCGGGGCGGATACCCTGGTGCAGGGCGTGATCGACCTGTGCTTCCTGGAGGAGGGGGCGTGGGTGCTGGTGGACTACAAGACGGACCGGGCGGACGGGGAAGAGCTGCTGCGGCGCTACACGGAGCAGCTGCGCTGGTACGCCCGGGCCCTGGAGCGCATCACGGGCCGTCCCGTCCGGGAGGCGCTGATCTTTTCCCTGCGGTCGGGGAAAGCGTACGCCGTGCCGCCGGAGGAGTAAAAATCGGGCGGAACGCCGGGAAAAACAGGCGGGTCCGGAGATTTTCCTTCTTATAGATGGCGTATTTTCCCTTGACAGACGGGGACATGGCGTGTAAAATATATCTGATCGGCTGAAAACCGGCGCTGCCTGGCAGCGTTGGGGAGCTGTTTTCGGATACATTTGCTTTCTGGTTTTGTTGCAGGCGTTTGCCGCTTCCCCATAGAGGCACGGTCGGAAGGCGTGTGCCTGTGTGCGATTAAGTGTGTTGGCGTGCGCGCGGAAGCGCGCGGTATCAGAATACAGCTTTGCCGTGCGGAAAACGGTGGTTTTTCCGCGCGGTTTTTGGCCTGTAAAAAAGAAAATGAAGCTTGAAGAAAAAAGAAAGGAAGGAGGACGCAAAAACCATGGAACCATGGATGGGAATACTTATCGCGCTGGTGACCGCTGTGATCGGCGCGTGCATCGGGTATATGTACCGCAAAAACGTGGCTGAAAAGAAAATCGGCCGCACGGAAGAATATGCCAAGAAGCTGCTGGACGACGCCACCCGCAAGGCGGAGGACAGCAAAAAAGAAATGATCCTGGCTGCCAAGGAAGAAATATTGCAGATGAAGAGCGAGCTGGACAAGGAAAGCCGCGCCCGCCGCACGGAACTGCAGCGGTCCGAACGCCGGATGGAGCAGCGCGAAGAAACCCTGGACAAGCGCGAAGCCCAGCTGGATAAACGCAAGGACATGATCGCCGCCCGGGAAGAAAGCCTGGAAGAAAAATTCGCGGACGTGCAGAAGCTGGAAGCCGAAACCGAGGAGATCCGCCAGAAGCAGATCAACGAACTGGAACGCATCGCCACCATGACCCAGGACGAAGCCCGGCAGCTGGTGATCGACCGGGTGCAGAAGGAAGCTTTCCACGACGCCGCCGCCACGGTGCGGGAGATCGAAAGCCGCGCCAAGGAGGAGGGCGAAAAGAAAGCCCGGAACATCATCGCCCTGGCCATTCAAAAGTGCGCCGCGGACCACGTGGCCGAATCCACGGTGTCCGTCATCAATCTGCCCAACGACGATATGAAGGGCCGCATCATCGGCCGCGAGGGCCGGAACATCCGCGCCCTGGAAACCGCCACGGGCGTGGACCTGATCATCGACGATACCCCCGAGGCCGTGATCGTATCCGCCTTCGATCCCGTGCGGCGTGAGATCGCCCGCATCGCCATCGAAAAGCTGATCATGGACGGCCGCATCCACCCCGCCCGCATCGAGGAGTGCGTGGAAAAGGCCAAGAAGGAAGTGGACAACCAGATCCGCGAAGCCGGGGAGCAGGCCGTGTTCGAAACCGGCCAGCACGGTATCCATCCGGAGCTGGTGAAGCTGCTGGGCCGGATGAAGTTCCGCACCAGCTACGGCCAGAACGTGCTGAAACATTCCATCGAAGTGAGCCACCTGGCGGGCCTCATGGCCGCCGAACTGGGGGCCGACGTGGCCCTGGCCAAGCGCGCCGGATTGCTGCACGATATCGGCAAGGCCGTGGACCACGAGCAGGAGGGCACCCACGTGTCCCTGGGCGGCGAGCTGGCCCGGAAGTACAACGAGAGCCCGGACGTGATCCACGCCATCCTGGCCCACCACAACGACGTGGAGCCCCAGACGGTGGAAGCCGTGCTGGTGCAGGCCGCCGACGCCATCAGCGCCGCGCGCCCCGGCGCCCGCCGCGAATCCCTGGAAAATTACATCAAGCGCCTGACCAAGCTGGAGGAGATCGCCAATTCCTTCAAGGGCGTGGAAAAGTGCTTCGCCATCCAGTCCGGCCGCGAGGTGCGTATCATGGTCAAGCCCGAGGACGTGACCGACGAGGGCACGAAGGTGCTGGCCAAGGAGATCGCCAAGCGGATCGAAAAGGAAATGGAGTATCCCGGCCAGATCCGCGTGAACGTGATCCGCGAGACCCGCAGCACGGAGTACGCCAAATAACCGAAGGAAAAGCAAAAGCCGTCGGAATCATCCGGCGGCTTTTTTAATTTGAAAAAGGAGAGCGCGCCGCGTTCGGTGTGCTCTCCTGAGACACATGGCAGCGCGTTGGCTGTGCCGGATTCGGCTGCCGGCGGCGCGCTCCCTGTCCCGGTATCAGGATGCCCGGGATCCATGAAAAACATACGATAAAAAAATCCCCAGGAGCCTTTCTTCGGAAAGGGGTGCGGGGGAAACCCATTCTTTGGGCCGCAAAGAATGGGTTTCCCCCGCAAAATCTTCCCTTAAAAATTCCTGGTCAGATCGTACTTCTCGTAAAACTCTTTTCGGTAATCCAGGAAGCGGTCCTGGGCGATGGCCTGACGGATCTCCTCCATCATGCGGATGAGGAAGCGCAGGTTGTGGATGGAGGTGAGGCGGCCGCCGGTGATCTCGTCGGCCTTGAGCAGGTGGCGGACGTAGGCCCGGGTGAAGTGCCGGCAGGCGTAGCAGTCGCATCCCTCCTCGATGGGGGTGAAATCCCGGGCGTACTGGGCGTTGCGCACCACCAGGCGGCCGTATTTGGTGAAGCAGGTGCCGTTCCGGGCGATGCGGGTGGCCAGCACGCAGTCGAACATGTCCACGCCCCGGAGGATGCCCTCCAGGAAGCAGTCCGGCGTGCCCACGCCCATGAGATACCGGGGCTTATTTTTGGGCATATAGGGCTCGATCTTCTCCAGCATTTCGTACATGAGGGGCTTGGGCTCGCCCACGCTCAGGCCGCCGATGCCGTAGCCGGGGAAATCCATGTCCGCCAGGGTCTTGGCGGATTCGATGCGCAGATCCTCATAGAACGCGCCCTGCACGATGCCGAACAGCGCCTGATCGCTGCGGGTGTGGTGCTTCTTGCAGCGCTCCGCCCAGCGGTGGGTGCGGCGCATGGCGTCTTCGGCAGTTTTGTGATCGCAGGGGTAGGCGGAGCAGACGTCGAAGGCCATGGCGATGTCCGCGCCCAGGGCCTGCTGGATATCCATGGAGATTTCGGGGGAAATGAACTGGCGGCTTCCGTCCAGATGGCTGCGGAAGGCGGCGCCCTCCTCGGTGATCTTACGCAGCTCGCTCAAGGAAAACACCTGAAAGCCGCCGCTGTCGGTGAGGATGGGGTGATGCCAGTCCATGAACTGATGCAGCCCGCCGGCTTCACGCACAATGTCCTCCCCGGGGCGCAGATGCAGGTGATAGGTGTTGGAAAGGATGATCTTCGCGTTGATTTCTTCCATTTCCCGGGGGGTCATGGCCTTCACGGTGGCCTGGGTGCCCACGGGCATGTAAATGGGCGTGGGAATATCCCCGTGGGGCGTGTGCAGCACGCCCAGCCGGGCCCCGGATTGCTTGCAGGTATGCAGAAGCTCAAAGGTGACGGGATCGCTCATAATGCCTCGCTTTTTACGTCCGCTGGATCACGGGACGGATCTGGGGCCACACGGTTTCCAGGCCCCGCAGTTCCCTTTCGAAGAACAGCCAGGGCTTTTCCTCCGGCGCCGGGGCGATGAAAAGCATCTGCTCCCGGGTGACGGGGTGGGTGAAGGAAAGGCGCATGCCCCACAGGGCGATTTGCTCCTTCCCCTTGCCGTTGCCGTAGCGGTGATCCCCCCACAGGGGATGGCCCGCGTGCTGCATCTGCACCCGGATCTGGTGTGCCCGGCCCGTTTCCAGCTGGATGGCCACCAGGGAAAGCCCGTCCCGGCGCGCCACCGTGCGGCCGTGGAGGATGGCCTCCTTGCCCTGGAGCTTGAGGTAGGAGGGAAGCACCGTGACGATATTCTTTTCCGGGTCCTTCGTCAGATAATCCACGTAGGTGAACTGATCCGGCGTTTCACCCTCCACGATGGCCACGTACTGGCGGTTCAGCTCATGGACGCGCACCTGCTCGCTCAGGCGGGACGCGGCCTTGCTGGTGCGGGCGAAGACCAGCAGGCCCCCCACGGGCCGGTCCATCCGGTGCACCAGGCCGATGTAGGCCTCTCCGGGCTTGCCGCAGGTTTCCTTCACGTACTGCTTCACCTGATCCAGCAGGTTATCGTCTCCGGTGTCGTCCCCCTGGGTCAGCAGGTTCTGCGGCTTCACCGCCACGATTACGTGATTGTCCTCGTACAGAATGGTCGGCTTGTTTTCCATGTTCTCCCTCTTTTGCTTCACGGGCAAACCCGCTGATCAGTGATGATTCATTTGATTCCCGAATCGGTTTTCGGGAGGGGTCCGGGGAACCCGTGACGCAAAAGCGGGTTCCCCGTCTGTTTTTTTATTCGTCCCTCATCCACCGGCCCGTGGCCCCGCAGGGCAGCACTCCGCCGGAGCGGACGGGCAGGCACAGCTCCCGGCTGTCGATCCGCCCGCCCCGCCGGGCGCAGACGGTTCTTTCCAGGATGTTGTGGAGCACGGCGGGCTGGAAGCCGGTGGTGTAGCTGTTGATGAAAAAGAACAGAGGATCGTCGCTCAGCACCTGGGCGCAGGTGTCCGCCAGGCCGTACAGCTCATTTTCCAGCTTCCATACCTCGCCACTGGGCCCGCGGCCGTAGCTGGGCGGGTCCATCACCACGCCGTCGTACCGGCTGCCCCGGCGGATCTCCCGGCGGACGAAGGCCAGCGCGTCCTCCACGATGAAGCGGAAGGACGTTTCGGGCAGGCGGGAAAGCTCGCGGTTTTCCTTGGCCCAGAGCACCATGCCCTTGGCGGCGTCCACGTGGGTGACGTGGGCCCCCGCCGCGGCGCAGGCCAGGGAAGCGCCGCCGGTGTAGGCGAAGAGATTGAGCACCCGCGCGCCGGGCCGCGTTTTCAGCAGGGCGGCCATGGCGTCCCAGTTGGCAGCCTGCTCCGGGAACAGGCCGGTATGCTTGAAGCCGGTGGGCCGCACGTAGAAGGAAAGCGGGCCGTAGCGGACGGTCCATCTGTCCGGCAGCGCTTTTTTGAATTCCCACGCGCCGCCGCCCCGGTCGCTGCGGATATAATGGGCGTGGGCCTTCTGCCACAGCGCCTCGTCCGCCCGGGGCCAGATCACCTGGGGGTCCGGCCGGGCCAGGATATACTCCCCCCAGCGCTCCAGCTTTTCGCCGCCGCCGGTATCCAGCACCTCGAAATCCTTCCATCCATCGGCCAGAAACATGGGGGTCCCCCTCTCGCACGCTTGGCGGGCATGAATCATTTTTATCATACCGGAATTGTCGGCGTTTTTCCCTTCGGGCGCCGCCGACACGGCTTATTATACCATGCAAAAACCCGCCTTACAAGCGCAGGGCGGGAAAAAACGGAGCGATCCGGGGCTTACGGGGAAACGGAAATGCGGCCCTGGGCGTCCTGCACGCGGGTCAGGGGCGTAACGGCGGTGAGCAGCGCCGCGATCTCCAGGGTGGCCGGATCGGGCAGGCCCTCGGCGCCGTCCGATTCGTATTCGATCACGTCCAGGCCGTCCGGGGAAATCCAGCCGGCGGCCACCAGGTATTTGCCGTGGTCCTCCAGGCCGTCCAGCCCCGCGGTGAGGATCATGGCGGCGTCGGTGAAATACAGCTTCCCATCCCGCACTGAGAAGGAAAACAGTTCGTGCCCGGTGGTTTCGCCGTTCAGGGTATCGGTGAATTCCGCGCTGCCGGCGGACAGGCTTTCCGCCGCGTCGTACGCCCGCACCCGGACGAACAGGCCGCCGCCGGTGACGTCGTAATCGCCCATGAGCTGATGATCCTGGGGCGTTTCGTCCGCCGGGTCCGGCGTGGCGGAGAGGAGGGAGGGATCGCTTTTATACAGGTCCATGGCGGTGGATTCGTAGGTGTGGTCGCCCGTTTCCCGGACGGAAAAAACCCAGCGGCCGTCTTCGGCCTTGGCTTGCGCGGTCTGGGCGTCCCGGGCGAACTGGGCAAGCACCTGGGAAGGGATCAGGCAGGCCGCGTCGCCGACGGCCTGGGCGGACACCCGGGCGGTTTCCGCCCGATAGCGGGAAAGCAGCTTTTCCACAGCCTGGGCGGCGGGGCCGGCCGGTGCTGCCGTGGGCGCCGCGGCGGGCAATGCTTCGGCGGGCGCGTCGGCGCTTTTTTCCGGGCCTCCGCAGCCGCACAGCAAAACAAGCGTCATGATCAGCAGGCAGCATAAGACGCGCTTGCGCATTTTCCAGGCACCTCCCGTCGGGCAGATCCGGCATATTTTCGCTTCAATTATAGCATGCCCGCGGGAAATATACAAGCGCGGCCCGTCGACGGCCTTCGCCACGGGACGCCTTGACGGGACGGGGGAAAGCGCGGTATACTGGGAAAAAAGGAACGGGAAGGGATCGGAATGCCTTTGTTTTCACGCAAGCCCCCGCGCCTCCCTTACGATCCGGAAACGGAGCAGCCCGCAGTGCGCAAAAGCATCTGCACCGGGGAAAGGACGGCGGGGTTTCTGAACAAAAAAACGGGAAAATTCCGGGAATGGATGCTGGTGGACGACCGGGGCCTGGAGGAATTCCGCCGGGCGGCCGGCGCGGAGGAAGTCCGCGTGATTTACTGACGGGAGGGCATACCATGATCTACGATATTACCCAGGAGGTGTTTTCCTGCCGCGTTTTCCCGGGGGACCCCGCGCCGGAAAAGCGGCGGATCATGAGCATTCGGGAAGGCGGCGCGTGCAACCTGACCGCCTTTTCCATGTGCGCCCACAACGGCACCCACGTGGACGCACCCTTCCATTTTGTGGACGGCGGAAAAACCGTGGATCAAATGGGCCTGACGCCCTACGTGGGGCCGTGTCTGCTGACGCGCCACAGCGGGAACGTGACGGCGGCGGACGCCGCCCGCATGCTGGACCGCGCCCGGGCGGCGGGCGCGGAAAAACGGCTGCTCATCGCGGGGCGGGCCACGGTGACGGCGGAGGCGGCCCGGGTGTTCGCCGAAGGCGGGCTGTGGCTGCTGGGCAACGAAAGCCAGACCGTGGGGCCCGAGGACGCGCCCCGGGAGGTGCACCTGATCCTGCTGGGGGCGGAGGTGACGCTGCTGGAGGGGATCGTGCTGGCGGGCGTGCCGGAGGGACGGTATTTCCTCAGCGCGGCGCCGCTGAACCTGGGCGGCTGCGACGGAGCGCCCTGCCGCGCGTACCTGATGACGGAATAACACGCCGAACTGATCCGGTTACAATCAAAAACCGCAAGGGAAAAGCCCTTGCGGTTTTGCTTTGCCGTTTACAGCTGTTTTCTGTTGAAGATGGGGATGCTTGCGGCGAAGCAGGCCGCCGCCGTAGCCGCAGCGACGAGGAGGGGCGCGGTATAAGCGCCGGCTTCCGCCGTGCCGTAAATCAGGGCGGTCCCGTCCATGAGCCGGGTGGGCAGGTATTTGCCGGCTGTGGGCAGCATGCCCAGCAGCACGCACAGCAGCACCGCGCCGCCCACGCCCGCCAGCACGCCGGTATTCGCCCTGGCCATGACGGAGAACAGGACCGTCAGCGCCAGCACCCACACGCCGAACGCCCACCAGCACACCGTGGACAAAACCAGGTGCCGCGCCGCGGAATTATCCCAGTAGTAGGCGCTGTAGCCCCAGGTGATGCCGGCGCACAGCCAGTAGCACGCCGTCCACAGCGCCAGCAGCACGGCGGCCTTGGCGATCACGACCTTGGGGCGATCCAGCCCCTTGGTGAGGGACAGCACCAGCGTGCCCGTCTGATATTCCCGGGTGAAAACGCCGCTCTCCAGCAGCACGAAAGCGATCAGGGCCATGGGGATGTTCTTGAAGAACTGTGCCCAGGCGTCCAGGGCGGTGACGGGGACGGGGAAAACGGTCATGCCGATTTGCGTCATGGAATCCGCCAGCATTTCCATCAGCCGGGGGGTGAGCTTGGCGACGGCGGGGTTCATGATGCCGAACAGGATGAACAGGATCCCCAGGATCAGCAGCCGGCCGGAACGCACCTGCTCCATAAGCTCTTTTCTGAGGAAGGCGCCCAGGGCTTTCATTGCTCCACCACCTCCATGAACAGGCTTTCCAGGGACGGCTCCGCCCGCTCGAACCGGAGCAGCGGAACGGCCTGATCCGCCAGGAAGCGCAGGACATCCGCGGCGGGGCAGTCTTTTTCGCGGAAGGAGAGCTGGTTCTTCCCGATTTTGTGCAGGGCGGGGAAAGCCGTTTGCAGGGCCTGCAGCCCCGCTTCGCTGTCCGTTTCCACCAGGTACTCCTCGCTGCGGTACCGGGCCCGGATTTCATTCAGCGTTCCCTGGATTTTCGCTGTGCCCTGATCCAGGAACGCCACGTCTGTGCAGATGCGCTCCACGTCGGAGAGGATGTGGGTGGAAAACAGCACCGTGGTTTGCTCCCGCACGGTGAGAAGCAGATCCAGGATCTCTTTGCGGCCCACGGGGTCCAGGGCGGAGGTGGGCTCGTCGCAGATGAGCAGCTTCGGGCGGTTCAGCAGGGCCTGGGCGATGCCCAGCCGCTGCTTCATGCCCCGGGAATAGCCCCGGATCCGGTGTTTTTCGTTTTGCAGGCCCACCAGGGCCAGCAGCTCCCGGCTGCGCGGGCCGATGTCCGCTTTCGCCATGCCGCTGATCTCGCCGCAGAAGCGCAGGTATTCCGCCGCGGTCATGAACGGATAGAATTCCGGCACGTCCGGCAGGTAGCCGATCCAGCGGTTGGTGGCGGTCTGCCCGTAAAGCACCTTTTCGCCGTTCACCGCGATTTCGCCGCCGTCGGCCCGCAGCAGGCCCAGGACGGTTTTCATGGTGGTGGTTTTCCCGGCGCCGTTCTTGCCCAGAAAGCCGAATACGCTGTGCTCCGGCACGGCGAGGTCCAGCCCGCGGAGCACCTCCTTGCTGCCGAAACGCTTGCGCAAGCCGGTGATGCGCAGCATGTCCATCATGCGTCCTCCTTGCCCAGCAGGAAGTAAAGGATCGGGCCGATGAAGCCCATCAGCACGATGACCACAGCCAGCCACAGCCCGCGGCTTCCGCGCTTATAGGTATCGTGGGTGAGGATGTGGTGCAGCGCGTAGCCCAGCAGCGCCAGCTGCGCGGCGGCCAGGGGGATCAGAAACGGCAGGTATTCGCTGATATTTTCCATGGTGGAAAGCCTCCTATTTCGGTTCAGGGGTTGGTGCCATTGTGAAGAATGAAATCGGCGACGGTCCGGATCACGGCGGCGTCCACGGTATCCGTCCGGGCATAGATGGCGTTGCCCTCGGCTTTCTGTCCGGCGGTGAAGACGTGGGTGAGTCCCGGGAAGGAGATCAGACGCCAGTTGGCCTTTTCTCCCAGGGCGCTCTGCCAGATGGCAAAGTCCTCCATGGTCGCCTGGTAATCCTCTTCTCCCTGCAAAAGCAGGCAGGGCTGGGAGATCTCCTGGGCGGCCTGCAGGATGTCGTAAGCCGCCAGCCATTTCCAGTAGGGCGCGTAGGCCCCGGCCACCGTTTCATCGTCGGCGAGGGCGTCCGGATCCTGCAGCCGATCCAGCTCGGCAAAAAGCGCGTCCTTTTCCGCCTGCAGCTCCGGGGTCACCTCCGGCAGCAGGGAATACAGGAAATCGTACTGTTCCCGGATCAGCACGTCCAGGGGACGGGGAGACGCGGCCATCAGGATGAAGCCGCAGGCGTCCACAGGCTGCTCCCGCAGCGATCGGGCGATGGCGGGAACGGCGTTTCCGCCCAGGCTGTGGCCCAGCACCCAGATCCGGGCGGGGTCGATCCTGTCCTGCCGGGCCAGCAGCTGCACCGCGTTCACGGCGTCCTCGATGGATTCGTCCACCAGGGTGCCCTGCGTGTCGGCCGCCATTTCCTCCCCGTACACATAGGTGCGCTTGTCGAAGCGATAGACAGCCACGCCCTGGACCGCCAGGCCCTCCGCCAGATCCCGGAAGGGCTTGAGGTTCATCACGGTCTCATCCCGGTCGCTGGGGCCGGAGCCCTGCACCAGCACCACCGCCGGGAAGGGGCCTTCGCCCTTGGGAATTAGCAGCGTGCCCGGCAATTCGCCCTGCAGGGCGGGCACCGGCAGCGCCAGCTCGATGCTGTCGAAGGCCGCGCTGTCTTCTTCCCGCTTGTCTCCGCCGGTGTAAGGCGCGGTGGAGAGCCCCGCCACGGCGCCCTGATCCGTGACCAGCACCAGGTCCAGGGGCATGGCGGAGAAAACGCAGGGGATGCGGAACGCCCGGTAGCCCTGGATCTCTTCCTCGTAAGCGGCGCCGATTTCCTGCACCGCGCCCAATGCGGACAGGGAAGCGGCCAGGCCCTTCATGCCGCCCATCCGGTCCGCCGCCGATTGCATCTGCGCGGTCATCGCCCAGACGCCGTCCAGCGTTTCCGGGGCTTCGCCCAGAAAAATGCCGAGCCATTCCTCCGCGTCCGCGGCATTTTCGATTTTCCGCGCTTCCTGCTCCGCCGCGGCGGAAACGGTCAGCGCCAGGACCGCGGCCAGCAGCGCGGCGAGCAGTTTCTTCATTCTTTTCATTTCAGATCTCCTCCCCAGGTTTCCACGCAGAAGCCGTGATGCCCGCACTTGACGCAGGTGAGCTTCCGGGTCTTGCGCGTATGCCTTGCAAAAAGCATTTCTTTGAACGTGGGCCGGAATACCTCGTGGCACTGCGGGCAGATGTAAGCGACGTTCCGATAGTAATACCGGCTGGCGACGACGCCGAAGAGCACCGCCAGCGCGGCCCAGACGGCGAACGGCCACCAGACGCCCCTGAGGATCCACAGCAGGATGCCCGTACACTCCAGGATCCCCAGGGCGATGGCGGGCAGGATCATCCGCCGGTACAGGGCACTGAGCTTCTTTTTGTTTTCCATAATGAACGCTATGTCACCGATGGTTTCCATGGAGAACAGGGAGGCCGTGCGGATGCCCTCCTTCAGTTCGTCCAGCCGGGCCAGCCGATCCTGGCGCTCCGTGATCTCGTCTTTGAGCGCCAGCGTCTGCTGCTCCAGCAGCACGGAGATCACGCTGCCCGGGTCCTCCTCCGCCATGAGGCGGCCGATGGTATCCAGGGACAGGCCCGTATCCCGCAGGAAACAGACGATCTTCATTTTTTTCAGATCCTCTTCGGAATACAGCCTTCTGCCGCCCTCGCTCAGCGCGCTGGGGACCAGGATGCCCTTCTGATCGTAGAACTGCACCGTACGCACCGTCACTCCGCAAATCTTCGCCAACTCTCCGGTGGTGTAGCGTGACATAGTCTTGCGCCTCCTTTCGCCGTCATTATAGCACATGACGCAGCGTCACGAGCAATACCTGACGCAGGGGGATTTTTTGATTTTTTCTGAAAATTTTTTGAAAAAGCGCCGTTTTACAGAAAAAAGCCCGCTTTCAGCGGCACGCTTGCGCTGAAAACCGGGCTGTCTGGCGCGCCTGGCGCGATTCGAACGCGCGGCCTTTCGCTTAGGAGTTGGGGAGATCGGCTTTTTTTGAAGTTCCGCGAAGTTTTGCGAAGTGCCCGGAAGGCTTATTTTCTAACGGATGCGGCCGATGCGCTGTTCTGTGAAGTTCCGCGAAAATTCGTGAAAATCCGCGAAAATCGCACCAAAATTAGACAGCGATTAGACAACGTCTAATAAAGGCGTCTGATGCTGCTCGTCAGCGGCCGCCTTTTTTAGATAAAAAGGCATCTGTGATAAAG